>JBAQGH010000160.1:0-5419 GCA_049287685.1 Solirubrobacteraceae bacterium | reverse complement strand
GCAGGTCGGTGAGCATCAGCGTGCGTACCGGCGCCGGCGGCTCGGGGCGCGCGATCGCCGCGCTCGCGCCGGCCCGATACAACGAAGCGAGCAGCTCGTCGTCGACCGCGCGCAGGCCACCGGTCGCACCCAGCGAGACGATCAGGACGTCGAGAGAAGCAGCGGCGCCGGCACGGCGCGCTTTGGACTCGGAGCTGGAGCTCACCTTCGCGCCCTGTCGCCTCTCAGGTCGTGGCGCCGCCCACGCGTTCCGGGCGCAGGGCCTTGAAGCCTGGAGTACGTGCCAGCGCGATCGCGCGCAGCGGGGATGTGCGCAGCACGTGGAAGCGCACCCCGTCGCGCTCCTCGATCGCCGCCACGGCGGCATCCTGGCGGCGCCACCACAGCGCTACCGCGATCGCGAAACCTGCGCCGATGCCTGGGATCTGCGGGGCGATGAAAGCTAGCCCGCCGGCCACCACAGTGAATAGCAACAATGGCCACAGGCGGTTCAGCAGCGTGGCGCCCGGGCGGTACTCGGGTAGCGCGGTGCTTGTCTTTGCCTCGCGCAACAGACGCGCGATCGGCGGGTGCACCTCGGCGCGGCGGCCCAGCCACAGTCCGATCGCGGCGGCAAGCACCCACCAACCGACTGAGATCGGCACGATTGTCGGATCTGAAGACGGTGCGGCGGAGAACACGGTGACGATTACCAGAGCTGTCGCAGCGGCTGCGCTGAGCAGGACAGTGGCCCTGAGGAAGTCGACGAAGTGCACGCCTCGTTATCGCGTCAGCGCGCGTTCCGCAGTGGACGGCTGGACATGACGGCGATCCTCACAAGAGCGCCTGGAGCAGGCCACGCACGCCGCTCTGCCCGTCGATGATCAGGTCGGCCTGCTCGGCCAACTCGGGGGGCGTCTCCTCTGAGCCGACCGCGACGCGCACGGCCAGCTCCAGCGTGCCGGCATCGACAAGCGCGCGCAGAGCCCGGAAGGCGTCGAGGTCGGTGCTGTCGTCGCCGACGTAGAGGGCGGTCTTGATCGGCAGACCGTCCTCGCGATCTATAGCGCTCTGCAAAAGCGCGCTTACGCCCAGGCCCTTGTCCAGTGCGATCGGCGGGCGCACCTCGAGCACCATCCGGCCCCAATGGACGGCAAAGCCCTCGTCCTCCGCTCGCTCGGCGATCTCATGCACCAGCGTCTCCGCAGCCTGCTGGTCGGGGACGCCGCGCCAGTGAAAGGCGGCGATCGCCTCCTTGTCCTCGCTGCGCACGCGCGCGCGCTGCAGCTCTGGGGTGAGCGCGCGCCGCGCAAACTCGCGTACGCGCTCCGACCAAGCCGTCAGGTCGGGGTCGAGCTCGGGACGGGTGGCTCCGGGGCGCAGCAGCTCACCGCCGTGGTTACCGATGTAGGCGATGCTGCCGATCGCGACGATCTGGCGGGCCGTCGCGGCCCGGCGTCCGCTGACGCAGCCCACAAGCCGGTAGCGCTTGGATATCTCGATCAGCAGCGTGCGTGTCGCCTCGGGCACATGCGCATCGGCGGCATGGCGCACGATCGGCGCCAGCGTGCCGTCAATATCAAGCAGCACGGCTGCATGGTCGGGGTCGGAGCGGAGCGGCTCAAGCGCCTCCACAAGCAGGGCGGCCGGGGACACGACCTTTAGTATGGCGCTCTGTGGCGGCGGACCGGTCAGATCTTGCACGAGACCGCTGACGGGGAGCTCGAGCCGAGCAGCCACAGAGCACTCAAGCTGGCTGCGATCGGCAGCGCCGCCGGCCTCTTCAGCGGGCTGTTCGGCGTTGGCGGCGGGACGGTGATCGTGCCGCTGTTGGTGCTGTGGCTCGGCTACGGGCCGCGCGAGGCTACCGGCACCTCGCTCGCGGCGATCGTGTTCATCGCCGGCTTCGCCGCCACCACACAGGGTGCCTATGGCAACGTGCACGTGCTCGACGCGGCGCTGATGGGAGTTCCAGCTGTGGGCGGGGTGTTCGTCGGCACCTGGCTGCAGCAGCGCCTTGCGACCCGCTCGATCTCGCTGCTGTTCGCCGCGGTGCTCGTGGCAAGTGCCGTGGAGCTGCTGACGCAATGATCGGCATTCGGCCCCCACACGCTGGTGGCCACCACCATCGTCGGATAGAGCATGCCCCCCGCGCACGCGGGGGGCATCGCCCTTTTCGAGACCAACTGCCAAGCGCGACGAGCGCGCCCGAGCGGTGATCGCCGCAATCGCGATCGGGCTGTGTGCGGGCATCGTCGGCGGGCTGCTCGGGGTGGGCGGCGGTGTGCTGTTCGTGCCTGGGCTGGTGATCGTGCTGGGCCTTGGACAGCACCAGGCGGAGGCCACCTCGCTACTTGCGATCGTGCCGGTGGCGATCGTCGGCACGATCAGACAGGACCGCTACGGAAACGTGCGCCGCAAAGATGCGCTGCTGATGGGGCTGTTGTCCATCGCCGGCGTCGCTGC
This sequence comes from Solirubrobacteraceae bacterium, assembly GCA_049287685.1. Classification (GTDB taxonomy): domain Bacteria; phylum Actinomycetota; class Thermoleophilia; order Solirubrobacterales; family Solirubrobacteraceae; genus Palsa-744. The sequence goes on along the minus strand of JBAQGH010000160.1, from coordinate 2,974 downwards.
CGGCGTGGCTTTGGCAAATGCCTTGTCGGACAGTGTGCTGCGGGTTGGCTTCGCGCTGTTGATGCTGTTCGTGGCGTACCAGCTTGTGCGCAGGGCGATCGGTGAACACGGGGACGCCGATCCCCCGCAAAAGGAGCCCTCAAGCGGAAATCACCCAACTTCCGCCGATAGTGCCTAGACTGGTGTGAATGGGACTCGACAATCCTCTTCACATCATCTTCATCGTGGTGATTCTGTTGCTGCTGTTCGGCGCCAAGCGCCTGCCCGAGATCGGGCGCTCGCTCGGTACCGGCATGCGCGAGTTCAAGCAATCTGTGACCGGCGAGGCGACAGGCCATGGCCACGACACGCAGCAGCCCGGGCAGCAGCCGACGTTGCCGCCGTTGCCGCCGGGAACGGCACAGCAGGCGCCTGCGCCTCCACCGACTCCGCAGCAGGCCGCACCGGCGCCTGTGTCTCCCTCAGCTCAGTCAAGCGCCCAAGACGCCTTCGCCCAGCGCGACCCGGCTTCGACCGAACAGCGCTAGAAGCGACCGCGGGCGATCTGCCCGAGCCCTACCCGTGGTGCAGGATCGTCCCCGTGCTGACCGCTTCGAACTCCGAGCCCGACACTTGCTTCAGCTGATCGAGGTCTTCGTTGTTCCAACCTGGATTTGGGGCGCCTGTTATGTACCAAGGGCTACCGTTGTCGGCGACGATCAGACCGTAGCGCTTGAGCGCGCGCAGGACCACCAAAGCTTGGCCGTGGTAAGCCGCCAGGTTGAAGCTTGCCTTCAAGCGCAGGCGCAAGCCCATCGGCGGCAGCGCCGGATCGGAGCTGCTGGATGCGTAATGGGTGGCCGGATGGATGTAGCCGCGCTGGGTGGCCGGCACGGTCACTCGCAGCGCGTGGTCGATCTGCCCTGAGCGCACCTCCGGGTAGCGCACCAGCAGCGGGAAGATCGGCAGGCCGGCGGCATCCGCCGAAGTCCAGCCTTCGGGACGTAGCTTGTTGGCGCGCAGGTTGAACACGGCGCCTGACCCGGCGTCCCAACCCGATGCTGTGCGCTGGGCCGCGTACAGCTCGTACAGCTTGCAAACTCCCTCCTGCAGCACAAGCACATGCCGGTCGCCTGCTTCTCCCGCGCCCTCTACAGGCGCGTTTGGCGGTATCGGGTATGGGCCCGGATTGGATTCTTCGCCGTATTCGGTGAAATGGATCGGGACCTTCGGCTGGTGGGGGCCGACGACTACATATGGGATGCCGTAGCTCGGCGGCGTACCGAAGTCAGCGTGCAGGTGGATGTTCGCGCCGATGCTTTCGATGTATTTGGCCGAGTTCGGGTTGGCCGGGGCGTGGGCGATTTCCTGGTTGAGCTGGTTGTTGGCCGGGAAGATCGGGCAGCCGCCTTCGTGTGGAGGGGCGCCGGAGGGAGCCTTTGCCCAGGCGACGGCGACAAGCGCCGCAACCAGGGCGAGAACAAGGAGAAGCAGGCTCCCTCGGCGTAGCGGCACGAGGCGATGCTACAGCGCGGGCTTCAGGCCGACGGCGTTTGTGCGGCGCTGTCCTGCGCGAGTACCGCAGGGCGTGCCTCCACCTGCAGGCTGGCTCCGCAGTGCCAGCAGTAGGCGGCGCCGCGGCTGTGGACAGCGCCGCAGGACCGGCACTGGCCGTGGATTCCCGCCTCGGCGGCGCCCAGCAGGCGTTCCACCTCGCCTAGCTCGGCGTCTGCCTGTTGCAGCTCGGCCGCGCGGCGTGAGAGCACGTCGAGGCGGTAGTGATCGCGGATCGCCATCTCATAGGTGAGCCCGCCTAGATCCCAGGTCAGCCCGGCTACGCGCTCGGCCAGCGCCAAGCGGCGGTCGCGCAGCTCGACCAGCGAGCCGCTTGGAACGAGAGACTGCTCGGCCATCAGCCGCCCGTTTCGATCGGTTTGTCGCCGGAGGTCAGCTTTTCGATTTCCTGTTGGTGGGTCTTGCCCTTGGAGCTGCTCAGCTTCTGAAGCGTGGCGGCGCTCGGTTTGCTCGCGGGCTTCGGCTTTGCCTTGGCCGTTTCAGCTTCTTTTACTTCCTTGACTTCCTGCGCTTCGGTGGCCGGCGCGCTTTTGCTGGTGGCCGCTTTTGTTTGGCTCGCCTGCGTGGACGTGGGAGATGTCGTCGTTGGAGCGGATGTCGCGGCGGCCGCGGGCAGGGCGCCCTCTATCTTGACGATCGATGAGCCGGCCGCTTTGGACGGCGCCAGCCAGTGACCGACGAGCAAGCCGATCAGGCCACACATGAGCAGCACGGCGATCAGGCCAAACAGGCCCGAATAGCGCCGCAGCCAACCGACCGCACCGTCGTCTGCGGGCAGCGGCGGCAGGTAGCCGGCGGTCGGCGGGGCATACGCCACTGGGCGGCGCAGCTCGCTCTCGGCCTGCAGCACATCGAGGAACGGCAGTCGCACAGGCGAGCAAGGCTGGCCGCAGGCCAGGCAGTAGCGCTGGTCGGCGGCGATTTGAGCGCCGCAGCTCGGACACTTGGCGCCGTCGCTCTCGGGCGGAGTTTGGATCGGGAAGACGTTCATCGGGGCGCTATCGGTAGGGGCTCGTTCGGGGTCCGCGACCAGAAGGGCTCATCCGCAACTGCTATCCGAAGGCGCCGCGCACGTAGTCGCGCGTGCGCTCGGCGCGAGGCTGCTCGAACACCTGCGCGGCCGTGCCGTACTCGATCAAGTCGCCCAGGTACATGAAGGCGACCTTGTCCGCTACGCGCTGGGCTTGTGCGAGGTTGTGCGTGACGATCACCACGGCCAGGTCTCGGCGAAGCTCGTGGATCAACTCCTCGATCACGCTTGTGGAGATCGGGTCGAGCGCCGAGCAGGGCTCGTCCATCAAGAGCACCTCGGGGCGCATCGCGATCGCGCGCGCGATGCATAGCCTTTGCTGCTGGCCTCCGGAGAGGCGTAGAGCGGGACGGTCGAGGTCGCCGGCGACCTCGTCGTAGAGCCCTGCTC
>JBAQGH010000159.1:0-89389 GCA_049287685.1 Solirubrobacteraceae bacterium | reverse complement strand
GTCCCGGGACGCCCGAGCGCGACGCGGCCGATGGACTGTATGAGACGTTGCTCGCCGGCCGTGTCGAGGTTCTCTACGACGATCGCGAAGCTGGGCCGGGGGAGAAGTTCGCCGACGCTGAGCTGCTCGGCTGTCCCGTGCGCTTGACTGTCGGGCGGCGCAGCCTGGAGTCGGGCGAGATCGAGGTGCAGCTGCGGCGCGGACGCGAGGCTGGCCCGTCCCTGCCGCTCGGCGGCGAGCCGGCAGAGCTGTTGCGGGCGCTGGACGAGCTGTGCCAGAGCACCCCCTAGAGCCTGGCGGAGACTTCTCCGGTCTGGAGCCTCACTCCCGCACACCCTCGCAAGGATCCACCGAGGAGGATCGGCAAGCGCGCGGGGACCGGCCTTCGCACGAACGTCTGACCCTCCGCCGCCTGGTCGGCCTGGACCGTTCGGGGCCACCGCCACCGCAAACGCTTACAGGCCAACCCCTGCGGCCCTGGACGATCCCCAACGCGATCGGCTTCATGCGTCTGGCGCTGATCCCCGTGTTCCTGGTGGTGGCGCTGTCCAGCGGCGACGGGGTGGACGCACTCAACGCGATCCTGTTCGCCGTGATCGGCTGGGGCGACTACGCCGACGGGATCGCCGCCCGCGTGACACGGCAGTACAGCCGCCTTGGCGCGCTGATGGACCCCGTCACCGACCGCCTGCTCGTCGTCAGCGGCGTGGTCGTGTGTTGGCGCTTCGACCTGCTTCCACGCTGGGCGCTTGCGGTGCTCGTGGCGCGTGAGCTGTCGATGGTGGCACTCGGTCGCTATGGGCTGAAGCATGGCATCGAGTTGCGTATCAACTGGCCCGGGCGCGTCGGCGTAGCGCCGTTGATGGGAGCGCTGTTCTTCGCGATGTGCGGTCTTGGCACGTTCGCTGAAGTGCTGCTGTACATCGGGCTTGTGCTTGCTCTCACGGCCAGTGCGCTGTATGTGCGCTCGGGGCGCGAGCAGCTGCGCGCTCGCGCCACATAGCCAGCAGCCGTTCGCCCGCAAGCCACGCCCCGATTGTGCCGGCGCACAGCAGCAGCGCCATCAGGCTGACGTTGTAGCGCGGCTGGTCGTTGAACGGCGTCGCGAAAGCCGCGATCGCCAGCAGCACGGCCGCGCTCATTGTCAGTATCAGGCGCCGGTTCAGCGCGATACCGGCTAGCAAGCCGATCACGGCGAAGATCAGATAAATCTTGTGCTGTGCCGGGCTCGTGTCTGGGTGGTACGTGCCGTTGCCGCCGGTCCACGCGACGGTCCACATCTTCCAGAACTTCGACCACAGCATCGACGCGAACGCTGCCGGTTTGCCCAGCGCGTATTTACGGACGTTGTTGATGTTTTCTTCATTTACCGCCGCGTTCTCGGACATGTGCGGATGGCGCGCTTCGATCAGACGGAAGACCGGGGCGGAGCTCTGCTGCCAGTAACGGCCGCAGTCCTGGGGGAAGTGGCGGCAGACTTCGGGCGCGAGCTTCTCCTCGGTTGGCACGAGCTCGCCGTGGCCCGGCAGGTAGCTGCCGATGAAGAACGCGTCGGGACCGGCGTTGGTGATCGGCACGAAGCGGCCCTCCTTGCTTGATGCGTAGAGCAACCACGGGGAGAGCACGAGCATCAGGGCCACGAGGTACACGCCGCCGCGCAACAAAGCCGTGCGCCAGCCCGGGCGTCCGCTGAATGCGAGCGCGAGCGCGATCACAGCCATACCGATCGCCATGTCGCTACGCGTGAGGCACGCGATCCCGCCCATGACGCCGGCGGCAAACAGCCACAACAGCTCGTTGCGGCTGCCATAGCGCGAGCGGGCCAGCATCGCGGCGGCAACTGAGGCGAGCAGCACGAATGCGCCGCTTGGCTCTGAGAGGAACGTGCGCGTGGCCTCGATCAGGGGCTCGTAGCTGGCCACCAGCGCTGTGGCGATCACCGCCGCCCACGGTCCCGCGAAGACCCAGGCGAGCACCGCTACCAATACGAGAGTGAGCACGCCCGCCGCCAGCTGCGTGTATTGCGCCGGACCGGAGGCGTGCGTCGCCAGCTTCAGCGAGTGGTGGCCGGACAGTCGCGTCGCGATCGCAAAAGCGATTGAGGTCCCCGGAGGCCACTTGAAGGTGGCATAGCGTTCGTCGGCGAGGATTCTGTTGGCGTTGCCGACGTAGCCGTTCTCATCGGCTGAGAGGTGCGTGTTCGTGCCGACCGCCGTGTTGCGGGCGACGCCGCCGGCGATGACGATCAAGACGATCAGCCCGGCCGCTATTGCCTCTGAGCGCGTCCATCGCGGGCGTCTCAGCAGTCTTTGCTTTGGATGGACGCCGTTCTGGGCACCGCTTGCTGGAGGGGACGCAGGTGACGCCGAAGGCGTCGTGGCGCTTGCGACGGGGGCCGTCGATTTTTGTCCGAATACTCTCAAGCTCAACTTTACCTTTTGGTCTATACTGGACGAGCAGCATGGCAGCATGACCGGCAGCTCAGACCTGCATCCTTGCGCAAGAGGAGATGGCTCGCGATGGATACGTTCCCCGATCTTGGCTCGATGAGCGACAGTGAGCTCAAGGATGTGATCCGCCAGCTCACCGAGGAGGAGATGGAGATCTCCTACAAACGACGCATTCTGCACGGCAAGATCGACATTCTTCGGGCTGAGCTGGTGAGCCGTCTGCGTGAGCAGCACAAGGACGGCGATGTGGCGATCACCGGCGACGACGTCAAGCGCCTGTCGGACATTCTCGCCAACCGCGCCGGCGGAGTCTCGACCGACGAGTCCTAGCCGTGTCTCGCGCGGCTGTGAACGTGTTTGGAGAGCCGCGTGCCGGCGCATGAACGTGTCTGGAGAGCCGCCGTGTCTGCGCATGCGCTCACGGGTCGAGCCGGCGCTGGAAGGGTGAGGTAGCTCGTGGCCTTGCATTGCACCGAGTGCGGCTTTCTCAACGACGAGGGCGCCAACTACTGTCAGCGCTGCGGCGCGCTGTTGCCGCGTGGCGAGGGACCCGCGGGCGAGCCGGTGACCGCGACCTACCGGATCGACGACGCCGGCGAGCTGGTGCCGGTGGAGCTCGGCGAGGTGACCGCGCACGGGCCTGCGCTCGTGATTCGTGCCGGCGGAGGGCGTGCGGGCGAGAGCTTTCCCGTCGACCGCGAGCGGATGAGCATCGGCAGGCGCCCGGACTCCGACGTGTTCCTCGACGACGTGACCGTCTCGCGCGACCACGCTCTGCTGGTCAGTCGCGGCGACACCTGGTACCTCGACGACTGCGGTTCGCTGAACGGCACATACGTGAACCGTTCGCGGATCGACTCGCATCGCCTCGAGGAGGGCGACGAGTTGCAGATCGGCAAGTACAAGCTGACCTATCACGCAAGATGACGACGCCGCTGCCAACCACACTCGCCTGCCAAGTTCGTACCGATCAGGGCGCCACACTGACGATGAGACTTCCAAGCATGTTCACTTCGCCCGCCGGGCTCGCGCTGGTCGCGGAGGCGCGCTGATGGCGGCTCTGCCACAGACGGGGCGGCGCCAGGCTGAGGCCGATGACGCTGAGGAGCAGGCCGCATCGTCGGGGAGCAACGGCCACGGCGACGGTGGTGAGGGCGGGCGCCAGAAGGCATTGACGATCGGCGCGGTCTGCAAGGCGCTCGTGCAGGAGTTTCCCGACATCTCGATCTCCAAGATCCGTTATCTGGAGGACCAGAAGCTGTTGACGCCGCGCCGCACGCCCGGCGGCTACCGGCTGTATACACAGAGCGATGTAGCGCGCTTGCGCACGATCCTGAGGATGCAGCGCGACGAGTTTCTGCCGTTGAGGGTCATCCGCCAAGAGCTGGCTGCTGGGCGCGCGGGCGACATGCAGGTCCCCCGTCCCGCGGGGCGCGAAAGTGGCAAGCGCGCTTGGCACACGAGCATGAGCGTGCGCGAGCAGGAGGGGGCGCTTTACTCGCTCGAAGACGTGCTGGAGGAGACCGGCGCCGACGCGAAGCTGGTGCGGGAGCTTGAAGAGTACGGCGTGGTCAAGGGCGAGATGCGCGGTGGGGTGCGCTATTTCGACGAGACCGAGCGCGAGATCGTCGGTGCCGTCTCAGAGCTTGCGCGCTACGGCGTGGGCGGGCGCAACCTGCGCGTGTTCCGCTCCTCGGCCGATCGCGAGGCCAGCCTGTTGCAGCAGATCCTCGCGCCGGCGCTGCGCTCGCGCAACCCCGAGCGGCGCAAGGACGCCGTCGACGCGCTCGAGAACCTGGCGGCGGTCACTACACACCTCAAGCACCTTCTGCTGGTACGCGATCTACGCAAGATCGTCAGGTGAGGTGGCCGATCCGCGCGTGCTGCACCGTATGCCGTGGGCCGCGGTGCGCCGCGCCGTAGCTGACGTGCGATATCTGAGACGCGACTGGTGTGGCACGGCTCGCGTGCGCTGCGCGCCATCCACGGACTGACCGCCTTATGCCTTTGACTGAAGACCTGCGCGCGCTGATCCGGGACATTCCCGACTTTCCCAAGCCGGGGATCCTGTTCAAGGACATCACGCCGCTGATAGCCGATTCTGTGGCGCTCGCTCAGGCTGTACAGGGGCTCGCCGAGTATGCGCGTCCGCTCGAAGTCGAATGCGTGCTGGCTGCCGAGGCGCGCGGGTTCCTGTTGGGGCCAGCCGTGGCGCTTGCGCTCGGCACCGGCTTCGTTTTGGCGCGCAAGCCCGGCAAGCTGCCATATGCGACCGTCAGCGTCGAGTATCGGCTGGAGTACGGTCTGGATCGGCTGGAGCTGCACAGCGACGCGATCCGGCCCGGCGCGCGCGTGCTCGTCCACGACGATCTGCTCGCCACCGGCGGCACCGCACGCGCGCTGTGCGATTTGGTCGAGGGCCTCGGTGGGGTGGTCGTGGGGTGTGGGTTTCTGATGGAGCTGGCGTTCCTGGGCGGCCGCGAGCGGCTGGCTCCGCACGAGGCCCACGCGCTGCTCACATATGAGGCCTAACCATGCCCACCGTCCGACGCTCGCGCACAATCGAGGCTTCGCTTGAAGATCTTTGGGAGGTCCTCGGCGATCCCCACCACTTGCCGCGTTGGTGGCCGCGCGTGAGCAGGGTGGAGGCCGTCGACCAGGATGCCTTCACCGAGGTGTTGACAGGGCCCAGTGGAAAAATCGTGCGCGCCGATTTCAAGCTGCTCGAGCAGGTCGATAGGCAGCGAATCGTTTGGTCCCAGCAGGTGGAGAACACGCCGTTTGCGCGTGTGTTGCGCAGCGCCGAGACGGAGATCACTCTTGCGGGCGCCTCCGGAGGGCCCGCCGAGGGACATCGCGAGCATCCCTCAGCCACTGAGGTGACGATCGAGCTGCGCCAGGAGTTGCAGGGCTTTTCGCCTAGGCCTGGCAGCGGATCGTGGATCGGCGGACTATCCCGTTTTGGCAGTCCGCTGGTGCGGCGCGCGGCGCACTCCACGCTCGACGAAGCGCTCGACGGGCTGGAGCGGATCGTGGGCGGCGCCACGACATGAGCCCGGCTCCAAGGGCAGCGCAAGATCCTCCCCCCAAGCACGCCCTCGCGCGCGGTTTTCCAGCGAGCGTGGCGCTATACCAGCGGATGCGCTGGTGGGGGTGGGGCGATCCGCTGCATCCGCAGGGTCTGCCGGCGCACGCCCTGGGCTTTCTACGCGAGACGGTTGGCCTAGCCGCCCGTCCCTCTCCGCCCGTGGCACTCGAACACGTCGAGCTCGAACCTTCATCCATCTCCTCAAACGCGCTTGCGAGTCTGCGCCAGATTCTCGGCGAGGGGCACGTGCGCGACGATCACAGCGACCGCGTCTTGCACGCCGCCGGCAAGGGCTATTCCGACCTCGTGCGGCTGCGCGCCGGACGGCCCCTGGGCGCCCCCGACGCGGTCCTCTATCCATCCACCCGCGAGCAGCTGCGCGCGCTGCTGAGCCTGTGTGCACGCGAGTCGCTGGCGGTCGTCCCCTTCGGTGGTGGCACGAGCGTGGTCGGCGGAGTGGAGCCGCTGCGGGGCTCCCATCGTGCAGTGGTGGCGCTTGACATGGGCCGTCTGACAAACGTCTTGGAGTTGGACGAGCGCTCGCGGATGGTTACCGTCCAAGGGGGTGCCAGGGCACGCGAGCTGGAGGGCTGGCTGAGCGCGCGCGGGCTGACGCTCGGCCACTTCCCGCAGTCCTTCGAGTATGTCTCGCTCGGTGGCTGTGCGGCTACGCGCTCAGCCGGACAGGCCTCGAGCGGCTACGGACGCTTCGAGCGCATGGTGCATGGCCTGCGCATGGTCGCTCCGGCCGGCGACATAGAGCTGAGCGCTTTTCCAGCGAGCGCGGCGGGCCCGGGCGTGCGCGAACTGGCCGTCGGCTCGGAGGGCACCCTGGGAGTGATCGACGAGCTGACGCTGCGCGTGCGTCGCGCTCCCGCCACGCGCATCTATGAAGGCGTGTTCTTCGAGAGCTTCGAGGCGGGCACGCATGCATTTCGCGAGCTTGCCCAAAATCGCTGCACGCCTGACGTCGCGCGCCTCTCAGACGAGCAGGAGACGCGCATGTCGCTCGCGCTGGCCGGCTCGGGTGGGGCGAAGGGTCGGCTCGGGCGTGCCTATCTCGATATGCGCGGCTATGGCGGCGGCTGTCTGGCGATTCTCGGCTTCGAGGGCGATCCCGCGGAGCTAGGCGTACGTCGGGCGGCGGCAATCGAGATCGTGCGAGCCGCGGGTGGGCTGCGTGTAGGGCGCTCGCCGGGCTTGGCTTGGCTTGACTCCCGCTACTCGGCGCCTTACCTGCGCGACGAGCTGCTCACCCATGGCGCGCTGGTCGAGACGCTCGAGACAGCGACGCGCTGGTCGAACGTACAGCAGCTGCATACGCGCGTGGCCAAGGCGATCGAGCGCGCGCTGGGCGCTCAGGGAACGCCGGCGCTGGTCATGTGCCACGTCTCCCACCTGTACGAGACGGGGGCCTCGCTGTACTTCACGTTCATCGCCCGCCAGCGCGAGGGCGAGGAGATCGAGCAGTGGCAGGTCGCGAAGGCGGCGGCGAGCGCGGCGATCGTAGAGGGAGGCGGGACGATCACACACCATCACGCCGTAGGACGCGACCACGCGCCGTGGATGGAGCAAGAGATCGGAAGCGCGGGCGTGAGCGCCTTGCGCGCGCTGAAGGCCGAGCTCGACCCGGCCGGGATCATGAACCCGGGGAAGCTCTTGTCTTGAGCCCTGTCGGCGACGGCAGCTCAGGCCGGTTGGGAGAGTCCAGCCCAACGTTGCCGGTCGATCGGTACGGGTCCTCGATCGGATCGGGCTTGGCGGGCATCCCGTATTGCGGGTCTAGTGGTTCGCCGGGTCTATTAGTGCAGGGTGAAAGCACCGCTCAGCACGGTGGGCCCCGGTTCTTTCGGGTGCGTGCTCGTCTCGCGCGTGACGATGAGCTTTGCGTAGTCGCCGGCGTTGCTAGGCAGCGGGTTGCCGCCCTCCATACGACCGTTTGAGCTCACGCTCGAGGCGCGGCCGAGCGGCTCGGCGGCCGACGGCGAGTTGTACAGCCACACCGCATAGAAGAAGCCCGAGGATGGGGGCAGGCCCTGCGCCGTCACATAGAACGCGCGCCTGTTGCCCTGCGAGAGCACGTAAGCGACGCCGGCGGCGTTCACGGACGGTTCGGGCGAGCTGAGCCGGATCGTGCTGTCGAGCTTCGGCTTGGTGCTACTCGTCGTCGAGGTCGAGGAAGTCCCGGTCCCGGTCGTAGTTGTGGTCGTGCCGGCGGCTGTGGTCGTCGGCGTCGAGCCTTTCCCGCCACCGCTCGAGACGAGTATCACCACCACGACGATCACCACGACGATCGCGCCGAGCAACAGCGCGCCGGCCCGCCGCGAGCCCGCCGACGTCTGCGGGCTGCGTGGCTCCCGCGGGCGTGGTGGGGGCGTACTGGAGGCGCCAGTCCCGGCCCTCGCCGGACCAGGCCCGACGCCTGCGGCCGCGAACCCCGATGCGGCGGTTGCGCTTTCCGCGCCTGGCCTCGCACCGAGCCCACTCTCCGCGCCTGGCCTCGCGCCACGCCCACTCCCTGTGCGCGAGCCACCTTGGGGGGCGGCGTCGTCCGCGAGCGCGTCGAGCGCCGCGTGCGCCCGGTCGCGCACGGTGTCCTCAGGGATGCCAAGCAGCTCGGCTACCTCGCCGTAGCTCTTGCCGCGGTCGAGCACGAGCGAAAGCACAGCGCGTTGGTCGGGTGGCAGTCGGTCGAGCTCAGTCATGTGGAGAAGCAGCCCGGTCCCCTGTCGGACACTAAGCCTCGCTTGTAGGCTATCGTGGCCGCCCGATGACCATCCCACCAGCCGCCCAGATCAACGAGATCCTGTTGGGCTACGACCGTCTCTATGGGCTCGAGCTCTTGGAGTGCTCGGAGACCGACGTGCGCGCCCGTGTGGTTGTTCGCGACGATCACAAGCAGGCGATGGGACTCGTACACGGCGGCGTATATGCCTCGATCGCCGAGTCGATCGCCTCGATCGCGACCGGCATGACCGTGGTCGAGGAAGGCAGCGTGGCGATGGGCATGTCCAACAACACGAGCTTCCTGCGTCCGATCACGGCGGGCGCTGTACACGCGCACGCCACGCGCATCCACCGCGGGCGCACCACCTGGCTGTGGGACGTCGCCTTTAGCGATGACGAGGGCCGTACCTGCGCGATCACGCGCATGACGATCGCCGTTCGACCGCTGCCCAACGGGATGTACGATGCCTTGCCCCGGATTATAACCTAAAAGTTATACGACCCCACGCAACAACTTAAAGGTTATATGTCTGGGCGACCCATTTGGTGCTACACGATTAGATGATCGACAGGCGCGTCGGGCTATGCGCCCGGCCCGCGTGGCACGCTTACGCCGGCTGGCACCTGGATCGACAGCGGCGCGCGGCCAAAGCCGCTGTCGGGCAGTGCCGCGGGCAGCGGTGTCAGAGGTAGCCCGGTCGTGTTCAGCGGCGCCATCGTCTCGGCTGCTTCCCTGGCAAGCCTTGGGTGCTGACCGAACACGCTCACGATCACGTTCCCTGTAGGAATCGCAAGCGTCGAGCCGCCCTGTGCGGAGCTCGCACTCACCCCGCGCAACGACGCCGTCGGCCTCACAGCGGTGTCCCCGGGGACGAAACTGTTATCCGGCGAGGTTACGATCGACACGGGCGTCACGCACGTGTACTGGCCGCCGAGCACGCAGTCGCCGTAGCGGATCGTGACGGCTTCGCTGGGATCGATCGCCACGCTCGTGATCTGCAAGCCGTGGAAGCTGACGCCGAGCCAGTAGACGGGGAAGCGGCTCTTGACGAGCACCGACTCCAGCGGCTGGGGGCCGATCGGCTGGTCTTGGAGCGTGTTGCCACAGGAGGCGAGCGTCAGCACGCATGCGATCAGAGCGCCGCCGAGCAGTACGCGGCGCGAGCGCGGGCGCCCGAGCAGCACGGGGCGCGAGTGCAAGCGCCCGACCGGCACGCTGGGGCCGCTACGGCCAGGGTCAGACAACGGGCGGCGTGCGATCACGGGAGGCAGAGTAACGGCGCGGCGGCCGCTCAGCCCCGGTAGGCGTTGGTGATCGGCATGCGCCGGTCGCGCCCGAAAGCGCGCTCGGTGATCTTGATTCCTGGGGGCGCTTGGCGGCGCTTGTACTCGGCAAGGTCGACGAGTCTCGCCGCTCGCTCCACGTCCGCGCGCGGCAAGCCTTCCGCGATCAGCTGCTCGCGGCCGCGGTCGAGCTCGATGTAGCCGTGCAGTATCCGATCGAGCAGCTCATATGGCGGCAAGGAATCTTGGTCGGTCTGGTTCTCGCGCAGCTCGGCCGAGGGCGCGCGCTCGACGATCGAGGCCGGTATCGGCATAGACGCCGGTGTGCCGCCGGTTTTGTCGAGTGCTTGTGCGGCAGAGGGATCGTTGCGCCAGCGCGCGAGCCGGTATACAAGCGTCTTGGGAACGTCCTTGATGACCGCAAAGCCGCCCGCGAGGTCGCCGTACAGCGTCGTGTAGCCGACAGACATCTCCGACTTGTTGCCGGTCGTCAACACGAGCCAGCCAAACTTGTTGGAGAGCGCCATCAGCAGGTTGCCGCGGATGCGAGCCTGCAAGTTCTCCTCGGTCAGGTCCGCGTCCAGACCCTCGAAGTCGGCGCGCAACGTCTGCGTGTAGGCGTCCATCACCGGCTCGATCGTGAGCTCGTGCGTGCGTAGGCCAAGCGCCCGCGCGAGCATGCGCGCGTCCTCCTGGGTTGCCGAGGAGGAATAGGGCGAGGGCATGATCGCCACGTTCACGCGCTCTGCGCCAAGCGCATCGGCTGCCAGGCAGGCCACGAGCGCCGAGTCGATCCCGCCGGAGAGCCCGAGCACGACCGAGCCGAAACCGTTCTTCTCGACGTAGTCGTGCAAGCCCAGCGCCAGCGCCTCGTATACCTCCTGCTCGCGTGAGGCGATTGGTGCGCGCAGGGGGGTTGGGGTCGACTCGTGCGCGGCGGAGTGGGGTCGCGTCATGTGCGCTTCGGGGTTCGTCGTGGACCGGGACTCGGGCGTGTTGGGGTCGGGCTGTGTGGTGCGCAAAAGCGGATGCCTCCCGCACGCGCGGGGGGCATCGTCATTTGTGAGGTCGACGTCGCACACGATCAGCTCCTCTAAAAACTGTGCTCCCCGGGCGATCGTCTCCCCGTTTGGGTCGAGCACGAAGGAGTGTCCGTCGAACACCAGCTCGTCCTGGCCGCCGACCATCCCGCAGAACGCCACATAAGCGCCGCTCTCGCGCGCACGCTTGCCGAACAGTCGCTCGCGCTCAAGTCCCTTGCCGGCGTGGTAGGGGGACGCCGAGGCGTTGAGGATCACGCGAGCTCCGGCGGCCGTCTCGGCCGAGGCGGGAGGCCCATCGACCCATAGGTCCTCACAGACGGTTACCCCGAGCTTGTGCCCGCCGACGTCAATCACGGTGCCGCTGGTCTCGCCGGCCTTGAAGTAGCGCTGCTCGTCGAACACGCCGTAGTTGGGCAGGTGCACCTTGCGGTAGATGGCGTGCACAGCACCATCGGTGAGCACTGCCGCCGAGTTGTACACGCTGCCGTCGCTGCGCTCGGGAAAGCCCACAATCGCCACAATCCCCTCGGCAGCGACCGCCAGCTCATGCAGCTTCGCTTCGGTGTCCTCGAGGAAGTGCGCGCGCAGCAGCAGATCCTCAGGTGGATAGCCGCTGAGCGCGAGCTCCGGGAACAAGACCACGTGCGCACCTGCCTCGCGGCCCGCATCGATGCCGGCGCGGATGCGCTGCGCGTTGCCGGCCAGGTTGCCGACGGTCGCGTTCATCTGGCACAGGGCCAGGCGCAGCCTGCTCATAGGCGCGGAGCGTGCGCCACTAGCGGGCTGCCGCCGCGCCTGGCCGCTTGGCGCGGGCACGCTTCGCATGCGCACCTGCGGCCTTGCCGCTGGGGCTCTTCGCGCTCGTACCTGCGGCCTTGGCCTTGCCGCCGGGGCTCTTCGCGTTCGCACCTGCGGCCTTGGCCTTGCCGCCGGGGCTCTTCGCGTTCGCACTTACGGCCTTGGCCTTGCCGCCGGGACTTTTCGCGCTCGCGTTGGCGGCCTTCGCCAATGCCGCGATCGCCCGCTTGAGCTCATGCGCGATCGTCTCGAGCTCCGGCAGCGCGTCGTAGTCGGCGAGCAAGCCGAAGTCGAGATGCCCGTCATAGCTCATCACCGCGATGCCGAGCGCCTGACGGTGCGCGAGCGGCACGACGGGATACAGCGCCTTCAAGCGTCGCCCAAGCAGGTACAGCGGAAACTGCGGCCCCGGCACGTTGGTCACGACCAGGTTGAAGAAGCGCTGGCGCGCTTGCAGACGTGCGGCCTGGCTCAAGATCGTGGGCGGAGCGAAGCCGGCGAGGTTGGTCAGCACCTCCGCGCCGACCGCCTGGCCGGAGTGCTTGAGGTCGTCCATCTCCAGGCGCACCTGCGCAAGGCATTCGACCGGGTCTGCGATGCCGACGGGCATTGGCGCCCACATCGCGGCGACCTTGTTGCCGAGCGCGCCGCGCTCGATGTCGGCGCGCACCGAGACCGGCACCATTGCCTTGAGCACCAGGCCCTCGGTGTCATACCCCTGTGCGCGCATGTGTCGCCCCAACGCGAGACTGACCGCGGTCAGCACCACGTCGTTGAGCGTGCCCCCGAGCGAGTTCTTGATCGCCTTGAACTGGGCCAGATCGGCGTCGATCCAGGTATAGCGCCGGTGCGATGTGATGTCCACGTTGAGCGGACTCGGAGGCGCAGGTGCGTTGATGCCGGCAAGCGTGGTGGCGCCGACACCGAGGACGGCGTCCTTCAGGTGCCCCAACGCTCTACGCGGAGTGCGTACCACGGCGCGTGCGCCGCGCACCATCTCCGCCGGCACGGTTGAGCGCTCGACGAGCGCGTCGGCCAGCAGCTTCGCCGCCCCCGGCAAGGGTCGCGCGACCCACGGCACCGGTGGGCGGGCGGGGCCGGTCGGCTCCGGCGAGACGTCGAACAGCACGGTCGTGATGTCGACGCCGGAGATCCCATCTACGAGCGCGTGGTGGGTCTTGGCGATCACGGCGAAGCGTTCTTGCGCCATGTGTGCAACCAGCCAAAGCTCCCACAGCGGCTTGGAGCGATCCAGGCGTTGAGAGAAGATGCGCCCGGAGAGCTGCTTGAGCTCGGTCTCGTCCTCCGGACTGGGAAGCCCGGTGTGGCGGATGTGGTAGCGAGGGTTGAAGTGCGGATCGTCGGCCCACACAGGCCGACCTTGGCCGAGTGGCACGAACGCCAGTCGCTGGCGGTAGCGCGGCACCAGGTGCAGTCGCGAGAGGATGTGATCGACGAACTCCTCGTACGCGGGGGCTCGACCCTCAAAGACCATCACCGAGGCAACGTGCATATGCGCCGAGCCGCCATCCTCCAGGTGCAGGAAGGCCGAGTCCAGGCCCGTCAATCGGTCAGGGTTTGCCATCGAGCACGATTGTCGCGGGTCTGTGTCGTGGCGTCAACGGTATTGCTCCGATCGTTCTCAGCGACAGGCCGACCGTTGTCACCCGCCAGGCCAACCGATGACGCCGCTCCACTGGCGCTCCTCGATATCTCATGTTTTCTCTATCGTGCCGGTCGAGACTAGCGGGAGCTGGCGGCTGGATGGGCCACGAGTGAGTGCATACCCAACTCGTCCACGCTCGCGTGGCCCGACAGGGCCATGTTGAGATCGAGCTCGGCCAGGAACGCGCGCAGCACGTCGATCACGCCCTGCTCGCCGCCGAGCGCCAGGCCCCATGTGTAGGGCCTGCCCAGGCACACGGCGCGCGCGCCGAGGGCAAGCGCCTTCAGCGCGTCGGCGCCCGAGCGGATGCCGCTGTCGAACAGCACCTCGCAGCGCTCGCCGACGGCCTCGACCACACCTGGCAGCGCCTGCAACGAGCCGATCGCGCCGTCCACCTGGCGCCCGCCGTGGTTGGAGACGATGATCCCCTCGATCCCGTGCTCGACCGCGAGCTGTGCGTCCCGCACGCTCTGGATGCCCTTGAGCACGATCGGCAGTTTCGTGCACTCGCGCAGGAGCTCCAGGTCCGCCCAGGTGACCGCTGGGTTCGAGAACTGCCACGCCCAGCAGGCCACGGCGCTGGGCATGTCCTCCTCGGGCGGCTTGGGCAAGGCTGCTCGGAACACGGGGTCTTGCAAGTAGTTGATGTTTCCCTCGCCGCGCAGGAACGGCAAGAAGCCATCGGTCAAGTCGGCCGGCCGCCAGCCCAGCAGCCACGTGTCGAGCGTCACCACTACCGCCTTATAACCGGCGCTCTCGGCGCGGGAGATGAAGCTGCGCGCCAGCTCGCGGTCGCGCGGCCAGTACAGCTGATACCAGAAGGCGTGCTCGCCCACCTGCCCCCCGGCATGGAGGGTGCCCTTCGGGGTACCCCCGGCCTGCGCGATCTGCTCGATCGTGTGCGAAGCGGCGGTGCTTGCGATCAGCGGTACTCCCACGTGTGCGCATGCGCGCGCGCTCGCCAGCTCGCCCTCGGGATGGGCGAGGGTCTGCACGCCAATCGGTGCAAGTAGCACCGGCGCAGGAAGCTTGGTGCCGAGGACGGTCCGCTCCAACGAACGCTCCGACACATCGCGCAGCATCCTCGGCACGATGCGCCACTCGTCAAACGCCTCGCGATTGGCTCGAATTGTGTGTCCGCGCCCGGCACCGCCCTGGATGTAGCCGCGCGGACCGCGTGAGAGCATCGCGTAAGCGTCGCGCTCCAATTCGCGCCAGTCCACCGGTCGGGCGGGCTTGCGCCCGCCGAGCATGCCGGCGACATAGATCTCGTGCTCGTAGTTGGAGTAGGGCGGTTGCAGAGCCATGGGTAGGCGAATCCTATTCGGACGCGTCGAGGAGGCCGGGTATGGGCCTGTCGCAAGACATTCGGTACGCCTGTTTGAGACAAGCTCTAAAGTTTGGACCATGACATTCGACCAATCCAAGATCGGGCAGGTGGTGGCGGCACAGATGGAGGCGCTCGAAGGTCGCTACGGCGAGGAATGTGAGATCGGCAACGTCTGTACGATCGTCGAGGTGCTCGGCCCGCACGGCTCGGACGTCTCGGTCCGCTCCAGCGAAGCGCGTCCGCACACGACGATCGGGCTGCTGCGGATGGCCGAGGCGATGCTGCTCAACAGGATGGGCGCGACTCCTCGCGGCGATGACGAGTAGCGGACACGAGTAGCGGACCTGTGTGCGTAGTCTCACACTGCTAGCCCTCAAGCGTCTTTAGCGTCTCTTCGATTGCCTAACCCTGCCGAGTCGTTTCCGTGGATGGAGACGAGCGGGGGACCCACTGCCGGGCCTGACGTAAAGGCCCGGATGGGGCGAATCGGCCGCTGATGCAGCCGTAACGCCCGGCCGGTGCATGTTTGGACGACATGTGCTCGGCCGCCGTGAGCCCGACAGCTAACCCCGTAGGCGGATACCCAAGGAGACCTCTTGTCGAGGCCATACATAGTCGGGCGCGTTCGTCGCGCCCAACCGGTGCTGCTTGGCGCGAGTCTGACCTGTGTCGCGGCACTGACCGTCGTACCTGTTGCCGGCGCTGAAAGTGCGAGCGTGGCACCGCTGCCGGGAGCTCCCGCGAATTCCGCAGGAGTTGCGATCCCGCCGCTGTTCGGACCCGTTGTGCTTCCAGCAGCGCCTGTGCGTGTGAAACTGCACATCCGCGGAGCACAGCTGAACGTGCTCGATGGCAGCGCGGCAAGCGTTACAGGCAGCTTGCGTCCCAGGCTGGCACAGCGGGCCGTCGAGCTGCAGCGGCTCGGGCGACACGGCTGGGAGACAATCTCACACACACTCACCGGGGGTGGCGGCCGTTTCGTGTTGCGCTACCTTCCGCATCGCCTGCTCAGCGAGCCGGTGCGAGTCAGGTTCGCCGGTGACGTCGGCGACATCAGCGTGTACCGCGGCATCGGGCGCCTGACCTCATACCGACTGGCAGACGCCTCTTGGTATGGCGGCGGCGGCAGCCTCGCCTGCGGCGGCGAGCTCACCAGCTCGACGCTGGGCGTCGCGAACAAGACGCTCCCATGTGGCACGCTCGTGACGCTTCGCTACGGAACGCGCACAGTGCGCGTGCCGGTCGTCGATCGCGGGCCCTATGTCGAAGGGCGCGAATTCGATCTCACCGAAGCGACCAAGCGTGCGCTTGGCTTCGAAGGGGTTGGCGAGGTGTGGAGCAACCGCTAAAGCCCGCGGGTCCTTAGCCAAAATCGGCGATGTCCCGCGCGCGCGTGCGGGCATCGCCGATTTCGTATATGTCCCACCCAGCCCCGCCACTCGCCTCCCAGGGGTCCATTCGCCTCATGACCATCTCGGTCGCCCACCCGGCAGCGCGCGGCCGTTTACCGTCGCTGCTCGGCGGGCACAACCGCAAGGACCGCTACCGTCTATTTACACATGAGCAAGCCCGCAAGACAACGAGACCGCAAGCATGGCCGCCCCAGCAAGGGCGCGCGGCGCAAAGCTTTGGCCGTGACGGTTGCCGCGGTGCGCTTCGCGCGCCTGGCGCGCAAGCTCATAAAGGCCAACCGCAAGACTCGCAAGGCACGCCGTCGTACGGCGCTCGCTACGGGCGCGGTATCGCTCGGCTCGCTCGCGGTTGGTGCGCTGGCGATCGGGGCGGTGGCGATCGGGGCGCTCGCGATCCGCCGCCTTGCGATCAAGCGAGCCGCTATCGGCCGGCTCGACGTGGGCGAGTTGAAAGTCGGTCGGCTCGAGGTCGACGAGCTGGTCGTGCGCACTCGTAGTTGAATATGCGCTCGTGAGCGATCCGCGACCTAGCCCCGGAGACCAGCCGTGGACCTGACCTTCAGTGAGCGCGAGCTGGCTTTTCGTGACGATCTGCGTGGCTGGCTTGCCGATAATCCACCCGCTCCGGAGCCGAGCGAGGGCGGCGAAGACGCGCATTACGCTTGGCGGCGCGACTGGCAGCGACGGCTCTACGACGCCGGTTGGGCGGCGCCTGCCTGGCCGGCCGAGTACGGCGGCCGTGGCGCTTCGCTGACCGAGTCGGCGATCTACTTCGAGGAGCTTGGGCTTGCTCGCGTGCCTTTGCCTGCCAACGTGCTTGGGCTGTTGCTCGGTGGCCCGACGCTGATGGTTTGGGGCACCGACGAGCAGAAGGAGCGCTATCTCGCACCGATCCTCTCGGCCGAGGAGATCTGGTGCCAAGGGTTCTCCGAGCCCGACGCTGGTTCGGATCTGGCAGCGCTGAAGACGCGGGCCGTAAAGGACGGTGACGATTGGGTCGTCACGGGACAGAAGGTTTGGACCAGTGGCGCCCAATACTCCAAGTGGTGCATGCTGGTCGCGCGCACCGATCCCGACTCGCCCAAGCACAAGGGGCTTACCTACTTCTTGATGGACATGGAGCAGGACGCCGTACAGGTGCGGCCTCTGCGTCAGATAACCGGCGAGGCAGAGTTCAATGAGCTGTTCATCGAAGAGGCGCGCATTCCCGACGCCAACGTTGTCGGCGGCGTTGGCAACGGTTGGAAGGTGGCGCTGACGACGCTGATGAACGAGCGCGCTGGGCTTGGCTTCCTCCTACAGGTGCGTTTGCGCCAGCTGCTCGACGATACGCGGACGCTCGCGCGTGAGCGCGGACTGCTGGAGGACCCTCTCTACGCCGACGCGCTTGCCGAGATGCACATTCGCTGTGAGTCGATCCGGTTGCTTGCCTGGAAGGGTTTGTCGGACATCGAGCGCTATGGCCAGCCCGGTCCGGAGGGGTCGCTGGTGAAGTGGTTGTGGTCGGACACCAACCAGCGCCTCACTTCGCTTGCCGCCGAGATCGCGGGACCCGAGGCGCTCATCGACGGCACGAGCTGGAGCTATGAGCTGTTGCGTGCGCGCGGCAACACGATCGAGGGCGGCACGACCGAGGTGCTGAAGAACATCGTTGCCGAGCGCGTACTTGGTCTTCCACGCCTGAAGGCGGTCATCTAGGTGGTTGTGATGGGGATGGGCTCCGCTCCTGGCGGAGCTCCGCTGTTTGGCGTGCCCGGAGTCTCAGCTGGCCCGACCACATTCGCGACGGCAGGGAGGCGCGACTGATGGACTTCGGCCTGAGCGCAGACCAGCGCGAGATCCAACGCACGGCCCGTGAGCTATTGGCAGAGCGGGCTCGACCGGAGCGCGTGCGCGAGTACGCCGAGGCCGGTCGTCTCGATGAGACGCTTTGGCGTGAGCTGTGCGAGCTTGGTTGGCCTGGGATCGCGATCGCCGAGGAGTACGGCGGGCAGGGACTTGGGCTTGTCGAGCTTTCGGTCCTTTGCGAGGAGCTTGGGCGCACACTGGCGCCCGTGCCCTTGCTGCCCTGCGTGTTGGCCGGAATCCTGATCGAGCAGGCCGGCTCGCCCGAGCAGCGCGAGCGCTGGCTTCCCGGGCTCGCCGGCGGCGAGACGATCGGCGCGCTTGGGACGGCGCGCGACGGCGTTGCCGAGCTGGTCGTGGGGGCGCCAGACGCGCAGGTATTGGTACTTCTCGATGCGGCAGGTTCGGGCGTGCGGGCATACACGCGCGAGGAGGTCACAATCGAGCCGGTCGATCCGATCGATCCCACGCGTCCCGCGGCGCTTGTGCGCGCGAGCGCCGAGGCGGGGGAGGCGCTCGACGGCGCCGTGGGCGGTGGCATCGACCGCGCGCTCGCGGCGATCGCCTCCGAGCTTGTCGGGGTCAGCGAGCGTGCGTTGGACATGACCGTCGCCTATGTCAAGGAGCGCAAGCAGTTTGGCGTGCCCGTCGGCGCCTACCAGGCCGTCTCGCACCGCTGCGCCCAGATGCTGCTCGACACCGAGAAGGCGCGTGCCGCTACCGCGTTTGCCGCTTGGGCAGCCGACGCCGATCCCCAGCGGCTCGGAGAGGCGGCCGCGATGGCGAAGGCCGCCGCCTCCGAAGCAGGCGTCGAAGTGACCGCTTCGGCGATCCAGGCCCACGGTGGGATCGGCTTCACCTGGGAGGCCGATGTGCACTGGCTCTACAAGCGCGCGCTGGTGGATGCGAACTTGCTGGGTGGGGCCAAGCAACAGCGAGCGCGGCTGGCCGGGATTCTCGCGAAAGGCTGATCGGGGACTGCTCTCGCTCGTCGGTGGCCGATCGGGACCGCCGCGCTACAAGCGCTGGTCGGAAGCGCTGGGCAGGACGTCTCGCAAGGCAACAGTAGTCTGCATCGCTCCCGCCAAAGACGTCCGTGCATACGTGAGTGGTCTGCATCGCTCCCGCCAAAGACGTCCGTGCATATGAGTGGTCTGCATCGCTCCTGCCAAAGACGTTCGTGCATACGTGATAACGTACGGACGTATGCCAGCTGTACGCGATTGGGATGGAGCCAGCTACGATCGCATCTCCGGAACGATGGAGGCGCTTGGTCTCGAGGTGCTTGCACGCTTGGATCTAAAGGGGGACGAGCTGGTGCTCGACGCCGGCTGCGGCTCTGGGCGCATCACCCAGGCGCTGATCGAGCAGCTGCCGCGCGGCCGTGCGATCGCGGTCGATCAGTCGGCCTCGATGGTGGAAGCGGCCGAGCAGCGGCTCGGCGAGACAGCGGACGTTCGCGTAGTGGATCTGCTCGATCTGGACCTCGAGCAGCACGTCGACGCAATCATCTCCACCGCCACTTTCCATTGGATCGCCGACCACGATCTTCTCTTTCGCCGCTTGCATGCTGCCCTGCGGCCGGCCGGTCGGCTCGTGGCGCAATGTGGGGGAGAGGGCAACATCACGATCCTGCGCGGCAAGGTAGCGCCGCTACTCGATCACGAGCCGTATGCCGAGCATTTCCGCGACTGGCAACCGCCCTGGAACTACGCGGGCGCGGAGCAGACCCACGAACGACTGCTGTCCGCCGGCTTTGCCTCGGCCGAATGCTGGCTTCAGCCAGCGCCGCGCGAACCCGAGTACCCGCGCGAGTTCCTCTCCACGATCGTGCTAGGTCCGCATGTGCAGCGCCTGCCCGAGCAGCTGCGCGAGCGGTTCATGGACGATGCCCTCCAAGCGATCGGAGAGCCGGTCGTCGTGGACTACGTGCGCCTGAACATCGACGCCTTGGCATAACTCACTCGCCATGGTCGCGAATCGAGCGGACTGTCGCCTCGCTCGGCTCGGAGAAGGTTCAACCGCTCACGTGGTCACTCGCGGAAAAGCTTGCCCAGCGCAGACGTGGACGAGGTGCGTTCGCCGCGCGCGGCGCTAGATTCGCTGATAGGTGTCAGCTACCACGACCGAGGTTTCCACTGCGACATTGCCTCAGGCGTCCGTCGAGGGCGTCGAGCCGTGCGTGGCCCATCTCGACGCCGACGCGTTCTATGTCTCGGTCGAGCTGAACCGTCGTCCGGAGCTGCGCGGGCTGCCGGTTGTCGTGTCTGGCACAGGGCCGCGGGCGGTGGTGACCACCGCCAGCTATGAGGCTCGCCGCTTTGGCGTGGGCTCGGCGATGCCCGCCGCGCGTGCGCGCCGGCTCTGTCCGCAAGCCGTGTTCATACCGCCCGACGGGGCGCACTACCGCGAGGTCTCCAAACGCATGATGGACATCGTGCGCTCGCATGTGGAGCGGGTCGAGGTGGTGGGGCTCGACGAGGCCTACGTTGACCTGAGCGGTCTGTATTCGCCGCGTGCGGCCATGCGCCGTGTGCTGGCCGACATCAAGGCCGCTACGCAGCTCGTCTGCTCGGTAGGGATCGGGCCGAACAAGCTGGTCGCGAAGGTGGCCTCCGACGCGGAGAAGCCGGCGGGATTTGTCGTGCTGACGCGCGAGCAGGCGTGTGAGCGCTTCGCCGGCGCACCGCCAGGGCTGATCCCGGGGATCGGGCCGAAGACGGCCGCGAGGCTCGAGGCGATGGGTCTGCGCACGCTGGGCGAGCTCGCCCGAGCACCCGAGCAGCTGCTGATCGAGCGCTTCGGGCCCAACCACGGCCGCGAGCTGCGCCGACGCGCCCACTTTGAACACGACGGGCAGGTGAGCGAGGAGCGCAAGGTCGTCTCCGAGTCGCGCGAGCGCACGTTCGACAGCGACATCCGCGATCCCGAGCTTCTGCGCGAAGCGCTTGTACGCATGGCGGCCGAACTGTGCGCAAGCCTCTCCGCCCACGAAAATCACGGACGCACGATCGGCATCAAGGTGCGTCTCGACGATTTCTCCACGGTCACGCGTGCCCGCACGCTGCCCGAGCCGACTTGCGACGCCGAGCAGGTCACGCGGGTGGCGCTTGCCTTGTTGGAGGAGTACGCGCCGTCGCGCCCGGTGCGCCTGCTGGGAGTGCGCGTCGCCGGCTTGGCGCGACGGGGGACACCGCCACGCGCACACGCGCTTGGCGGCACCGCCGGCCAACTCGAGCTGCCGGTGTAGGCTTCATCGCACGATGGCGCTCGCAAAGGCAGGGGAGATCGAGCTGAGCTACGACCGCGCGGGCGATGGCCCGCCGCTGCTCTTGATCATGGGGATGAGCGGCACCAAGCACCACTGGGGCGAGTCGCTGCTCGAACAGTTGCAACGCGATTTCGACACGGTCGCCTACGACCACCGCGACGCCGGCGACTCGACGCGTACCGGTCGGCCGTTCACGATCGCCGACCTCGCCGAGGACGCCGCCGGACTGCTCACGGCGCTCGACATCGACTCGGCGCACGTGATGGGCATCTCGATGGGCGGCATGATCGCCCAGGAGCTTGCGCTCGCGCACGCCGATCGCCTGCGCTCGCTGACGCTCGGCTGCACCTACTGCGGCGGCGAGGGCAGTGTGCTCGCAAGCGAGGGTGTCATGCGCAAGCTTGCCGAAGCTATGTCCTCAGGCGACCGCGAGCGCGCGGTCCGCGCCTCCTGGGAGGTCAACGTCTCGCCCAGCTTCGCCGCCGACGAGGACGCGTGGGTGAGGTTCCGGGCTACCGGCATGCGCTACGGCCTACCGGTGGAGGTGATCATGCGCCAGATGCAAGCCATCGCGGGACACGACACGAATGCGCGGCTCCCGAGCGTAGACGTCCCGACGCAGGTGGTGCATGGCACCCTCGACGAACTGCTCCCGGTCCAGAACGGTCACATGATCGCCGGGCTGGTCCCCGACTCGCGCCTGGAGATCTTCGAGGGTGTTGGGCACATGTTCTTCTTGGAGAAGCCCGAGCACACGGCTGAGCTCGTGCGCGAGCACGCTGCTCTGCACGTCTAGATTGGCGCTTGCGACGCTCATCTTCGTGCCGTCTCTGGTCAGGTTCGGCGGACGGTTGCTCAAACGCCGACTTGGCATGCCCGGACGGTCTCCCGACGAGGCGTACATAGCGAAGCTCGCACGTTGGCGATTTCAGGGCAGCTAAGCGTTCTTGCGGGCGATGGCGTCCAACTCTCGGGCGACCAGGCGGGCGCGGGGACGCCGATCGTGCTGCTGCACGGTCTCACCGCGACGCGTCGCTACGTCGTGATGGGCTCAAAGGCGCTCGAGCGCTCCGGCTATCACACGATCACCTACGACGCGCGCGGGCACGGCCATTCCTCCCCGGCGGCTCCCGAGGCGTACACCTATGAGCTGCTAGCCGAAGATCTTCGCGCTGTACTGAACAAGCTGGAGGTCGAGCGGGCGGTGCTGGCCGGCGCCTCGATGGGCGCACAGACGGCGCTTCGTTTCGCGCTCGACCACCCCGACCGAGTGCTCGCGCTCGGGCTGATAACACCGGCGTTCGACCCCGACACCCATGGCGAGGGCGATTCCTACGCGTCCTGGGACAGGCTTGCGCAGGGGCTCAGAGAGGGGGGAGTGGAAGGGTTCGTCGCCGCCTACGACCTCGACCCGATCCCCGAGCGCTTCAGGGAGACCGTTGCGAAGGTGCTGCGCCGGCGGCTCGCCGCGCACGACCATCCGCTTGCCGTGGCGGATGCGCTGGAAGCGGTCCCGCGCTCGCGGCCGTTTGAGCGCTGGGATGAGTTGCGGTCTATCGGTGTCCCCACAGTCGTTATCGCCAGTCGCGACGAGGCCGATCCCTCTCATCCGCTGGCGGTCGGCGAACGCTACGCCGCAATAATCTCGGGAGCTAAGCTCGTGGTCGAGGAGCCCGGTAGCTCACCGATCGCCTGGCAGGGAGGGCAGCTCTCAAAGGCACTGTCGGAGCTTTACCCAGGCGCTGATCAGTAAGTCTTAGGGCCTGCTTCGGCTGAGCGGCCGTTTACCAGCTCGGCGCGATGAAGTCTCTGAGTCCGTATAACGGCATCCAGCGCTGCTGCCGACATGGTCGCTCAGCGCCTGACCGCGCGGTGATGCTTGTGGTCGATCGATTTGATCGTGAATGGATAGGCGTCCACTAGGACGCCCGGCCGCTTTGCGTGGCCGTTGTAGTCCACCACACCGAGTATCCACCGGCCGGCCGGCATCTTTGACGGCAGCTTCAGGCAACCGCCTCCGACATGCGCACGTGTGAGGATCAGTGCCTGGCCTCGATATCCAGGCCCAGTCAGCTCGACGTTGGCCGTCCCGGCTGGTGTGAGACGCCCAGCGGCAAAGCAGATAACCCGCCCCGCCTTCGGGGAGGGATTGTCAACTAGCAACGGACGGACTGTGGCATCGGCAAAGCCGTACTTCACCAGCGCGTGTGCCACGACCCGGGCGTCGCTTTGCGATAGGAGCCGCGGTCCAAACGCAAGGCCACGCTTGGATCGCAGTCGCGCGACCGTGAGCGATCCGATCGGTAGGGCTTCGAAGGTTGCCGAAAGTGGCAGTGCCTTGTGTGCGCCGATCCAGCCTGTCACGACGTGCCAGCCTTTGGAGACGATATGCCCCGCCCCGGAGATCACATGGCCGCCGGTATGCACCACCCAAACCCCTCCGTCGTAGATGCCGGAGACGACATGGCTGACGCCGTTCACGACCCACTTGACGGCCTCTTTCAACTTGCTGGAGACGTAGGCTGCCACTTGGCCAAGCAGCTGTGGAGCCTCGGCTGTAACAAGCTGTCCCAACAGTTGCACAATCGGAATACCCTGATTTACAGCAACATTCCATGCTTTCTGGGCCTTGACGACCAACTCGACGTACTTCGCGGTGGCCGCCGCTATTTCGACCGTCTGGAGCGTGCCCAGCGCGTCCACGACAAGCGGTGTGCCCACGCCGTCGCTGAGGACGTCCGCGACTGAGGCGACGGCACCCTCGGAGAGCTTCTCGCCGGCGTAGGTGACGGCTTGGGTTATGTATAGCTTGACGTTGAGATCGAGGCCTCCGTCTATCTGCACCTCTGGCACGACCGGCCCGCTCGTCGGTAGGGCGATAGGCGGCAGCTTTGCTTCGACCGCCGCAACCGGCACCGAGAATGCGGCTTCCAGCGGTTTGCCTTCGCCATCGTCGATCGTCGGTGCTCCAAGGAGACCAAGCTGGGCCTCGAAGCCGATGCGCGTTCCATCGAACAGGCCGGCGCTAGGAGCAGGCCCATTCGAGGACGCCCCCTGCCACTGGAAGTCGAGAAGGCTGAACGACAATGGGCCGAATGTGAGGAAACTCGCGGCGTTACTCGCATCGAGCGTCGGCTGAGGGTCGGTTGGCTGGAACCGAGCGGTCACGCTCAGCGTGGGAGTCAGTTCGGCGCCGAACGGGATCTGGAGTAGGCCAGGCGTCGGGGTCTGAAGTCTGAGGGCCCGCGGAACGGGCGCGTTGTAGAGGTTCAAGAACGCGTTGCTGGGCGCTGCTCGAGCGCCGTTCTCGGCGAGCGTCGTGAGCTTGCTCGCAAGCTGGCCGGTGCTGGCTTCCAGCGCTTCCCCACCGGAAAGCGCCGCCCAATGTTCCCAGTAGGCCAGGTAATCGGTGCTTGTGTCGTGGTAGGAGACCATCTCGAGCGGCTTGCCGTCGCTCTTCAGTTGCTGCAGCACCGACTGGAAGTCGAGATTGTCTCCCGGAGCCCACGCCGTATCAGGGATGGCCCAGGTGCCGGGAAGTTCTTCTTCTGTGTCCCAGGGTTCGGGTTCGACCCACTCGTCTTCTGGGATGCCTTCGTCAAGGTTATTGTCGTGAGGTACGTTGTCGGCGATCAGGACGATCACATGGCTGGCTTCGGGTCGCCAGCCGACGGACGGGTTGGTGTCGGTCTCCCACAGGGCTCGCCCGTAGGCTTCGGGTCCGTCGCCGCCGCCTTCGGCGGATAGCGCGGATATCGCTTCGCCGACCGACGAGACATCTGATGTCACTGGGACGTCGAGTCGCCAGGGCTCATCTGTGGATTCCGGGTCATAGCTGGATCCTCCGTAATCGCGTACCTCAGCCAGGCCAAACTCCGCATCGGGAAGCGATGCACTGATGTTCGCCATTACTTCCTTGATTTCAGTCTTGGCTTCTTCGAGGGCTCCGCTCATCGAGCCGCTCGTATCAAAGACGAACATGACATCGGTGTGCGGTGGTGTTGCCGCACTTGCGGGAGGTGAGCCAAAGAGCAGCAGGCCGGTGCTCAGCATGCAGAGAACAAGGAGGAGCAAAAAAGCGCGCGAAGCAATGCCCGATTCATAGTGGGCGGAGGCACGAGTGATGCTCATCCCATAGGTGACATGTTTCAGCGCAACGCGGCAGCGCGATTCAGTCAAGCGTCTGCCCCCTGCGAACACGGTGCGCGACAATACCATAGTCCGGAACGACCGTGATAAATAGATTCTATTTTGGCACCGGCGTTCTTTGGAGCCAGCGTTCTATATAAGGATCCAAAGCCAGGCCGCTTCAGGCGAGCGCCGCGGATGGGTCCTGGCCGGGCTCGTCCACGACCGCGCCTCGCAGCAGCGCGACATAGCGGCCACCCAGCTCCACCAGCTCCTCGTGGCTGCCGCGCTCGACGATCTTGCCGTCATCGAGCACGAGGATCTGATCGGAGTCGCGAATCGTTGAGAGGCGGTGGGCGATCGCGATCGTGGTGCGACCTCGGGATAGATCGTCTAGCGCTACCTGCACCGCCCGCTCGGTCTCGGTGTCGAGCGCCGAGGTCGCCTCGTCAAGGATCAGCACCGGCGGGTTGCGCAAGACCGTGCGCGCGATCGCGATGCGCTGCTTCTCGCCACCGGAGAAGCGGTAGCCGCGCTCGCCCACAGGGGTGTCATAACCCTCGGGCAGCGAGGAGATCAGCTCGTGGATCTGCGCGGCCCGGGCGGCGTCTTCGATCTGCTCGTCGCTCGCGTCGGGACAGGCGAAACGCAGGTTCTCGCGGATCGAGGAGTGAAACAGGTAGGTCTCCTGTGAGACGAGCCCAACCGTCGCGGCAAGCGACTGCAGCGTGACATCGCGGATGTTGTGCCCGTCGATGCAGACCTCGCCCTGTTGGGGCTCGTACAGGCGCGCGACGAGATAGGCAAGCGTGGTCTTGCCCGAGCCGGTCTCCCCGACGAGCGCCGTGCGTGTGCCGGCGGGGATCTCAGCGGAGATGTCCTGCAGCGTCCAGGGCGCCTCGGGTGCGTAGCGAAAGCACACGTCCTCGAGCGTCACATCCCCCCGCACGCCCTCGAGCGCCCGCGCCGTGGGACGCTCCTCGATGTCCACCGGCAGATCGAGGTACTCGAAGATGCGTCCAAACAACGCAAGTGAGGTCTGCACTTCGAGGCCCACCGACAGAAGCTGCTGCATCGGGAACAGCAGGCGCGTCTGCAGCGTGGTGAACGCGACCACCGTTCCGATCGAGATCACCGCGCCGCCGTGGACGCTCGTGTAGCCGGCAAACCAGTAGACCGCCGCGGGCATGATCGCGAAGCTCATCTGCACCGAGGCCATGCGCCAGCGCCCAGCCATGCGCGCGCGCACCTCCAGATCGGCCAGTTCGCTGGACTCGCCGGTGAAGCGGCTGGTGAGCTCGCCCGAGCGGCCCATCGTCTTGCCCAGCAGGATGCCAGACACCGACAGCGACTCCTCGACGAGCGTCGACATGTCGGCCAGTCGGCCCTGGCGCACCGACTGGATGCGCCTGCGCTCGTTGCCGACGCGGCGCGTCAGCCACACGAAGAACGGCAAGAGGACCAGCGAGAACAGCGTGAGCTGCCAGCTGAGCGCGAACATCGCGGTGACGGTCGCGGTGACGGTGGCGACGGTCGATACGGTCGAGGTGGCGGTGCTCGTGACCACGTCGTCGATCCCACCGATGTCATAGGCGATGCGCGCCTGCACCTCACCGGAGCGTGTGCGCGTGAAGAACGCGAGCGACATGCGTTGCAGGTGCGCGTAGACGGCCGCGCGCAGATCGTGCATCACGCGCTGGCCGACCTGGTTTGAGATCCAAGTCTGTGCGACGCTGATCACGCCGTTGATGATCGCCAGCGCGATCATGCCGGCGACCAGCCAGCTCAGCAATTCCAGGTCGTGTCCGATGATGCCCTTGTCGACCGCTTCGCGCAACAGAAAGGGCGAGGCGACGCTGAGGATCGAGCCGACCACGATCAGGCTCAGTAGCGCGCTCAGGCGCACGCGGTAAGGGATGAACAGCCGTCCGATTCGCTTGAGCGAGACCGGCCTGTCGGGGATGTCCTCGGGGCGCGGCTTGGACCCCGAGCCGCGGCGGCCTTCGCCCGCGTGCCCGGACGCGAAGGGCTGGTGACTCACTGCAGGCCTGCCGCTGGAAAGCTCAAGGTCCCGATTCTAGGTGGCGTCCGGGGTCTGTGGCTCGTAGGATGGGAGTCGATGGACCTGTCTGCCGCTGAGATCCGCGTGCTCGGTTGTCTGCTCGAGAAGCAGCGCACCACGCCCGATCATTACCCCCTTTCGCTGAACTCGCTGCGGCTGGCATGCAATCAGGCGACCAACCGCGAGCCGGTGGTCGACTACGACGACGCGATCCTGCGCGACGCGTTGCACCGCCTGGAGCGCCGCGGCTACGCGCGCCTGGCCGGAGCGAGCCGGGTGGCCAAGTACCGCCACCTGCTCTCTGAGGCGCTGCCGATGTCGAGCGCCGAGCAGGCTGTCATCTGCGTGCTGATGCTGCGCGGCCCGCAGACCCCAGGCGAGCTCAAGCAGCGCGGCGAGCGCATCCACGCCTTTGCGGGGCTGGATGAGGTGCACGAGACCCTGGGTGCCCTGATCGAGCGGGATCTCCTCGCGCAGCTGGGGCGTCGCCCGGGCCAGAAGGAGGACCGCTACACACAACTGCTGGGCGAGAGCGAGAGCCCCAACGGGAACGGGGCAATCGAAGGAGCGATCTCTGCGCAGATGCCCTCGCCTATGTCGGCTCCTCAATCCGACGACGATCTGCGCGACAGGGTGGCGCGCCTTGAGAGCGAAGTTGCCGAGCTGCGTAGCGCCTTGACTCCATGATCGCCGCACACTTGATCCTCGCCTCCTCGTCGTCGGACACGGCCAGCGGCGTGGGCATCCCCGTGGCGATCGCGGCTGGGCTGGTGTCGTTTCTCTCGCCGTGCGTGCTGCCGCTGGTGCCCGGCTATCTCTCGACGGTGATCGGTGTCGCGCCGGCCGACATCCAGCACGCCGGCGCCAGACGCGTGCTCGTGCCGAGCCTGCTGTTCATCGCCAGCTTCTCGTTGATCTTCATCCTGCTGGGACTGACAGCCACGCAGGTTGGCTCGCTGCTCAGCACCCATATCGAAACGCTGCGCACGGCTGGCGGGGTCTTGATCATCCTGATGGGCATCGCCTTCCTGGCGACGCCGTTCGTTGATGCGCTCAACTTCCAATGGCACTCCGAGTCGCTGATGCGCTTCGCCGGGCGGGGAGGCCCGCTGATCGCCGGAGCTGCCTTCGCGATCGCCTGGACGCCGTGCACGAGCATCACGCTCGCGGCGATCCTCACGCAGGCGGCGGTGTCCGAATCGGCCGCCCACGGGGCGCTGCTGCTCGCCTTCTACTCCGTCGGGCTTGCGATCCCATTCCTCTTGATCGCGCTGGCGTTCGAGCGCATGAGCGGGGCGCTTGCGATCGTCAAACGCCACTTCCCGGTGATCGTCGGCATCGGTGGGGCGGTCATGATCGTGCTGGGCCTGTTGATCGTCACCGGTGAGTTCACGATCCTCAATGCCCAAGCCAATAGTTGGCTGCACGACACCGGCCTCAACGTCTCGAACGTCTGAGCACCCGCCTCCGGCGCGCCCGGCGACCACCCTCGCCTGTTGATGACGACCAAAGCTCACACATCATCCCCTCAGCGCACCGCGCTGATTTCGGTCATCGCGGCCGCCACGCTGGTCGTCATCAAGCTCGTCGTCGGGCTGCTCTCACACAGCCTCGGTGTGCTCGCCGAGGCGATCCACTCCGCCACAGACCTGGCCGCGGCGGTGCTTACGCTGTTCGCGGTCAGGGTTGCCAGGCGCCCCGCGGACCGCGAGCACCCCTACGGCCACGGCAAGGCCGAACATCTCTCCGCGCTTGGCGAGGGCGCGATTTTGATCGGCGCGTCGATCGCGATCGTGATCGAGTCGATCTACCGACTCACCGGTCACGGCCCGCGAGTGGAAACGCAGTGGTACACGTTTGCGGTGCTGCTGGTGGTGATCGCGATCGACGCGACGCGCTCATACGCCTCCCATCAGGGCGCTCACCGCCACTCCAGTGCCGCCCTGAGCGCCAATGCGCTGCACTTCACGCTCGATCTGGTCGGCTCGGTGGCCGTGCTGGTCGGCCTGTTGCTCGTTCGAGCCGGCTACCCAAACGCGGACTCGATCGCCGCCCTCCTCGTCGCGGGTCTGGCCCTGTTCTCAGCTGTCCGGCTGATGCGCCGCAGCGTCTACGTGCTGATGGACACCTCCGACGACGTGGCCGAGCGCAAGGCGCGCAACGCGATCGAAGCGATCCCCGACATCGTGAGCCTGCGGCGGCTACGCATGCGCGAGGTCGCCGGGCGTCACTTCGCCGACATCGTCGTCGGCGTGCCAAGCGACGCCGATCTCAGCTACGGCCACGCGGTTGCCAGCGCCGTGGAGCTGGCCATCGAGCGCGAGCTGCCAGGCAGCGATGTGGTTGTGCACATCGAGCCCGACGGCTCAGGGCGTGCGTCCTCCGTACAGGCTTCGTACCCGACCGGCGCGCAACTGCTTGTCCGTCTCGGACCGGCCGCCACGCGGGCCGACGCCGAAGCACTGGCGCGACACCTGCGCGCAGAGTATCCCGAGGTGCTCGACGTGACGATTCGCGCGCCGAGGGACGCGATCGGCGAAAGCTCGCGCGTCAGTTGATCGCCGTGGGGCTCTGAGCAGGGCCAGCCGGGCTTCGAGACGTACCCCGCGCAAGAGCAGAGTCGCCGGCGTTCAGTGCTCGGCTGGGAGCGGCGGCACAGCCGGGGAGGCTCCGACAGCCTGCGGGCTCGCCCCCCTCCTCTCCAGAAAACGTTTTTCCCAGGCTTCCTGATTGCGCTTGGCGTCGAGCACGAACGGCGAGTAGCCGATCGCCTTGACGATCAAACGGTTGATCTGATCCCAAGGAGAGGGGAGAGGGCGCAAAACGTCTACGAACAGCACCACGCGCGTCTCCTCGGTGTCGTTCCAGACCTCGTGGTTGAAGGTGTCGTCGAAGATCAGGCTCTTGCCGGCTTCCCAATGGCGGATGTCATCGCCCACCCTGATCCTGCACTGCTCGGCCTCGCGCGGCACGATCAGGCCGAGGTGGTAGCGCAACACCCCCTTGTAGGGCCCGCGGTGGTCGAGGATGTGCTTGTGCGGAGAGAGGATCGAGAACATGGCGGTCGTCATCCCGGGAATCTGGCGCATCAGCGCCGCCGTCTTGGGGCAAGTGCGCACACCCAGCTCCGCCTCGAAGCCGTAGCCATAGAGGAAGTAGGTCTTCCAGTCATCATCGTCGGTTATCTCGATCTGATCCTTGGATATGTCCTGGAAGTTGGGCAGCGCCTCGCGGTCGGCCAGCACCCCTTCGAGCTCCTCGCGGATCGTCTCCCAGCTCGCCTCGATATGGCCGATCCAAGGGAAACGCTCCTCCGCGAAGAAGGTCGCGTCGCCCACCAGCGAGCGCTTGCCGATGAAACGCTCCACCGGGGCCAAAATCCTCTCGCCGACGGCGATCGTAAGCTCGACGGTTCGCTCCCACATCGACTGCTTCATCTGTGCCTCCTCGCTTCGGCCTCTTCTCCGAAGATGTTGGCACACGCTTGGGAAGGATTCGGACCGGGGAGTGTCATAACGTGAGGCGAACCCAACCGACGGAGGAACAGGCCGTGAGACTCTCCACAGCAAGACAAGCATCAGCCCGACGTATCCCGATGTTCTCGTTGCTTGCGCTCGCGGCCGGGATAGTGGCGCTGGCAGGTTGCGGCAGCTCGAAAGAAACGAGCTCCTCCGCGTCCACCCCCGCCGCCTCCACTCCGGCCACGACGAGCGCTACAACCCCGACCAGCCCGACTACGACCACGACGAGCCCGGCGCCTGCGTCGGGCTCGCTCAGCCTCGCCGCAAACCCCGAAGGTCAGCTGAAATACAACACGAGCACGCTGACAGCCAGCGCGGGCAAGGTCTCGATCGACTTCACGAACATGTCGCCGCTCGAACACAACGTGACCATCGAATCCTCATCGCATGCAGTCGTTGGCGCCACGCCGACGTTCAAGGGCGAAAGCAAAACGCTTTCCGTGACGCTGAAGCCGGGCACTTACAAGTTCTACTGCTCGGTCCCAGGCCACCGCATGGCCGGCATGGAAGGCACGCTAGTCGTGAAGTGATCAAGAAGGACGATCCCGCACCGGCCCCTGTGCGTGCGTAGGGCGGGTCGGTCGGGCTGGGTCTGGTGCAGCAAAATGAAGCGATGCCCCCCGCGCGCGGGGGGCATGCCTCGAATTAGCTTTACGCGGCCCAGCGCGGAGTGCTTTACGCGGCCTCGCGCAGCGCCGCGAGCTCCGGCGACTCGGCCAGCTTCTTCAGCGCCCGCTGCTCAAGCTGGGAGGCCCGCTCCGCGGAGAAGCCAAGGCGCTTACCGATCGCGGTCAGCGTTTGCGGCTCCTCGCGGCCCGTCCCGAAGCGAAGCGTGAGCACGGTCCGCTCGGTGTCGGGCAGCTTTGCGATCGCGTTGTGCACGATCCGCTCGCGCTCGTTGTCCCAGGCGCTGTCCTCCGGCGCCTCGGCGTCGGAAGGCAGCAGATCGCCCAGGGCGGTATCGCCGTCGTCGCCGACCTGCTGGTCGAGACTGACGAGGGCAGCACGCTGGTGGCGCACCTCCTCGACCTGCTCGATCTCGAGGCCGGTCTCCTCGGCCAGCTCCTCGAGCGTCGGCTCGCGACCGAGCCTGACCGACAGCTCGCGCTCGACGCGTCCGACCTTGCGCGAGCGCTGGGCTACATGCACGGGCAGGCGGATGGTGCGCCCGGAGTTCTCGAGGCCTCGTTGGATGGCTTGTCTGATCCACAGGGTGGCGTAGGTGGAGAAGCGGAAGCCCTTGCGCCAGTCGAACTTCTCCGAGGCCCTGATCAGGCCGAGCATGCCCTCTTGGACAAGGTCGGCGAGCGGCAGCCCCTGGTTCTGGTAGCGCCGGGCGTTGGAGGCAACAAGCCTCAGGTTCGAGTTGATCATCGTTTCCTTGGCGCGCAAATCGCCACGCTCGATCTTCTGGGCGAGCTCGATCTCCTGTTCGGGAGTGAGCAGGGGATAGCGGCGCGAGTGCGCGAGCAACTGGTCGACAGACTCCGGGATGAACACCTCGGCGGTCATATCGATTGTGGGGGTGGGCTTTGTGGGCTTTGTAATGGGGTCTGGCATGAGCGTCTCTCTAATAATTAAGGGTCGAGGGGCTCGGCTCCCCGGCCTTCGGCCGGCCGCGCCACCCTCGTAATCCGATGCTTGGAGTCGGAATTATACGTCGCGATAGTTGCGTTGTCAACCATTATTCGTGGGAATTGGCCCCCGATCTGGTTCGACGCCTGAGGCGTCGCAACCTTCCCACGCAAGACATAACTCGCGAAAGCATCAAAAGCTCCGCAATTTGGGCGATAAGCACGAAACGACTGCACTAAGGCCTGTACCCGCTTGCAGCCGTCGCATATCAAGCATCGGACGATTGGCGGGCTTTGATTAAGGATTGAAGGTCGTGCCTGGCCGCCGAACACTCTTTTACGGACGTCCGGTCGTAAGCTCCTTCGCCGTGAGCGACGATCGGCGAGACGATATGGAGGGCGGGGGCGAGTCCGAGCGCCCGCGGTCCCCTCAGCCCGGCGGATCCGCGGAGGAGCGCTCGCGTCTGTT
This sequence comes from Solirubrobacteraceae bacterium, assembly GCA_049287685.1. Lineage (GTDB taxonomy): Bacteria > Actinomycetota > Thermoleophilia > Solirubrobacterales > Solirubrobacteraceae > Palsa-744. The sequence continues at coordinate 56,721 of JBAQGH010000159.1, read as the reverse complement.
CTCGCCCTCGCTGCTGGAGGGCCAGATCGCGATCGTCAGCGGCGGTGGCAGCGGCCTTGGACGCGAGATGGCGCTGGAGCTGGCTCGCTGCGGAGCAAGAGTAGTCGTGTGTGGCCGTCGCGAGGAGCCATTGCTCGAAACCGTGGCGCTTTGTCCGCGCGGACTGGTCGAGGCCCGTAAGTGCGACATTCGCGAGGAGCAGCAGGTCGATGCGCTGGTCGACGAGGTGCTGGAGCGTCACGCTCAGATCGACCTGCTCGTCAACAACGCCGGCGGCCAGTTCCTGGCGCCCGCGGAGTCGATCACGCCAAAGGGCTTCAGGACCGTCATCCGGCTCAACGTCGAGGGCACCTGGCTGATGACCCACGCGGTGGCCACCAAGGCGATGATCCCCTCGGGGCGGGGCGGCAAGATCTTCAGCGTGACGCTCTCACCGCATAACGGCATGCCAGGCATGGCCCATTCGGGCGCCGCGCGCGCGGCGGTCGAGAACCTGATGCGCACGCTCTCGGTCGAGTGGGCGCGCTTTGACATTCGTCTGCTCGCGCTGGCCGCGGGCCAATTCGAGACGAAGACGCTTCTGACCAAGTATCCAGCCGCGATCGTGGAGCGCATCGCTCACACGATCCCGCTGGGGCGAATGGGCAGCGAGCAGGAGTTTGCCTGGCTCGTCGCCTACCTGGCCTCGCCAGCCGGCGACTTCTTCTCGGGCGCCGTGATCACGATGGACGGCGCCCGCGACGACTGGCTCGGCCCGTGGCCGCCCGCACAGGCGGCGGATGAACAGGGCACACCGCTTAGCGAGGAGCGTCGCGGATAAAGCTCGAGCGCGGGGTTCGCGGTAGTGAAGCTCGAGTGCGGCGTTCGCGGTAGTGAAGCTCGAGCGCGGCGATTGCCGGACGGATGAAGCCTGTGCCTGGTGGCATCGCGACAGACGAGGCTTGCCATCCGGTCGAGAGCCTATGTTCGCGAGCGCAGCACGAGCCCATTTCTAAATGCGGCCCAACAAACGCTCATCCCCGCTCAACACGTGGATGAGTAATTTGTAGGCGTGCTCGTCTAAAGGCGAGTAGTGCTAGTGCTACACAGACACCGATGTCAGAGCAAAATCGAAAAGAGCCAGAGCCGGCGCTCGACCCTGAGCGGCCCCATGGGCTCGAACCCAAGCGCCTGGTCGACCGGCGCACGCTGCTCAAGAGCGGGCTGCTGGCCGGCGGCGCGCTCGCGGGTGGCGGCGTTGCCCTTGCCGACTTCATAGCCAAGCAGGAAGCCGTCTCGGGCGCGACACACGCAAGCGGACATGCCGCAAAGGCACGTCATGGCGATGGAGCATCTCACGGGCGGGAAGAGGGCGCGGCAAAGCAGCAGCCGGGCTCGGGCGAGCGCTTTCGCCAGCCCAACATCCTCGTGATCATGGTCGACCAGCTGCGCACCCCCCAGTGGTTCTCCGCGGCCGACAGCGCCGCCGCGTTGATGCCCAATCTCGCGCGGTTGCGCAACGGGGGCGTGTCGTTTGCCAGCCACTACACCGCCTCCAACGATTGCACGCCTGCGCGCGCAGCGCTGGTGACGGGGCTTCACACCCACCAGACGGGTTGCATGATCACCGGCGGCAGCACGCTGGACCCAGGCTTTCCGACATGGGGCACGATGCTGCGCGAGCAGGGCTACCGCACGTATTGGTATGGCAAGTGGCACCTCACCCACGGCGACAACCTATGGGACTCCTCCGAAGACTCGGGAGCGCTCGAGCCCTACGGCTTCACCGGCGGTACCTACCCCTCGCCCGACGGCGCGCCCGGGCAGGGCTGGCGGGTCGACCCGCACATCGTCACGCAGTTCGAAAAATGGTTCCCCGACGCACCAAAGCACGAGCCTTGGTGCACGACCGTGTCGTTCGTCAACCCGCACGACATCGCCTGGTGGTACCGCTGGAGCCAGCGCTTTGCCTCCGAGGCCCAGCCGCCGAGCGTCGTGGGCGAACTGCCACCGAACTTCGAGACGCCCGAAGAAATGGCTGCCAAGCACAAGCCGCTGTTGCAGCGCTCGCTGCAGGACACCGCCCAGCTCTCCTTCGGCAAGGTGCCCTACAGCGGCCCCGAACTGCAGCAGACGTGGCTGCCGTTCCTGGACCTCTACCTACAGCTGCTCGGAGAGGTGGACGGGCACATCGGCGCGGTGCTCAACACGCTCGCGAGTCGCCCGGAAGTGACGGCCAACACGGTCATCCTGTTCACCTCCGATCACGGTGAGTACGGGGCGTCGCACGGCATGCGCGGCAAGGGCGCAAGCGCCTATGAGGAGGCGATCCGCGTGCCGCTGATCGTCAGAGACCTGCGTACGAAGCCAATCACGAAGGCCCCGGCGCAAACGCGCACCGGGCTGACCTCGAGCGTAGATGTGGCGCCGCTGTTGCTCGACATCGCTACAGGCTCCTCGCAGTGGCGCAAGGACAGCGACTACTCGCAGATCGCCTCCCGCCACGAAGTCGGCGCGATGCTGAGCGATCCCCTGGCCCCAGGACGCGATTACGTGCTGCACGCCACCGATGAGACCGTGACCGAGTTTGCCATCGAACCGTACGCCGCCGAAGCGCCGCTGCACGTCGTGGCGCTGCGCACCGCCAAGGCCAAGTACGCGACCTACTCCAACTTCGCCCCGGACAGCATCAAGCTGCTGGACGCCGGCCGCGAAACCGAGCTGTATGACTACAGCACGCCCGAAGGGCAAATGGAGCTGGACAACCTCGCCGGCAACAGCGCACTGGAGCCCAAGCTGAACGCGCAGATGCAGCGGGCGATCCGCGAAGAGCTGCGCGAGCCGCTGCCCACCCGCCTCTACAGCGCGCACAAGCGCGGGCTGCTCGACTACTTCAACACGGCGGGCAAGGCAGCGCTGAAGGCAACCGAACGGCGCCGTGAACGCGCGGAACGAGAAACCGAAGAAGAAGCGCCCTTTGGCGAAGAACCAGGGCTGACGACCGGTGCGAGGCCAAACGGGCGCCATCGCCTACACGCAGGCCGGGGAGGGTCCAGACGGCGAGGCGCCAGACGGCTAGGTTGATGTCCCACGGTCGGCAGCTCTAAGTTGAGCGTTCCGCGGCGCGCAGCCCGGAAAGGGTCCAGACGGCAAAGACCACGATCAGGGCCAGCGCGCAAGCGAACGCTAGCGCTGTGTGCTCGTGCACGCCGGAGATCAGCCCGCGGCCGGCGCCAAGGAAGGCAGTCGCCGGGTTGACGCTCGCCACCGCGTGAATCCAGCCTTTGAGCAGCGACAGCGGCACGTATACGGGCGCCAGGAACAGGATCAAGAAGACCGGCGTCTGCATCAGCGGCCCGGCTTGGATCGAGCGGAAGCGGAACGCGACCCCGGCGGCCCAGCCGTAGCCCACGAGCACGAGCAGCAGGGCAAGACCGTACAGGCCGAACATGTCGACGCCGTCTCCGGTGATGCGCATACCGGCAATCAGAGCGACCAAGGTCACGACGGTAAGCGTGATCGCCGCGCGAGTCAGCGACACCAGCGCATAGCCCAGCACGATCCCGCGGCGGTTGCCCGCGGCGAGCATGAGCCGCCGCGCGAACCCGCTTTCGAAATCGACGGCAACCGTGAAGCCGGTGAACAGCCCACTGAACAGCGCCGACTGGGTGAGCACGAAGACGAACTGGAAGGCCGTGTAGCCGGCGGGAAAGTCGAACCCTGGCACCGAGCCGAGCGCGGAGAGCCCGCCGGCAAAGCTCGCCAGGAAGACAAGCGGGAAGACAAGCGAAGGCACGATCAGGTCGGGGCGGCGCAGGTAGGTGTGCATGCTGCGCCAGGCGACCGCGCGGGCTACGCCCCAAGTATCGGCGCCAACCGGGTGATCGATGTTCGCTCTGGTTCCTAGTGTTTTCGGTGCCGAGGCCGTGGCGGAACCTGCTTCGCTTGCCGGCTCTACCGGTTCCGAGCCGGGTGTCATGTCCTTTGCATCCTTCCGCGCAGCGTGAGCACGACCAGCCCAAGACCGAGTAGCAGAAGCCCGATCGCGACCGCGAAGCCGCGCTCCAGCGCGGCCGCGTCCCAGCCCACGATGAACAGGCTGCGAAACGCCTCGATCAGATAGGAGATCGGGTTCCAGTTCGCGATCGTGTGAAACCAGCCGGTCTTCAGCAGATTACGCGGCAGGTTGCTCGAGGACAGGAAGATGAACACGAAGAACAGCGGGAACATCCCTTGCACCGCCTCACCGGAGCCGGTCTTCAGCGCGGCCGCGCAGCCGATCGCCCCGAACGCGGTTGCCGCGAGCGAGCCGAGCACGATCACCACGAGCGCGCCCGCCACGCCCGCGTCGAGGTGTGCTCCGAAAATCAAACCGATCAGGATGTAGATGCCCGACTGAAGCGCGCCGAGCACAGCGACGCCGACGAGCAGCCCGGCGATCAGCGCGAGCCGGCGCATAGGGGTCAGCGCCAGTCGGTTGAAGAAGCCGCTCGCGATGTCCTCGGCGAGGTTGGTGCCGGTGTTGATCAGCGAGAACATGGCGCCCTGGATGAAGGCCACGGCGATCGCGAAGGAGATGTAGGAGTGCGTGGGAAAGCCGGGCAGCCGCGTGGCCGATTGCAAACCACCCGCGTTGACGGCCAGCAGCATCGCTGGGAAGAACACGATCGGGAACATCTGGAAGGGCTGGCGCAGCGTCTTCAGCGTCGAGCGCTTGGCCAGCGCCCCGATCTGCGCTGTGATCGGTGCGCTCACGCGACGGCTGGCTCGGTGGATATCGCGTCTTTGTCCTGCTCGTCGGCGCTGTCGGCGGCGCCCTCGAGCGAGCGTCCCGTCTTGGCCAGGAAGACATCGTCGAGGGTGGGGGAGTGCAGGCGCAGATCCGCGACCTTCAGCCCCTCGGAGTCGAGCACGCGCACGATCTCGGCCAGGTCGCCGGCCCCTTCGGGGAGCTGGGCGGCCACACCGCCGGCGGAGGCGGCGGTCTCCGGTCCGAATCGGCGCAAGACGGTGGCCAAGCGCTCGCGGTCGCCGGGATCCTGAGGAACCGCTTCGACCGTCTGGTTTGCGATCTGGGCCTTCAGCTCGGTCGGCGTGCCCTCGGCGACGATCTTGCCATGGTCGATGATGCCGACACGGTTGGCCAGCACGTCAGCCTCCTCTAGGTATTGCGTAGTCAGAAAGACGGTCACGCCCTCCTGGGCGAGTCGCCGTACCTCGTCCCATAGCGCGGCGCGGCTCTGTGGGTCGAGCCCGGTCGTCGGCTCATCGAGGAACAGCAGTCGCGGGCGATGAAGCAAAGCGAGTGCCAAGTCCAGGCGACGCTTCATGCCGCCCGAGTAGGTGCCGATCTTGCGCTCGGCCGCTTCGGTCAAGCCGACACGAGCTAGAAGTTCCTTGCCACGCGCTTCTCGCTCGCCCTTGGGGAGACCATGGAGAGCGCTCTGCAGACGCATGTGCTCACTGCCGGTAAGGAACGGGTCGAGCGCCGACTCCTGCAACGAGACACCGATCGCGCGCCTGACTTGCGAGCCCTGACGGACGACGTCGAGGCCCGCCACGCGGGCGCTTCCGGAGGTAGGCGGCAGGAGCGTGGTCAGCACCAGCACGGTCGTTGACTTGCCCGCTCCGTTGGGGCCCAGGAAGCCATAGATCTCGCCTGGAGCCACGCGCAAGTCGATGCCGTCAACAGCCCGCACGCCGCCCTTAAAGACGCGTACCAGTCCCTCTACTTCGATTCCGTTGTCGAGACCGCTCATCGACTGGACGTTATATCCAGTCTCCGACGGATATCTGGCGGGCTAAACGAAAAGTTCGTCGGGCGAGGCGATGATGCGCAGGTGGTCGTTGACGCCCGCGATCGTGAACAGGCGCTGAACCTGTTCGGTACCGGGCGTCAGGGCCAGCTCTTGGCCGTTCTCGCGTGAGCGCTTGTGCGCGGCGAGGATCACGCGCAGACCAGCCGAGTCCACGAACTGGAGGTCTTGCAGGTCGAGCACCATGATCGCGCTCGCCTCGCCGTCGGCACGGTCGATCGCCTCTTGCAGCAGTGGCGCGCCGAGAAGGTCCAGTTCGCCGTGAAGTCCGAGCACGACTCTGTCGGACTCGTTGCGGACATCGATGCGTAGATGCTCCCCCGGAGATGCCACGCGCTGAATTTTAGCGCTGCGGGGGCACTAATTGCGAGGCGCGCAAGCCAAGCAGTGCGAGATCGTCGCGCAGCCCGAGTTTGGCGTGCTCCAGGGCGACGTCCTCGATGTACTCCAGCAAGCCATCCAGGTCAAGGCGTGGAGCTTGGCGACAGAGCTCGATCAGGCCGGCCTCGCCCAGCTCGACATTGGGGCGGCCCGCGTCGGTGACGCCGTCGGTGTAGAGCAGCAGCGTCTCACCATCGGCCAGCTCGGCTTTGGTCTCGACGATCTCGATCGGGTCGAGCACGCCCAGCAGCGTGCCCGGGCGGCCGATCAGCTTGGCCTGGCCGTCGCGATCGATCAGCAGCGGTGGGGGATGGCCGGCCAGCGCGACCGTCAGATGCGTCCCTGCGCCTGCATGTCGATCTGCGCCTGCATGTTGAGCCACGACCAGGCACACGGTGCAAAGATCGGCCCCAGGCGGCTGGCGTCGCAGCGCGCTGTGCAGCGTCTCGAGCATCTCCGTAGGCGACTGGCCGCTCATCGCCGCGGCTCGCAGGGTGTGGCGTGCGAGCGCGGTCACGCCGGCGGCGCGCGGACCCTTGCCGCAGACGTCGCCGATCACGAGCATCCAGCGATCTGGGCCGTAGTCGAAGACGTCGTAGAAGTCTCCGCCGACTTCGTTGAGCTCGCCGGCGGCGCAGTAGCGCGGGTGAACCTCGAGGCCCAGAATCTCGGGCAGCGACTCTGGCAGCAGCGCCTGCTGGAGCGTTTGTGCGATGCGTGAGCGCTCGGTGTACAAGCGAGCGTTTTCCACGGCGGTGCCGGCACGGCGGCCGAGACGCTCGGCGAGCGCGAGATCGCCAGGGGAGAGACGGCGCATCGACTCGGCCGAGACGAGCGTGATCGCCCCGATCGGACCGGTCGCGCCGACCATCGGCACGATGATCACCGCGGTGGCTCCAATCGCGCTGAGCAGTTCAAGGTGCTGGTTATCGCGTGCGTATTGCGCAAGCGCATCGGCTGGGATATCGGTGTAGATACGCGCCTCGCCCGTACGGATCACCTCCGGCACGCCCGCCGGCTCGTCCAGCGAGGGACGGTAGTCGCGGTTGAGTTGCTCCGCCAGCTCGAGCTTGGCCGGATCGGGATGGTGGACCGCGACGCGTTCGATCTCGTCTTTTTCGTTGACGAGCTCCACGGCGCACCAGTCGGCGAGCTGGGGAACTGCCAGGCGCGCTATGCGCTGCAAGGTCTCGGCGTAGTCAAGCGAGGAAGCCAAGACTCTGCTTGCCTGGGCCATGAAGCTTTCGGCCAGCTGCACGCGCTTGACCTCGGTGATGTTCTCGAACACATTCACCGCGTAGAGAACGCGTCCATTCTCGGGATCTGTGATCGGCGAGGATCTGACGATCAGCCAGCGCTCCTCGCCGGTGGCGCGCACGATGTTGCGTACCAACAGCGGCTCAGGTGCTTCCCCTTCGAACAGCTGCCTGCCCGGCATGTGCTCGAGGTCGAGCTGGCGGCCCTGCTCGTCGAGCACCAGGAAACGCTGCATGATCGAACCGGGTCGCGAGCTCATCAGCTCCTCGGGGTCTGAGACGCACAACAGGTCCGCGGCGGCCTGGTTCGCGAAGACGGTCTGTCCGTGCTCGTCGACTACGGTGATCGCCTCGGCCAGGTTCACGAGGATCGCCTCTAGGCGACGCTCGACGCTACGCACCTCCGAATACAGACGCGCATTGTCGATCGCCAGGGCAGCACGCCGTGCGAGCTCGCAGACGAGCTGCAGATCCTCCTGGCCATAGGGCGTGCCCTCACCCAAGCGCAAGACCGAGAGCGCCCCGAGCGTGCGCTCGCGTGCGAGCAGCGGCGCGACCACCGCCGAGCGGTAACCGTGGTCGATCATGAACTGGGCGTGCTTTGAGCCCTGCGCGAAGGAGCTCAGCAGCGTGCTCGTCATCTCAGGCAGCAGCAGCGGTTGTCCACTGCGCAGGACCTGGGCGACGGGGTGTCCTCCGTCTGGGTCGAGCGGGTGCTCGACGCGCAGCTCTTCGAGCTGCTGGGCAAGCTCTGTCTGCACGCACGCGACCGCCACGTCTCTGATCGAGCCGTCCTCGTCGCGCAGGTCGATCACGCACAGATCGGCCAGGCGCGGCAGCGTCAAGCTCGCGACCTGACCCATGGTGGTGCTTGGGTCGAGCGAGCTGGCTAGCACCGCGCCGGCGTCGATCAACACGCTCGCGGCAACGTCCCCCACCGAAGGGGCGTCAACGTTGGTCTGCTTCCCCTCGGGTGGCTGCGGCATAGGCTGTAGCAGGCATCGTTGAGATCTGCCTGCGGCGCTTGGCCCAGATGCCAGGCGTAAGCCAGTATCGCAGCCCCCGTGGGCGCCGGCAACGTCTCGATAGGACGGACAGGTTCTCTATCAGCGTCCGTACCAGCGACGTCCTCCTCCACCCGCGGGCGCGCCGCCGATGAAGAAGCCGATCAGCCACAGCAGGAGCGCGATGATCAGCACATACCAGAGAACATGCACGGCAAAGCCCAACCCGCCCAGCAAAGCCAAGATGAGCACCAACGCCACTAGAGCAACCATGTCAACCTCCATTCATGCCAATCTTCTATTTGCGAAACCGGCGCGTCGCGCGCCTGTGGCTGCTTATTACCCCGGTGGCGTCGCTCTAACCTGGGTGGGTCCTGAGTGAAACGTGCAAGTAGATTCCCGCGTGCCATTCGCGAAAATTATCTCTGACTCACCGACACCAGAGTCGTGTCACTGCCGCCGCGGTAGACGTGGCCGGCGTCGCGGCCCCTGCGTCGCCGCGACCATGCCCGTGAGTTGCCTGTCGGCTAGCGCGGATCGCTGAGCCCGAGCGTCAGCATCTCATGGGCACCCGTGCTCACCACTTCGTGGCGATCGGTCAATTGCTGGATCACGCCACCCAGCTCACAGAGCTCTGATTGCTCGATCAGCTGTTGGGCGCGACCGACGCTCAGGGGCGATATGTGCAGCTCCAAGTCGCGCGGCTCGACGGTCACGTCGATGCTCAACTCCTCGCCGCTGATGGCGGCTTGGGCGTGCTCGGCAAGCGCGTCGGCGAGCAGCTGTGCGTCGGAGATGCGATCGGTGGAGAAGTGAGCATGTGCGGCAAGCGTGATCATCAGACGCGGCAAGATCGTGCGAGCGAGGCTGATTGGCGCTATGCAGATCGTCGTCGTGAGTGTTCCGGGAAGCGCGAGCGTGTGGGCTTGATCGCCGTCGACATGTAGCGGCGCGAGTGAACCGGCTTGCGGGGCGTTGAACCACATCCATACATCGGTCCCGCTCTCCTCACCGTCCGCGAACTCGACTGTTTGCGTGAGCGTTTGGATTACGTGCAGCCCGATCCCGCCGGTGTCTGCCTCCAGCGACCTTGGCTCCGCCGGGAGTCCAATACCGTGATCGCGGACGAGCACGCCAAGCGACTGAGCGGCGAGGTATAGCTCGATCTCTAGCGGTCCTGGATCGCCTTTGTAGGCATGTAGGACGACGTTGTTGCACGCCTCGGTGACGGCCGTGCGCACATCGCTCAGATCGCTGTGGTCCAACTGGATGGCTTCGCCGACCCCGGAGAGCATCTCCCTGACCACCACCACGTTCTCGGGGGTGTTGGCTAGGTTGAGACGAACATTTGGGGGTGAGTCGGCCATCGGTATAGGGCGGTTCGCCGCAGCAAATCGCCGAGGTCGCGTTGCTCGCCCTCGACTGTTTTGAAAACGATACCCGCCTGCCGGCGGCGCCTACACCTCGCTTGCGTCGCGCGTGAGGGCTCGCAACTGGTCGAGCGAACGGCGCAGCAGGCGCGAGACCTGCATTTGCGAGATTTTCAGGCGGGCGGCAATCTCAGTTTGGGTGAGATCCTCGACGAAGCGCATGTACAGCATCGCTCGCTCCCGTGCCGGGATGTGTCGGATCGCGGCGACGATCGTGGCGTCGAGCTCCACCAGCTCGTAGCGCTCATCCTCGCTGCCCACGCCGTCACCGAAGGTGATCGTGTCGTCTTCGCCGCCGGGCCGTGGCGCGTCCAGGGAGAGCGATTCGTATGCCTGGGTTGCCTGCAGCGCGTCGATCACCTGCTCGGTTTCGAGCTCCAGGTACTGCGAGAGCTGGCTGACAGTCGGGGCATGACCGTGTTCGTTTGTGAGGGTCTCTTGGGCGTTACGCACCTTCAGCGCTCGCTCCTGGTCGCCGCGGGGCACGTGCACCGACCAGCCGCAGTCGCGGAAGTAGCGGCGCATCTCGCCGAGGATCGTCGGAACGGCAAAAGAGGGGAAGGAGTGTCCGCGCCGCGGATCGAAGCGGTCGAGCGCCTTGAGCAGCCCGACGGAGGCGACCTGCAGGAGGTCGTCGAAGGGCTCGGAGGAGCGGTCGTAACGGCGCGCCAAGCTGCGCGTCAGGGGCATGAAGCGCTTGACCAGCGCCTCGCGAGCGCCGGGGTCGCGCTGCTCCTGCCAACGGGCGAACAGATGGTCCAGATCCTCGGCGGTGCCGCGGTCGACGTGCAGAGGGTGCGTGGCTATCGCGGATGACACGATCTCAACCTCCTCCTGGGCTCGTTGGACATTTGCTCTGCGGGCGCCCTCTCAGAACACGCCCGAACATGCTTCTTTGGTGTGCCTACCCCCATCCGCGGAGATCTATGCACCCAACTTTTGGAGGTCGCGCGCGCGACTTTGGATGTCGCGCGTGCGACTCATCTGGAGGCCAAGCCCGCCGATCGAGCTGTCGCTCGAGCCTGTATACGGGATCGGCAAGTTCGATTGCGTCTCCCATCACAGGCAAATGGAGGCGTATCCTGCGGGCGTATGCAGCTTCGATCTCGGGTAGCGCCCTAACCATGCCTCGCTCGCTGTGGAACGGCACGATCGCCTTCGGGCTGGTACGCGTCCCCGTCAAGCTGCACACGGCTACCGAGTCCAAGAGCATCTCCTTTCGCGAGCGCCACGTCAGCGACGGCGCGGCGATCGAGCACCGGCGCGTGTGCTTGGCAGAGGACCGCGAGGTGCCGTCCGGCGAGATTGCCAAGGGCTTTGAAGTGAGCTCGGGCTCCTATGTGATGCTCTCCAAGGAGGAGATCGCTGCTGCGGAGGGTCCGGAGGCGCACGTGATCGACGTAGAGCACTTCGTCGACGGCCAGGATATCGACCCCGCCTACTACGAGCGCGCCTATTACCTAAGCCCCGGAAAGCTCGGCGACGAGGCCTATCGCACCCTGCACAGCGCGCTGAAGACTTCTGGAAAGGTCGGGATCGGGCGCTTCCTCTTCCATGGCAAGGCCCATCTCGCCGCGGTTCGGGCGCTCGAGGACGTGATCGTCCTGCACACGATGCGCTTTGCCGACGAATTCGTGGACCCGCGCGAGTTGGAGATCGCAAAGGCCGACAAGCAGCCGAGCAAGCTCGAGATCGATACCGCGCGGCTGCTGGTCGACCAGCTCGTCTCGAGCTTCGAGCCCGATGCTTATGAGAACACCTACCGCGCGGCTGTGCTCGGCGTGATCGAGCAGAAGGCGCGCGGGGAGAAGATCGAGGCGCCACAGAGTCACGAGCAGACCGGGGAGGGGGAGCTGTTGAGCGCCTTGCGTGCCAGCCTGGAGGAAGGTCACGCTCGCAAGCGCCGGCGCCCAGCGAGCGGCAAACCGCAGCCGGCCGGTAAGGCCCCGCGCTCGTCCGGCGGTGCCTCGCGCCCATCCGGTGAGGCCCCACGCTCTTCGGATGGCGCCTCTCGCCCATCCGGTAAGGCCCCACGCTCTTCGGATGGCGCCCCGCGCCCGTCCAAGGGTGCAGCTCGTGGGCACCGCCGGACGCGAGGGGAGGGCTGATGGCGCGTCCACTGTGGTCGGGCTCGCTCAGCTTCGGTTTGGTGAACGTGCCGGTGGTGCTCTATAGCGCCGTGCGCGATCGCGGTGTGCACTTCAGTCAGCTGCACGAGCTCGACGGCTCGCCGATCCAGACACGGCGCGTGTGCACGCTCGAGGGGTGCGAGGTGCCTTGGAACGAGATTGCCAAGGGCTATGAGATGGAGGATGGCAGCTGGGTGTTGCTCAGCGACGAGGACCTCGCCGCCGCCGCGCCTCGCAAGAGCCATACGATCGACATCGAAGCCTTCGTCGAGGAGCGCGAGATCGACTCGATCTACCTCGATCGTCCTTATCTGCTGGTTCCCGAGAACGAGAGCGCGGCGCGGGCCTATGCCTTGCTTGGCGAGGCGATGGGCGACTCAGGCAAGGTGGCGCTCGGGCGCTTTGTGATGCGTGCCAAGGAGCATCTGGTCAGCATCCGTCCGCGCGGCGAGCTGCTGACGCTGACGACGATGCGCTTTCACGACGAAGTCCGCTCCAGCGCCGATGTCGCGGCGGAGATCGACGCCGAGGCGGTACCGGGCAGCGGGCAGGTCGAGAACGCGGTCGCGATTATTGCCGAGCTCGAGGTGCCATTCGAGCCGACCGCTTATCGCGACGAGCACCGCGCCCACCTGCAGCGCCTGATCAAGCGCAAGCAAAAGGGTCAGAAGATCTCGGTGGCGCGCGTAGCGGACAAGCCAAAGCCGAAGGCGACTCCAACTGCTCCGGACCTGATGGGCGCGCTCGAGCAGAGCCTTGCGCGCATACGGGCGGAGAGCCCCGGCGCCGGCAAGAAGAAGGCAAAGAAGACGCCGGCGACTTCGCCTGCTCAGCGCCCGAGTAGATCGGGCGCCAAGCGCCCTAGCTGAGGACATACGTCCTCCCGGCTCCTCAAACCTGAGCTCATTGGCTGCATGGAAGCAGACTCCCCGACAGACGGTCTTGGCTCTCGTCTTTTTCGATCTTGTATCGCCTGGGTCATGCGATGATGTGCGTATGCGCCGACTGTGGTTGCTGATCCTTCCTTGCGTGCTTTGTCTGTCCGCGCCCGCTCTTGCCTCGACCTCAGACGCACAACTCTGGACGGCGCTGGGTGGGAGCGTCACCTGTGGCTTTGCGATCCACCCGTTCAACACGCCCCCGATGCAGTTGCTCTGTAGCGCCAGGTCTGTGCCGGCTCCAAGGGCCAAAGGCGTCGGGGATCCAGGTTTCGTCTTCCTGGGGTCGGTTGGCCACCCTTCGCTAGCGCGGCTCAGTCAAGACTCCTTCGTTGGCAGGAACCCGGTGGTCCTCAAAAATGGGAGTAGCTGGGGAGGCATCGGTCCAGTCAGCGTGAAGTGCAAGATCGGCGCGAAAGCGTTGCGCTGCGTGAACCGTTCCCATCACGGTTTCACGATCACCAAGGGCTCTTACCACTCGTTCTGAGGACCCTGATGGTGCCTACAACGCGCTACGCGCGCAGCGGCGATGCGACCATCGCCTATCAGCTCGCGGGCGAGGGAACGCTCGATTTGCTGTTCCTGCCCGGCTGGATCTCTCAGATCGAGCAGCTGTGGGAGGCATCGGCCGTACGTCGCTTTCTGGAGCGCCTAGCCGTGTTCAATCGCCTGATCCTGTTCGATCGCCGTGGAAGCGGGCTTTCGGACAGCGCGGGTCAGTCGCACTCGCTCGAGCAAGAGATGCACGATGCGCTCGCGGTGCTCGACGCCGCCGGCAGCGAACGTGCCGCGCTGCTCACCTATGGCTTGGGGGGACCGGTCGGGACGCTGCTGGCCGCGAGCCATCCTGAGCGTGTCGGCGCGCTGATCATGTACGCGTCGATCGCGCGCACCTCGTGGGCTGCCGACTACGACTGGGCGATGACCAAGGAGGATCGTGCGCAGTGGACCGAGCAGACGATCGCCTCCTGGGGCGAGCCCGGTGGTCCCGGTCTCGCGGTGATGGCGCCCTCGATGGCCGAGGATCCAGCGCTGGCAACATGGTTCGCGCGCTTGCAGCGTCTCGCGGCAAGCCCCAGTCAGGCCCGTATCCTGCTGGGCGCGGCGGCTGAGCTGGACGTGCGCGACGTGCTGGCCGGTGTGCGCGTGCCGACACTTGTCATGCACAGGTCGGGGGATACGGCCTGGGACCCACGTCACTCGCGCTATCTGGCCGAGCACATAGCCGGCGCGCGCCATGTCGAGCTGGAAGGAATCGACTCGCTGCCGTTCATCGGCGACAGCGACGCGATCGTCGAGGAGATCGAGGAGTTTCTGACGGGCGCCCGCAGCCGCGGGGAGCTGGCGCGCGGGTTGCTGACGGTGATGTTCACCGACATCGTCGACGCGACGGCGCGGGCTGCCATATTGGGTGACGGCCGCTGGCGCGACCTGCTGTCAGAGCACGACATACGGGTGCGCACACAGCTCGCACGCTTCGGCGGTCGCGAGGTCAAGACGGTGGGGGATGGCTTTCTCGTGACCTTCGACGGGCCGCCGTCACGGGCTTTGCGCTGCGCTCTGGCGGTAACCGCGGCAGCGCGAGAGCTGGGGCTCGAGATCCGCGTCGGCGTGCACACCGGCGAGTGCGAGTTGATCGGCGAGGACGTCGGCGGCATGGCAGTGCACATCGCCTCGCGCGTGGGCGCGCTCGCCGGGCCGGACGAGGTGCTCGTCTCGGGCACTGTCTTTGGAACGGTCGTCGGCGGCCCGTTCGCGTTTGAGGATCGCGGCTTTCACGAGCTGAAGGGCGTGCCCGGCCGCTGGCCGCTGTTCGCGCTGGGCGGTTGAGAGAGGGTGCGATGGCCGAGGTGGCGATCGCGCGGACGGACGTGCTGGCGGCTGAGCCCGTTTAGCCCTCGCCGCGTTGCAGTGTGCAGTTAATGCCTGTGCAGCTGCGCTCGAGTCGACCTGCCGAGATCGTTTGAGCCAATCCGACGCACCAGCAAGTCGGGCAGCCGCGCAGCGCGACCAACCCAAACGGCGCCAGCAAGAGTGCGGCAGGGCCAACGCTGATAGTCAGGGCGATCGCCGCGCCGATCAGGCCGAAGCCGAGCGCTCCACGCGCGAGATGGCGGGCGACAGACTTACTGGCAAGAATGCTTTGTGTGGGCTCAGTCACTATCTGTGTTCGCAGAGATGATTGGATCGGATGACATTTTGAGCTGCGCGCGCAACGCTTCGCGGCCGCGATGCAGACGTGACTTCATCGCGGCACGGCTGAGGCCAAGCGTCTGAGCTGTGGCCTTTCCAGACAGGCCCTGAATATCGCGCAGGACGAGAACGGCACGCTGGTCGGCCGGTAGTGCCGCGATCGAATCGACGATTCGCTCGACTTCCATCCGGGCCAAAGCGACATCTTCGACAGAGTGCTCGCCAGTCGAGGTGGGAATGGGTCCGCGCAGCGCCAGTCGTGATCTGCGGATGCACTCGTGGCGCACGATCTGAAACATCCACGAAGCTAGCGCCGCGGCGGCACGCAATGTGCCGATCTTCTGGTAGAGAACGATCAGCGCCTCCTGGGTTGCTTCCTCTGCATCCTCGGGCGTCGAGCAAAGTCTGCGCGCGAAGCGATGCACATGGGCGTGCGAGCCGTCCAGCAGTATCGCGATCGCGCGCGGGTCACCGTGTTGGGCGGCATTGATTACCTGTTCGGTGGGCCAGGCCCAGCGTGTGTCAGTCATGGGAACGAACCTTTTTCATAAAAAAGAAAAGGCAGCCGCACAGTACGACGGCGGCTGCAATGAGGTAGATAACGGTCATGAGACTATTTCGTGGGGCACGGCATCTTGGCGGCGACCGTCGCCGGTTCGCCTATAAGGAATTTTAGTTCGAAGTGGGCCGTGAAGCCGCCCCTGGGGCACTTCTTTGGCAAGGTGACGTAGGAGATCAGTTTGCCTGCTTGCATGAAGGCTGCTCCGACTGTGATTTTGACCGCTTCAACGACTCCATAGGGAGCTTCAGGCACCGTTTCCACGAGCGGCACGTCCGCGCTGAACTTCGGACCGAATCCGTCTTCGCCTGATGTGACTCTGACTTTCCCTAGGACTTCGATCAAAGAGGGGGATCTGCCTTCGGCGAAGAATGCGAATTCCCCATTTGGCGCAAAGAAGGCCTGCAGAGTCAGCGTCTCGTGGACGCGTGTCGCGCCGAAGCTGACGACGCCGCTGACTGAGCCGATCGAGCTCACAAAAGACTTCTTGGGGCAGCGTGCGACTTCGTGACTTTCGAGAACCGCCTCTGGACAGGCGGTGAATCCCTGGGGGTGCAATCTTATTCCTGCCGGCACGAGAAATGTGACACCGGTGATCGGTGGTGGGAAACCGCCATATTCGCTGCCGCTGATCTTGGCTTCGGCTTCGGCGGCGATACCCGCGCCGAGGATGTTGCCCGTGCCCGGATATGTCGGGCTGTTCACCTGCGCGGGATTGACCGCGATCGGCACGCCTCGGAGTTTGATCGTGACCGTAGGCGTGGCTCTCGCCGCTAGGGGCAGACCGAGCGCGGCCAAGCCAAAGAGAGCGAGGCTCATGAATACTCGATTTGTCAGAGCGCTGATTCGTAAAGCTGGGCCAGCTTGGGGTAGATGGCGAATGATCATTGCGGCCTCCCGTTCTTGTCGATCGGATCTCGCACAGAGATGAGAGGTTCGATCTTGGGAAAAGGATTCGCCTAGCTCAATGCGAGGAGCTTGTGGGCCAAACCAAGACGGGCCCGCGCACGTCGAGCTTGACCGCCAAGCCAGGGGATAGCTGTGTCTCTCCCAGTGTTCGCACGAGTAGGTGCTCTGCTGTCTCCGGCTGGTTGACCTGCACATGCAGGACAGCATCGTGTCCGTGGTAGCCCGTTCGCACGATCCGCCCCGCAAAGCCCGTCTCGCTGTCGGCGGGATGCAAGTCGATCTGCTCGGGGCGGATCAGCACGCTCACCGAGCAGGGTGTTGGCAGCATCTCGCCGTGCCACAGCGCAGGGAGCTTGCCGAGCGGCGTCTGGACGGACGCTCCATCGAATACGCCCGCGATCAGGTTGGCCTCGCCGACGAACTGCGCGAGTCGATCGTCAAGCGGGCGCGCGTAGAGCTCCTGTGGTGTGGCGTGCTGGGCGATCTTGCCGTCGCGGAGAACGGCCACGCGATCGGAGAGCGAGAGCGCCTCGTCCTGGTCGTGGGTCACGAGCAGCGTCGTCGTCGCCGATGCCCGCAGGATCCGCTGGACCTCCTCGCGCACACTGGCGCGCAGGTGCGCGTCGAGAGAGGCAAACGGCTCGTCAAGGAGCACAACCTCGGGCTCGATTGCCAGCGCCCGCGCCAACGCCACGCGCTGTTGTTGGCCACCGGAGAGCTGGTGGGGATAGCGGCGTCCCAGATCGGTCAGGCCCACGAGCTCCAGCAACTCTCGCACTCGTCCTCGCCGGGCGGTCCTGGAGAGCCCAAATCCGACGTTCGCGGCGACCGTGAGATGAGGGAAGAGGCCTCCCTCCTGAGGCACATATCCGATCCGGCGCAGCTCAGGCTGGACGTGAACGCCAGCTCCGTCGACGACGCGCTCGCCTATCTTCAGGACCCCACGGTCGGGTCGGTCAAAGCCGGCGAGCAGGCGCAGGAGCGTCGTCTTGCCGCTGCCTGAGGATCCAAGAATGGCTGTGAACGATCCTGCCGGGACGTTGAGATCAAGGCCGGTAAGCACAGGGTGGGTGCCGAAGCTCTTGTGCAGATCCACGACATCGAGGCCGCTGGGACGCCCGGCATCTTCGGTGAGTCCACTGCTTTTACTCTCACCACCGCTTGACCCGCTCAGCGTCTCATTGGGGCTAGGGCTGCCGCTCACCTTGCCGGTCTCCCGCGCGAGGGCAGACGGTCGAAGAAGCGGCCGAGCACGACGCTCGGTAGCGCCGCGATAGCGATGATCGCAAGCGCAAACGGCGCGGCCTGTCCGTAGGAGAGATTCTGCTGATAGGCCCAGAACTGGGTGGAGAGCGTCTGCACGCCCGTGGGGATCAGGATCAATGTGGCGGTCAGCTCTGTCACCGCGGAGAGGAATACCAGACAGAAGGCGGCAGCCAGGCCAGGGGAGACCAGTGGGAGCGTGACGCGCAACAGCACCGAGATACGCCCTCGGCCGAGCGAGCGTCCGACCTCCTCGAGCCCGACCGGAGCCTGAGCGATCGAAGCTCGCACACCGACGAGCGCCAGCGGGAAGAACAGGATGGCGTAGGAGATCACGAGCAGAGGGGCGCTTTGATAGAGAAATCCATTGGCATAGCGCTCGCTGAAGTATGAGAGCGCCAGCGCGATCACCAAGCCGGGCATCGCCAGCACAAGGTAGGTGCTGCGCTCGAGCAAGAGGTACCCCCGCCCGCTGTGGCGAATCGCGAGCAGCGCGACAGGTAGTGCCATTGCCGTAGACAGTGCCGCTGCGATCGCGCTGTAGAGGGCTGTGTGCCAGGTGGCGTCAAACAGGGACACACCGGTGAGGAAGGCATGGCCGCCCCTGAGAATCCAGTAGACGCTGGAGCCGATCGGCACGCCCAAAGCCAAGCCGACGAGGACGGCGAAGCCGACGAGCGCAGGCAGCCGGGCGCGTCCAAGTCGATGAGGTCGAACGGCTCGCTGGGCGAGGGGCCCCGAGCGGCTGAGCCTGCCTCGGCCGCGTGCCAAGCCCTCGCCCGAGAGAACCACGAGGCTCAGGAGCACCAGCACCAGCGACAGGGCCGACGCCGTGGGCACGTTGAACGACACGTTGAACTCGGTGAATATCTCGGTGGTGAAAGTCTGGTAGCCGAGGATCTCAAAGGCGCCGTACTCGGCAAGCAGCACGAGCGCCACCAGCAGGCAGCCGCCGAGGATCGCCACCCGGGCCTGCCCGAGCGTCACCCGCCAGAAGGTTTGCAGCCGTCCTGCTCCGAGGCTGCGCGCCAACTCCTCCTGCCCAGGATCGGAGTTGCGAAAGCTTGCGGCAACCGGCAGGTAGACGAGCGGATATACCGCTAGCGTCATCACCAGCACCGCCCCTTGAAAGCCCGCGACCCGGGTGCTGAGCGAAGCCCATCCGAAGCTCACCACGAAGTCGGGGATGGCCAGCGGCACGACCACCAACACCGCCCATACCCGACGGCCGGGAAGGTCGGTGCGCTCGACAAACCAGGCGGCCGCTGTGCCGATCACGGCGCACAGCGCCGTCACCACGACAGTGAGCCTGATCGTGTTCCACAGCAGGCTGGCCGTGAGCCCCCGGAAGATCAGGTGCACGATCGTCGAGGTTCCGGCGCCGTGCGCCTCGAAGAGCAGGAACGCCAGAGGCGCCACCAGCACAAGCGCCACAGCGGTGCTCAGCCCAAGTAGCAGCCAGGGTCGAGGGGCACGCCGGGGGGAGACAGACGCCCGCCTGGACGGCGAGACGGGCCCTAGGATCGTGGGCGCCGGCGTCCCCATCTCAACGATTCGTTCGAGCGCGGCGTCTCACAACAACCCTGCTTCGCGAAGCAGCCCGATCGCCGTCGACCCATCGCCAAGCTGCGGAATCGTGATCGAGTTCGGCTGCAACTCGTCGAAGGGGGTCTCTGGCGCGGCGGCGGTGGTGATGCCGGGGACGACCGGATACTCGAAGCTGAGCGAGTGGGCGATTATCTCCTGACCTTCTCGGCTCACAAGGAAGGCGAGGAATTTCTGGGAGGCGCCCTGGTTCTTGGATGACTTGAGGATCGCCGCTCCGGACACGTCGATCACATAGCCGGGATCGTGGGGCGCGAAGTAGGCGATCTTCGAATGGATGCTCCCCGCGCCAAGCTCGGCGCGCATGCGGTACCAGTAGTACTGGTTGATAACGCCAAAGGCGACAGCACCGCGGTTGACCTGGCTTGAGATCGTCTCGTTGTCGGGGTAGATGTGACTGGTTGCGTTGGCCTTGATCCCTTCAAGCCACTTCTGGGTGGCGGCGCGACCGTTCGTACGGGCCACAGATGTGACGATCGGTTGGAAGTCGGTCTCGCCGGCGGCAATCGCCAACTTGCCGTGGTACTTGGGGTCGGCCATCTGCAGGACCGAAGTCGGAAGTTCGCTTGCTTTGATCAGGCTGGGGTCGTAGATGAGGACGCTGACTCGTGCGGAGACCCCGAGCCAGTCACCCTGTGGCGAGTTGAATTTGCTTGGTGTTCTGGCGAGCGTCGTCGAATCGACTGGAGCGAGCAGGCTCTTGCCTTGGAGGTACTCGAGTGCCGGCGAGTTCTCTGTGTAGATCACATCGGCCGGTGAATTGGACCCCTCGGTGACGATCTCATCGGCGAAGGTGTCCTCGTCGTCGCTGCGCACATTCACCTTGATGCCGCTCTCTCGTTCGAAGGCAGCGACAAGCGTGTCGGTCGTCTGCACGTGCTGGCCGTTGTAGAGCGTGATGGATTTGCCCGAGCTGGAGGATGAGCCTCCGCAGCCGGCAAGTAGGCCGCTCACGAGGACGACCAGCAGGAAGAGAAGGAACGGGCGGTGTGTTCTTTGCATCGTGAAGAAGACCTCGGGCATCGTTATTTGGCGCTCTTGCGGGGGTTGCCGTAAGGGCGCAGGAGGGGAGCATGCTTGATTCGGACGGCGCTACGGCAAATTCCGACTCAGTGACTCGGGTATCATGGCCGGCACCATACCACAAGATTAGGGTGCCCTAACTAGGCCTGCGCAGCGGGCGCCGGGCGGTGCGACTCCAGATCTGCACCGGCTTGGTGGGGGCCGTCGTCGAACTGTCTGCGCTACCGGCCCGCCGCCCGCCCAACCCGAGGCGATCGACACTTCTGCCAGCCACGTCGGCTTACGCTGTGTCGTTCGCGAAGACAGCTAAAACAGCATCGCTCAGCGCCGCTCTGTGTCGAACATCGCCAGGGCATGTCGACCGGCTGGGTGTGCACGCAATTCGTGTACGACCTCAGCTGTGTACGGCGGCAGCTCGTCCGGCTGTGGCAGCTGTACTCCATAGCCCACGGGCATCAGCATGGGTGCCGCGAGCGCGGAGAATGTCAAGTCGGCGGCCGTGAACTCCTCGCCACAGATATAGCGTCGACCGTCGCTCAAGTACTCACCGACTGAGTCGAATACGGCCCGCACTTCGTGCTCGGATCGGAGACCTGTCGTGGGGGTGACATCGAGGACGTGCGCCACGATCGCAATCAGGGCGGGGTAGCCGAGGCGCAGAGTCATACGCTCCCACGCAGGTACGCCGGCGCACCCGTAGTCGAGCGCAAGGTCGCGGCGTTCGCGCAACTGCTGATACAGCCAGCATCTCGACTGCGGACCCAGGCGTGTGTTGAAATAGTCCTCGAGTCCTCTCACCACGGCTGCTCGATCGGGGCTCCTCGGGTATATGGCGCGTAGGGGGGTGCACTGAGCATCGGCCCAGGCAAGGATGTCCGTGGAGTCGGCGAGAGCGCCGTCGGCACACCGAAGCACCGGTGCTGTGAGACCTCCTCCAGCCCGTCGTGTAGCGAAGCGGTGGATTGCTTGTATGTGGGCTTGCTCCACATACGCGATACCGGCGCGGTCGAGTGCCCATCGTGCCTTCTCGCAGTAGTGGCTGATGGGGATCGTCAGGAGGACATTGTTTGTCACGGTCTTAGGCATGCCTGCACCAGCCTATTGGCTGCGCTGTCGACAGCCAAACCGCAAGCCAAACCCAGGCTCTACGGGAGTGAGATCCTCAACGGAGCAACTCATGACATGATCACCGGCTAGTCATGACGAGCTTCGAGAGCTGGGACCAGACTGAGATCGTCTACCAGGAATGGGGCGAGCAGACAGATTTGCCGCCTGTCGTACTACACCACGGTTTCGTTGTCGATGCTAACGCTAACTGGGTCGCACCCGGTGTCGTCGATGCGCTGTTGGCCGCTGGACGAAGGGTGATCGCTCCTGATGCCAGGGGCCACGGGCGCTCCGGGAAGCCACACGATCGGGCTAGCTACGGCGAGCAGCGAATGGCTCGGGATCTCGCGGTGCTGCTCGACGTGTGCGATGAGCCGCAGATCGATCTTGTCGGCTACTCGATGGGCGCAATCGTCGCGCTGATCTTCGCAAGCGAGGATCAGCGCGTGCGACGGCTTGTCGTGGGCGGCGTCGGATCTGGAGTGATCGAGTGTGGGGGAGTGGACAGACGCGCGATTTCCAACGAGGAGATCATCGAGGCGTTGAGCGCCGAGGATCCCTCCACGATCGGCAAGTCCGGGGCGGCGGCTTTCCGCGCGCTCGCTGACGCTCTGGAGGCTGACCGCGAGGCCCTGGTCGCACAGGCCTCGTCGATCTACAGGGGAGAGATCGCGCTGAGTCGCATATCGGCACGGACGCTCGTCCTTGCCGGAGAGGACGATCCACTTGCGATCAGACCTAACGTTCTCCGCGAGGCGATCCCGGACGCAACGCTGACGATGCTCACTGGCGATCACATCGGAGCCATCGCCGACCCCGACTTCGCACGGTCCATTGTCGACTTCCTCGCCTGAGCGTTCGATAGGGCCGAGGAGAGGACTCCTGGGCCGCCATGACTGAGAATCCGCTTAGGGTCTACTGATCAGCCCGAGTAGTTCTGCTGCCTCGCGCACCGCTGGGTGGTCGAGCGTGAGGGGCGCGACATCGATGACCTTCAGACCCGAGACGATGCGCTCGAAAAGGGTGAGGTTGAAGAGGCTCGCCTCGATCGTTGACCACCAGCGCAAGCCCACCAGCTCGGGATGCGCGTTAAAAAGGCGCAACGCATGCGGCTGTGTGGTGGTTCGTATGCTCGTCGCGACTTCAGATGGGCGAAAGTTCGGCGTCGAGCAGGCTAGAAGGGTCGTCGAGATCTATCAGGCGAGCGGCCAGGGCCGCAGCTAGAGTGACCGTCGACCAGCCAGACACGTCGATTTCCGGGCTTTCCGTTCGTCTTTAGCTCGACAGGACACACCGGGTCGATGTGACCCACGACTTCAGGAGTGATCATGACCGGCTCTTCCACCCAGGGAATCAAGACCGTGCTGCATCCCGTGTCCGACCTGGCGAGCGCCAAGGTGGTGTACACCGCCCTGCTGGGCTTCCCGCCACAGGCCGACTCGGACTATTACGTCGGCTTCGAGGCCGAGGGCCAGCACATTGGGCTGGTGCCGGGCGGTGGACCGCAGGGGATGACCTCACCGGTGGCCTTCTGGCAAGTGCAGGACATCGAGGCGAAGCTGGCCGAGGTGACCGCTGCGGGCGCCATCGTGAAGGAACCCGCACACGAGGTTGGTGGTGGCCGCTTGGTGGCCACTTTCACCGATCCCGATGGCAACGTGCTCGGACTGCTTCAGGACCGATGAGTGCCGGGCGGGTGGGGATCCGATCTCGCGCTCAGTGTCGGCAAGGTCCAACAGTAAAAGCACGATGAGCATGGCCAAGAGGACGAACACGCAGTCGCCTGCGCCGCACGCTGCCGACAGCCACGAGGCGATCCGCGTGCATGGCGCACGCGTCAACAACCTCAAGGACATCAGCGTCGAGATCCCCAAGCGCCGGCTGACGGTGTTCACCGGCGTCTCCGGCTCGGGCAAGAGCTCACTGGTGTTCGGCACGATCGCAGCGGAGTCCCAGCGGCTGATCAATGAGACCTACAGCGCCTTCGTGCAGGGCTTCATGCCGACGCTGGCGCGGCCCGAGGTCGACGTGCTCGAAGGGCTAACGACCGCGATCATCGTCGACCAGGAGCGGATGGGCGCCGACGCTCGCTCCACGGTCGGCACCGCCACCGACGCGGGTGCGATGCTGCGCATTCTCTTTAGTCGGCTCGGGAAGCCCCATATCGGCTCGCCGCAGGCGTTCTCCTTCAATGTCGCCTCGATCTCAGGCGCCGGGGCGGTCACGTTCGAGCGTGCCGGCCGCATGACAAAAGAGAAGCGAAGCTTCAGCATCCTCGGCGGCATGTGTCCGCGCTGCGAGGGCCGCGGCTCGGTAAACGACATCGACCTCACGCAGCTCTACGACGACAGCAAGTCGCTTAAAGACGGCGCCCTCACGATCCCCGGCTACAGCATGGATGGCTGGTACGGGCGGATCTTCATGGGCTGCGGTTTCTTCGACCCGGACAAGCCGATCAAGAAGTTCACCAAGAAGGAGCTGGGTGATCTCCTCTACAAGGAGCCGACCAAGATCAAGGTCGACGGCGTCAACCTGACCTATGAGGGTCTGATCCCGCGGGTCCAGAAGTCGATGCTCTCCAAGGACGTCGACTCGCTACAGCCGCACGTCCGTGCCTTCGTGGAGCGGGCGGTTGCTTTCAGCGTCTGTCCCGAGTGCGACGGGACCCGGCTCAGCGCGGAGGCTCGCTCGTCGAAGATCAAGGGGATCAACATCGCCGACGCCTGCGCGATGCAGATCAGCGACATCGCCGCGTGGGTGGGCAAGCTCGAGAACAAGTCGGTCGCGCCGCTGCTCGAGGCGCTGCGGGCGACACTCGACTCGTTCGTGGACATCGGGCTGGGCTACCTCTCGCTCGAGCGGCCCTCGGGAACGCTGTCTGGCGGCGAGGCCCAGCGCGTCAAGATGATCCGCCAGCTCGGCTCCTCGCTCACCGATGTCACCTACGTCTTCGACGAGCCCACGATCGGGCTGCACCCGCACGACATCGAGCGGATGAACGAGCTGCTGTTGCAGCTGCGCGACAAGGGCAACACCGTGCTGGTCGTGGAGCACAAGCCGGAGGCGATCGCGATCGCCGAGCACGTCGTCGACCTCGGACCGGGCGCCGGCACCGAGGGCGGGGAGGTGGTGTTCGAGGGCAGCGTCGAGGGGCTACGCGCCAGTGGCACGCTCACCGGGCGGCATCTCGACGACAGGGCCTCCCTGAAGCCGTCGGTGCGAACGCCCTCTGGAGTGCTGGAGGTCCGCGGCGCCAGCACCCACAACCTGCGCGACGTCGACGTCGACATCCCGCTCGGCGTGCTGGTCGTCGTCACCGGCGTGGCGGGCTCGGGCAAGAGCTCGTTGATCCAGGGCTCGATTGTCAATTCCCGCCCGCCCCGGGACGGGGTCGTCTCGGTCGATCAGGCAGCGATCAAGGGCTCGCGGCGCAGCAACCCGGCGACGTACACCGGACTGCTCGACCCGATCCGCAGGGCGTTCGCCAAGGAGAACGGCGTCAAGCCGGCGCTGTTCAGCGCCAACTCCGAGGGCGCCTGCCCCAACTGCAACGGCGCCGGTGTGGTCTACACCGACCTGGCGATGATGGCCGGCGTCGCCGCCCCCTGCGAGGTGTGCGAGGGCAAGCGCTTCCAGGCCGAGGTACTCGAGTACAAGTTTGGCGGCAAGGACATCAGCGAGGTGCTCGCGATGCCGGTGGTCGAGGCCGAGAGGTTCTTCGGCGCTGGCAAGGCGGAGACGCCGGCAGCGCACAAGATCCTCGACAGGCTCGCCGACGTAGGGCTCGGCTACCTCAGCCTCGGCCAGCCGCTCCCCACGCTGTCTGGCGGCGAGCGGCAGCGACTGAAGCTGGCCACGCGGATGGCCGAGAAGGGCGAGATCTACGTCCTCGACGAGCCGACCACCGGTCTGCACCTCGCCGATGTCGAGCAGTTGCTCGGCCTGCTCGACCGGCTCGTCGACTCCGGCAAGTCGGTGATCGTCATCGAGCACCACCAGGCGGTCATGGCGCACGCCGACTGGATCGTCGACCTCGGCCCCGGCGCCGGCCACGACGGCGGGCGGATCGTCTTCGAGGGCACACCGGTCGACCTGGTTGCCGGGCGGGATGGGATCGGGGGGGAGGGAATCCCATCTCTCACCGGCGAGCACCTCGCGGCCTACGTCGGCACCTGACCGAGACCCTCGCGGCTGCTTAGCTTCGGCTTGCTACCAAGTGCTCGGCAGAACTCGCCTCGAAAGCGTGCAGGCAATGCTCGGAGCAGAAGTAGAGCGTCTCCGTGCCGAAGTCCTTACGGATCGCCTTAGCCTTATCGACCTTCATGCCACACACCGGATCGATGACACCGCGCCGTGCGGTCAGCCAGAAGAACGTACCGAAGACCACGAGCCCGAGCACGTTGAGCACGAGCTTGTAGTTCACGGCGATCGTGCCAAAGATGTCACCGCGCGAGGGCCGCGGCCCGGTCGGGATCAGCCCAACGGCGCTAAACAATCCATCGACTATCAGCGCAGCGGCGACCATCGTTACAAACATCAGCCCGACGATCCGAAGTGCGTAGCTCCTGCCGTAATACTTGCGGTAGATAGCGATGATCGGCAACACGATCAGGTCGGCGAAGATGAACGCCATCACTCCGGCGAAGGAGATGCCGCCCGACCACAGCACCGCCGCGAGCGGCACGTTGCCGACCGAGCAGACGAAGCTCAGCACAGCGATCACTGGACCGATGAACGCGCCCCACACGGTTTGCACAAGCGCTGGAGAACCCTCGAGGAAAAGATCGCTGAAGAAGCTGTTGCCGAGTTGCGCGACGAACCCGGCGAGCAGGAAGCCAACGATGATCTCCTTATAGAGCATTTGCCAGTCGCCACGGAAGTTGTGAGCAACATCCGACCACGCCGAGGTCGAGGTCAACCGCTGCCGCCAGCTCATTTGCGCGCCGGCCATATGGTGCTGGTGACCCGTGTCGGCCTGCTGCGCGTGCTCACGCGCCTGCGCCTCCAGGCGGGGCGAGACGAATGCTCTCAGCAGCACCGCCATCAAGGCGATCATCACGAGCCCGCCGACGTACTCCGCGAGCGTGAACTGCCAGCCGGTCAGCACCCACAGCACCAAGCCCAGCTCCCACACGAGGTTTGTAGAGGCAAACTGGAAGGCCAGTGAGGTGCTCGCCGAAGCGCCCTTCTGAAACAGGCTCTTGGCAATCGCGATTGCCGCGTAGGAGCACGAGCTAGACGCCGCGCCGAGGCCCGTTGCCAGCGCGACGGGTCTCGGACCCGATCCCGCCAGCGCGCTCTCGATGCGCTCTCTTGGCACCCACGCCTGCACGACGCCCGAGATCGCAAAGCCGAACACCAGCGCCCACCACACCTCCCACGCCATCAGGAACGAGTCCCGAAGTCCATGCCAGATGACTTCGAGCACATCCATCACACGGCCACTGCTGACGGCCTACGGCCGGCGTGCTACTCCGAGGATGTGCGGGTCGGGTGGGAGATAAGACGCCGGGCTGAACGGGAAGCGCTCGCACGTCTCGATCACAAAGCCGGCCTGCTCGATCCCGGCCGTGGTGTCGCGTGACAAGTGGCAACCGCCCGCGACACGAGGCCAGATCGTCGCGTCGGCGAGGCGCTGAAAACGCGCCTCCGTGTTGCTGTGTGAGACGACGTGCTCGTAGAAGCGAAGCTCGCCGCCGGGGCGAATCACACGGAACATCTCCGCGAGCGTTTGCTGCTGGTCGGGCACGGTGCAGAGAACAAGCGCTGCGACACCGGCGTCGAAGGACCCATCCTCGCCGGGGAGACGATCACCGACTCCATCGACTACGGACACCGCGGCCGGGGAGTGTGCCGCTGCCTGCTGGGCGCGTTCGCGTAGATAGCGCTCGGGCTCGACGGCGACTACCTCCTCGACAGTGGTTGGGTAGTGCCCGAAGTTCGCGCCGCTGCCGGCGCCGACCTCGATCACCCGACCGTGCAAACCCTCAAGCAGCTTGCGGCGATGCTCAGCGCTCCCGCGACGGTCGCTCATCATCGCGAACCTCCCATATATACGAGCGAAGATCGGGTGGCTGTGAGCTTTCCTGACCGACTGCGCTGTCTGTGAGGTGAGCTCAGACACGCTCTGCGACCTCGTTCTCGGCGCCCGTCAGGTGTGCTCCGCTCAGTCTCGGCGGGCTGCTTGGGCCCACCGGCAGGTAGGTCGAGTGCCGGGTCATCGAGTGAGACATCAGGGCAAGGAAGCTGCGGTTGGCGCTGTCGAGCCTCATGCGTCCTCCGCGAGCAGACCACGCAGACGGCGCAGCACACCGGGATCGGTGCGCGCCTCATCCACGAAATGCGCGACTGCCGCATCGCCGTAGGTGCGGATCACATCGCGTACCGCGATCCCGGCGGCGTCTGGGGCCGTCGCCTCATACACATAGCTGCGACGCTCACCCTGGCGCGACAGGACGTTCTTCGCGGCGAGCCGATTCATCACAGTCATCACGGTCGTGTACGCCAACGGCGCGGGCCGCCGCTCGTTGAGGGCATCCACGATCTCCCGCACCGACACCGGCCAGCTCGCGTCCCAGATCGCGTCCATTACCTCGGACTCCAGGGGAGCAAACCCACGACTTGCATTTCTCGGCCTTCCCGCCATACACGACACTCTACTACATTCCTGTCGTGTATGCTCGGACCCATGACGGCGTGCGAAAGGTTCTCGACCTTCTTCGAGAACGCATTGGTGAGGCGCGTGAACCTGCGCATCCCCATCCGCATCGTGAGGTTCTGGCGCTCCACGTAGCTGGTGCTGACCTTCGCCGGGTCGGGGTCCCCGAGGCGCACCTTGACTTTCGTGCCGGTGCAGACGGGCGGGCTATACCGACCCGGAGCGATGGCCTGGGGCTTGTAGACCTTGTGAATCTGCGCCCAGCCGATCTCATCGAAGATGTATGGGATGCTCGCCATGTAGGTCTGGTGGCCGTAGGTGCTGAGCTGGATACGGTCGCTCATGCGGCTCTTGATGTCGGTCATGAACGCCATGCAGTCCTCTGTCGTGCGCTCCCCGACAAGCCATGTCGGGACGAGCTTGGTGTCGGCGCAAATCGCGATCCACGTCCACACGCCGCCGTAGCCGAAGGTGCCCTGGTGCCCGCCGTGGCCGGAGCAGTTGCTCGCTCGGGGAGTGTGCCCGCCCGAGACGCGAAGCGCTATTAGTCGGCCCACCAGTCCCGCTGACCCTCGACGTCTTCTCGCGGATTTTCGCCGAGATTGGGCGCACCGAACACGAGGATCTCGAGGCCCTCTGGCCCGCTCTCGTAGCCTCGCCACGTACCGGGCGGGACGCGCACCACGTCCCACTCCTTGACATCGACGACCTCGTCGCCGAGCTTCATCCGCCCGCTCCCGCCCACGACCACGTACACCTCCTCCTGCTCCTTGTGCGTGTGGCCGTACGGGAAGCGATAGTCGGGCGGAATGCGCTGATAGCTGAGACCGGACTGCTCGAGCTCGAGCGCCTTGCTCGCCATGCGGAACTCCAGGTCCGGCGCGCCGTCGAAGTTGGACCCAAGGTTCTCCAGATCCTCCCTGAGGTTCCTGAGCGTGAACGGCACGGCCGCGATTCTATGGCTCTCCAGGTCCCACCGCCACCGGTGCAGCGGCGCTGACAGCGACATCGAGTCCACCTTGGACCAAGACTCGCCTCGCTGAGCCGCGAGTCATGTCGGGCACCGTCCGCGGGAAAGCCGTTCCGATCAGAGGCTGCACGCGGCCACCCGACCCGCGGACGTCGTGCGCGGCGCGGAGCTCTGCGAACAACTGCGACTCCAGCTGCGCCGCCTCACCGAATACCGGAGGCGGCTCCTGGCCGAAATGAATTCGCTCGGCAGCACATCCACGTGAGCCAGCCCCAGCCCGGCTGTCTCAGATGAACGGGATTCCCGTCTCACATGAACGGGGCGCCGCACAGGGGAATGCGGCGTCTCATCGATATGCGACGACTCGATTCATTGATATGCGACTGGTGTTTCGCATCGATATGAGACTGGATTGAAATTGACCTCGCCGAGCCATAGCGAGGTCTCCTTGCCGTCACGGTGACGGATCTCGCTGCTGAGCTCGGCAACAGGCCTCGCGGCTGAGCTGCCACCCTGCGAGAAACGAAAATTCCGATTGGAGGCTCATCATGCGCGGGGATATCGAGGTCGGGGCACGCCTTCCCGACTATGAACTGCCCGATCAGGACGGCGTCGTGCGCCGTCTGTCGAGTCTGCAGGGCTCGAACCCGATGGTGCTCCACCTCTCACGCGGCGGGTTCGATCCGAAGGAGCACCGTTTCCTTCGCTATCTGGTCGATGCATACCTCGACTTCCGGGTCGGGTATACGCGCGTGGCCCTGATCTCGACGGACAACCAGCTCGAGATCAATGAGTTCCGCGATAGCGTCGGTGCGCAGTTCCCGTTCCTCTCTGATCCGGAGCGTACGGTGCGTAACGATCTCGACATCGTCGAGTACACGGACCCCGTCCACGACCCGATGGTCCCGCACACATTCGTGCTCGCTCCTGGGCTTCAGATCTCCGCGATCTACAACGGCTACTGGTACTGGGGGCGCCCGACGGTCGAAGAGCTGCACCGCAACCTGCGCCCCGACTTCGATCTGGGCGCACCGGGGTTGCGCGAGGCTTGGGATCGCGGCGAGCGCGAGCAGTTCCTGGTGAGTCCAGTCGAAGGGGAGGCGATCCGCTACACCGAGGGGACGGGCGTGGGGGTGAAGCGATGAGCGATGGTCAGCGTCGTGGAGTCCATCCGGGCAAAGGGCCGACCGAAGAGATGCCTCCGGCCAGGGCCGCGGAGCGATCAGACCCCACTGGTCAATGACCCTGCCTCTGCAGGGCCGACTACGAGGTCGTGAAGGTCGCCGCCCACCTCGAGTCGACCGGACTGCTCCAGCTCGCCGGCCTTCACCGGCTCGAAGCCCGCTGTTCGGATCAACCGCTCGACTTCCTCGCCAGCACGGTCGTCGTCGGCCACGTAGAAGAGGACCGCCGACTCCGGTGCTCGCTTGCCCGAGGACTCCAAGATATCGGCCGACATGGTCCCAAACGCCATCGCCAAGCACGTACCCGCCGGCAACCACCCGGCTAGAACTTCGCCAGAGGCTTGCCCTTCCGGCAGGAGACGTGAGACGTTACCTTGTGCGTCGATGCCGAGCGGGTTGCTCGGAACGACCACGAGCTTGTCGGTGAGCTGGTCGGCGATCTCGTCGATGACACCCTTAAGCGCGGTAAACCGTAGCGCGAGGACGACGGCATCGGTGCCCTGCAACACGTCGCGGTTGTCGCCGGCTACGATCGCCGCTGGGCCAATCTCTGCAGCCAGTGTTCGTGCCGACTCATCGTCGGCACTCGAGAGCCGCAGGGTCTCGCCGCCTGAGGCCAGCAGGCGTGCGATGACCGATCCGAGCGTCCCGGTGCCGATGACCGCGGTCGTCATGACTCCTCGGCGGACGTACTCGATAGCCACTGAGGCGGGGTCCAGTCCCCGTCTGGGTCGGTGGTTTGGCCCACCTCGATCAGATGACCGTCGGGATCACGGATGTAGCAGCGGATCTCGTACTGGTGCTGCTTGGGCGGTGTCAGGAACTGAGCACCCCGAGCACTCCATTCGGCGTACACGGCCTCGATGTCTTTGACCCGGATGTTGAGGAAACTGCTGACCCGGTCGAGGTCATGTGGCGTCTGTAGGGTCACCGTCGGCTTGTCGTCGGTCGGGCCTCCGCCACCGTTGATGATGATCCAACTGTTGGATAGTGCGACGTAGGTCAGCCCTCCGGGGCCGGAGAAGGCCACCCTGCCGCCGAGTACCTCGGTGTAAAAACGCCGAGAACGCTCTACATCATCTGAAACGATGAAATGAGCCAAGACCATCTGCTCGTCGATGCTGCTCATGCTGACCTCCGTCGTCGGAATTGACTCAATAAATCACGCCACGGTCAGTGTCCTGCACTTTGTCGTGCTGCTCATGTTGGCATCCGTCGGCCGGTTTGGTTTCCGGCGTCGTGCGGATGCATGGCGACGCCGCCGCCGAGCGGTTCGCTCGACGAGCGCTCCGGACTCGTTACGCGCCGCCCGGGAGAGCCTTGACATCTGCTCGGATGAGAGGAAAGTATGGGCGATCCGACGGGAGCGTGGAGGCGATATGAGCAGTGTCCAGGCCGGTGAGTTCAAGCTCGAGGTCGTGGTTTTGCCGGTCTCGGATGTCGACCGGGCGAAGGAGTTCTACGCGAGTCTCGGCTGGAGGCTCGACGCGGACGTGACTGCGGATGGGGACTTGCATCTGGTCCAGTTCACCCCGCCGGGCTCTGGGTGCTCCATTCAATTTGGCACGAACGTCACGTCCGCCGAGCCCGGTTCGCTCGAGAGCGTCTACCTAAGCGTCTCCGATATCGAGGCGGCGCGTGAGGATCTGCTGGCACGCGGCGTGGAGGTGAGCGAGGTGTTCCACGAGCGGGCATTGGGCGCTCGGTTCCACGACCCCGGTCGTGTGCCCGGGCCGGCGCCTGACCACAGCACCTACGGCTCGTTCGCCGAGTTCACCGATCCAGATGGCAATGGCTGGCTGCTCCAGGAGATCACGGCGCGGCTGCCGGGTCGCTGAAGGGAGCTATATGAGCAGCGACTATGACGTGATCGTGCTCGGCGGCGGCTCCCCGGGCGAGCACTGCGCGGGTGCGCTGGCCGAGGGCGGTCTGCGTGTGGCGGTCGTGGAGCGCGAGCTCGTGGGAGGGGAGTGCTCCTACTGGGCTTGCATTCCCTCCAAGACGCTGCTGCGCCCGGGCGAGGCGGTCCATGGGGCGCGCGAGGCCGCCGCGAGCGCCGAAGTCGATGTCGAGGCGGCGCTTGCCTGGCGTGACTTCATGGTCTCCGACCACTCCGATGCCGGGCAGGAGCGCTGGCTGGCCGATCGCGGCATCGAGTTGCTGCGCGGCAGCGGGCGGCTCGCCGGGCCGGGGGTCGTGGAGATCGACGGCGTGCGCCACACCGCGGACCACGTGGTCCTCGCCAACGGCGCCGATCCGGTCATGCCGCCCGTGCCGGGCCTGCGCGAGCTCGACGGCGTTTGGAGCAACCGCGAGGTGACATCCATGAAGGAGGTTCCCCGCCGTCTGCTGATCCTCGGCGGCGGCCCGGTCGGCGTGGAGATGGCGCAGGCCGTGCGTCGGCTCGGCGGCGAGGTGGCGGTGATCGACATGGCCGAGCACGTGCTCGGGCGGGAGCCCGCGCCGCTCGGTGAGGCGCTCGGCGAGGTTCTGCGCAGTGAGGGCATCGAGCTCGTCCTGTCCGCGAACGCGAGTGCCGCACGACGCGAGGGCGAGGACTACGTCGTCGAGATCGACGACGGACGCGAGCTGCGCGGCGAGAAGCTGCTCGTCGCCACCGGCCGGCGTCCGCGGGTGCTCGGGCTCGGCCTGGAGACCGTCGGCGTCGAGGCCGACGCGCACGGAGTCCCAGTCGACGCGCACCTGCGGGCGGCGGCAAACCTGTGGGCGATCGGCGACGTGAACGGGCAGTGGCCGCTTACCCACGTCGGCAAGTACGAGGGCGAGGTGGTCGCCGCGAACATCCTCGGCGAGCCGCGAAAGGCCAATTATGAGGCCGTTCCCCGGGTCGTCTACACCGACCCGCAAGCCGCGGCGGTGGGCGCTTCCGCCGGCCGCTTCAGCGCCATGGTCCCGCTGTCGGAGGTGGCGAAGACCGCGACCTACACGCGCGCCTACGCCGACAGTAATGGCTTCTTGGCACTGCTCAGCGACGGCGAGCGGCTGACGGGCGCCTACGCGCTTGGCCCCGAGGCGGGCGAGTGGCTGCAGCAGGCGACGCTCGCGATCCGCGCCCAGGTCCCACTCGGCGTTCTGACGGACACAATCCAGCCGTTCCCTACGTTCTCGGAGATCTTCGTCGCCGCGCTAAAGACGCTTCGCGGCGAGATCGCGGCAGCGTCCAAGGCGGTCGGCGCGGGACCACCGATGGCGAACTGACGGACTCGCTGTTGAACTTGGCATTCACTCGGGCTCCTCGGCGGACGTACTCGACAGCCACTGAGGTGGGGTCCAGTCCCCGTCTGGGTCGGTGGTTTGGCCCACCTCGATCAGATGACCGTCGGGATCGCGGATGTAGCAGCGGATCTCGTACTGGTGCTGCTTCGGCGGTGTCAGGAATTGAGCACCACGGGCGCTCCATTCGGCGTACACGGCCTCGATGTCCTTGACCCGGATATTGAGGAAGCTGCTGACCCGGTCAAGGTCATGTGGCGTCTGTAGAGTGACCGCCGGCTTGTCATCCGTCGGTCCACCGCCGCCATTGATGACGATCCAGCTGTTGGCGAGCGCGACGTTGGTCGGTTCTCCGGAGCGTTCCAACGTGCCGCCGAGCACGTCGGTGTAAAAGCGCCGAGAACGCTCAACGTCGTCCGAGACGATGAAGTGGGTCAACACAATTCCCTCTGTTGGTGTGGGCGGTCCTGCTTCGGCCATCTGCCACCTCCACTTGTTGGGACTCATACCCCCTTACAGGCGGGGTTTGCGGCCCATATTGTGATGATCGGGACTCTACCTCGTTCCATGGTAAAGCTATAGGCCGCCGCGTTTGATCCGATGGCCTGCCTCAGTAAATCGGATCGGCTCACACACGAGCTTCTCATCCTCCCGCGGGTAGTGGTTGGCCTCCCTTATGCCCTGGCGCGTGAGGGAGCAGGCCTCGCGGCCGAGCAGCCACCCTGCGAGAAAAGGAGTTCAACGCTGATCGACACGCCCGGCCGTGGCCTAGTCAACTCACAAACTATCGACCTATTACACGCTGATGCTGGCGCGAGCACGCAACCGTGAGCGCGTGCGGAGATATTCGCGCCGGTGCTCGTGGGCGAGGATCTCGTCGACGAGATCGAGGATCTGACGATGGATGGCTGGTTCTACAAGCAGCACGAGCTGCTGATCGCGCTGCAGAGCACCGAGTAGTTCGA
This sequence comes from Solirubrobacteraceae bacterium, assembly GCA_049287685.1. Taxonomy (GTDB): domain Bacteria; phylum Actinomycetota; class Thermoleophilia; order Solirubrobacterales; family Solirubrobacteraceae; genus Palsa-744. Next base: position 22,118 of record JBAQGH010000159.1, on the reverse strand, counting down.
GGTCTTTGAGCGCGTGGCGTCTGGGACTCGAGGGCGCGACCAGTCGCATGTGGGTGGGACAGAACGGTCGCATATGACTGAGATCCGGTCGCATATCGATGAGACGCCGCACGTCTCGCTCTCAAACTGATGCACTACCCACTGATTGGTAGTGGGTCAGTTTCGATTTGAGCCGCTGAACGGACTTTGAGCGGTTTACGCTGGCGGGCATCTATAAACCAGCGACCCCGACGCAGAGGATCCCATCCCCGTACAAGAGCCTAACCGAGTCGAAGAAGCCGACAACGGCCACGATTGGGGTGTTTTGCACCGTCTCCTCGACCCCAACGATCAACGCCCCTGGCCGGTCGATGAGCTTGTCCGCGACCGCACCGACAACCACGTCAGCCCAGAAGACACGCACAACGCCCTGACGCGGCTCCGTGGACTCGGGTTGATCCACCAGACGAGCGACGGGTTCGTCTTCCCCACGCGCGCCGCGCTGTACTTCGACCGCATCGCGGGCTAAACTGCCGCGCAGACGCCACGTCGCAAGGATCGAGCGTAGCGTTTTGTCTGCATGATACGCTTTCCCTATGCCTGACCGCTCGCGCAAGCGTCCACGCGACCCGAACCAGCTCGGGAAGCTCATCGTTGATCTTGCCACTGGCGAGGCTACGGAGATTGACCCAAATGCAGGCAAGGACGCAGCGGCAGTTGAGTTGGGCCGCAAGGGCGGCTTAAAGGGTGGAAAGGCTCGGGCGGCGAAGATGACGCCTGAACAGCGCAGCGAGGCCGCAAGGCGAGCTGCGCAAGCACGCTGGAAATCCGAGACAAAATGAACGCCTTATCGAAAGCCGAGCGAGACGCAAACAGCATCATCGAGCAGCAGCTCGATGAGCGTATCGCTGCCATCGAGGACGCTACCGACGCAGATGTCCTGACCTATTTCGGCCCAATGTATCCTCCCGCTGACGATGCGGTGAAGGAGGCGCTTGAGGACATGGACGATCGCCGCAAGACCCTCCTGTGCGTTCTTGAGACCTCCGGTGGATATATCGATACTGCCGAGCGAATTGCGCGCATCTTTCGTGAGCACTACGGCCGCGTCGACTTTCTTGTGCCGAACTATGCGATGTCAGCCGGAACAATCTTGGTGATGTCCGGAGACGGAATCTTCATGGACTATGCGTCGACCCTTGGGCCGATCGATCCGCAAGTCAACAAGGGAGATGGATTGGTACCCGCCCTCGGGTATCTAGAGCAATACAGACGCCTCGTCGAGAAGTCTGCGGCAGGCAAGCTCACGACGGTGGAGGCCATGTACTTTGTCCAGAACTTCGACGCTGCCGAGCTGTATCGATATGAGCAGGAGCGTGAGCTCTCTATCGCGCTCCTCAAGGACTGGCTTGTCAAATACAAGTTCAAGGATTGGAAGCGCACAGAGACACGCAAGAAGCAAGTCACAAGAAAGATGCGCACAGATCGCGCCAAAATGATCGCGGAGAAGCTCAACAAGACCGATCACTGGCATTCCCATAGTCGGGGCATACCAATGGAGGTTCTTCGCCGGGACCTCAAGCTACTCGTTGAGGACTTCGGGGAAGATCCGGAGCTTGCGGCTGCGGTCCGCGACTACTACCATCTGCTCAAGGACTACATCATCAAGCGAAGCCACGATTCGTTCGTGCTGCATAGGAAAGGGCTCTATGTCGGCTTCTGACGACGCACGGATTAAGAAGTTGGTCGATGAGAACCCCAGTGTGGATGGGGTTCAGTTGCGTGAGATGCGTGCTCTCCTTAAGCGTCTAGAGCGCGAGGGCGTCGGTAAACCGAGCTACGCGATCATCTCGCCCTATGAGCGTAAGCCTCTTCGTCACGCCAATAGACGGACCAGGGCACTCAGATCGGCTGAAGGTAGCTTCTAAAGAATCTTCTGTCCGACCGCTCATGCATCATGTTCAATATGAACAGGCTGAGCGCAGAGCGCCGCGCACAGATCCTTTCGATGCTGGTGGAGGGGAACAGCCTCCGGGCGACGACCCGCATGGCGGGCTGCTCGATCAACACGGTGTCGAAGCTCTTGTTGGATGTGGGTGAGGCGTGCGCGGAGTATCAGAGCCGCGTCTTGGTCGATCTGCCGTGCACGACGATTGAGTGCGACGAGATCTGGAGCTTCTGTTACGCGAAGGCTAAAAACGTCCCGGACGAGCGCAGGGGCACGTTTGGCTACGGCGATGTGTGGACGTGGGTGGCGATCTGCGCGGACACCAAGCTCGTCCCGGCGTGGCTTGTCGGTCAACGCACGACCGAGGACGGCTGGCGTTCATGTACGACATCAAGGGCCGGATGCCCGAGCGAATCCAGCTCAGCACCGACGGCCATCAGGCGTACCGTGGGAGCGTGCCGTACGCGTTCGATAAGGACGATGTCGATTGGGCACAGATCCACAAGATCTACAAGAGCCAAGCCGTTGCTCCGGGCCGTTATAGCCCGCCAGCCTGCACGGGTACCAAAGTCACGGTGCGTCTCGGCGATCCCGACCCGAGCCGGATCAGCACGAGCTACGTGGAGCGCCAGAACCTCACGATGCGAATGGGGATGCGCCGATTCACACGGCTAACCAACGGGTTCAGCAAGAAGATCGAGAACCACATCGCGTCCGTCGCAATCCACTTCATGCACTACAACTTTGGCCGCCCGCACAAGACGCTCGCCAACCCATATCCACATACTCCCGCGATGGCCGCAGGTGTCGATGACCACGTTTGGAGCCTCGCCGAGATCGTAGAGCTACCGAACCATTGAGCGTATTCTGTTTGAGGATGAGGTTTTTCCGTCGCCGTAGAGGGGCGCCATCCCGGCGAGAGGTATTTATCGCAGTGGGTGTATCGGCTCTCGGATTCCTCATTGTGGTGACCACCTACTCCGGAATCTGGCATGACGTCGGAGTTGGTCTTTGGGGAGGCTTCGGAGGCGCGGCACTTAGTGGTTGGTGGCAGAGGCGTCGAGCAGCAGGCCGTCTTCCCTCAAACTGACCCACTACCAATCAGTGCTCGATAATGTATGTTATGTAAACCTGTTCGGAAGACGGCCTTCCATCCACAGGTCCGGCGCGCACTCTCCTTTCCTGCGCCGCTACGAGCTGGTGAGCTCCAAATCCGCCCCACGCGTGGCCTTGAGCTGCAATCGCACGAAGTCGATCGCCGGCTCAGGTAGCCGATCGCATATGGCCACCAAGGGTTAGCATCCTGCCTCGCCGTCAGGCGCGCACGCACGGGCTTGTGCCAAGCGACGGTCTTCCTCGTAAAGCAGGACCCAAGGAGCTAGCCAATGATTCGAATGATTCGCGCGCAGATTGCGCTCTTCTCGGCGGTGTCGCTGCTGGTGCTTGGCGCCGCGACAATGCTGAGCACGCCAGTCGCCGTCGCGGCATCCGCGCACGCAAGCAAGAAGGTCAAGAAACACAAAAAGGCCAAGAAGAAGAAAGCTGCCAAGAAAGTGGCCAGCGTCAAAGTTACCGCCGGCACCGAGACGCTGGCGTTCAACGCGCAGGCGACACAGGCTCTTGAAAAGGCGAAAGTGAGCCTCGCCGCCGTCAGTCCCACTACCGGCGCGCTCGCTTCGGGCTTTGTCTTCCCGCTTTCGGGCGGCACGCTGAATCCATCCACCGGGGTCGGCTCGCTGACAACGACCGGTGGGATCACTTTTTCTACGAGCTTCGGTGTGCCCGGCCTCTTCAGTTCAGGAAGCGAAGCCACGATCTCCGAACCATCCCTGGGGCTGGGCTCTACCTCAACTTTGAGCTTCACCTCTCAGCAGGCCAGCCCGCCGACGTTCCCGTTCGCGAGTGTCAGCCTCAAGGGGGTGCATCCGGTGGTCAGCGGCGCAACGATAACGCTCACGAACCTGCCGGTATCGCTTGCTGCGACCGGTGTCCAGTTCCTTGGCGAGTTCGCCAGCGGTGCCTTTACCACCAGGGAGGCCGTTGGGACCGTCACCGTGCAGGTGACTGCGAGCAGCTGAGCGGCGCTCGATCGACGCGTGTGGGGCGAGCATCCCGACGGGCTCGCCCCACATTTGCTTTGACGAGTCTTGGTAGTAGCATCGACGCTATGTCTTTGTGGCTGCTGCTTGCACTGGTAGCGCTGGTGAAGCTTGTTATGGCGTCGCTGATGGTGTGGATTCCGATGCGCTCAGACTCCGCGATGGACGTGCTCGAAGACCAGAGTGGCTCCGAGTCCGACGCCGGCGAAGACGAAGGAGGCAGCAAGACTCTGCCTGGATCCCCAGCCGAGCCGCATCCCAGGCTTCCCCGTCCTCACCGGCCGCGCCGCGGTCCGCACGGCTCCCCGAGCGCCCCCTCTCCCTCGCGCGTGCGCAAGCCCCCACGCCGCGTCATGGCGCGCTCGCTCGCTCGGCATTGACGCGGTCGTTCAGCGCCCAACACCAACAAAGCGCGATGGTGCCGCGGTCCGCCGCTTCGCTGCGAGCTCAGCGGTTGCGCTTGCGCTGCTGGCGGGCTGCCTTGGTCTTCGCGCGGCGCTTGCGTCTGCGGGCTGCGTGTTCTTGCGCGGTGCTGCGGCTGCCCAGACCGTCGCCGACAGGAGCGACGCTGCGCGCGTCGCGCAGGATCAGAAACGCGATCCCCCCCAATAGCACGATGCAGACGATGCCGACTGGGATGACCACCCCTGTCGAGACGCTGCTCAGCGAAGTGCCCGAAGCCGTGGTGGCGGTCGTTGCGGTGCTTTCTTCTTCTTCGCCCGCTGCGCTACTGGTCAAGTTCGAGGAGGATTCCGAGGGGGCGCTGAAGGCTTCGCTGGAGGATGGCGTTTCCGCTCCCGCCGCCGCTGGGTTCTGAGCACCGGCGCTCGTGCCCGTCTCAGCTTTCGCGAGCGCTTCTTGGACGGACTTGTCCAGCTCGGCCTTGTTCAGCGAAGTGCTTGGCCCTGTAGCCGCGACCGCGCAGGTGGCAGTCAGCCCGAAGAGGCACACGGCCGCGAGCACCGCAACCAGCGATATGTGCGAGGTGATTCGACGCATTGTTCTCGAGTTGCTCGGATCAGCGAGAATAGCGCCTGAGAGTCCCCAGCCATAGAATGAGTCGTCATGGCTCCCAAGCAACGACAGATCCGCGTCGAGCAGCGCGGCTCCCAGGCGGCGATCGAAGCGCTCGAGCAGCGCACCGACGAGGAGCTCGAGGCCGAGACGAAGTACAAGTCGGCCGCGCTCGCGATCCTCGGGGCGCGTGCGTCCGAGCGCTTTGACGCCGAGCAGGCGCGCGCCTACTTCCAACGGGCCATCGCGGCTGCCAGGCCTCAGGAACGAATGCAGTTGCGACGCATGGCCGACGCATCGCTGGCGCTTGCGGAGCGCCGTGCCGGCGACCTTAAGAGCGCGGTCGAGCGTCTCGGCCAGACACCCCCCACCGGGCGCCAGATGTTTGCTTTGCGCGCAATGGGGTTGCTGATCCCGCCCGCCAGCGCCGGGATTCTCGCGCGCACACGCGGGATCCTGCTGATCATCGCGCTGATCATCTTGTTGCTGGCACTTGGCCTTGGGATCGTGGAGCTTGTGGCGCTGCCGTTCGGTGGGCTCGGGCTGGCACCCGGGATACTGCTTGGCCTGTTCGTTGCCATCGCCGGGGTGGCGATCGCCGCGATGGTTGGACGCAGGCGTCGAGATCGCGCCCAGGCCGCGGCCGCCGGCGCCACTCGCTCCTCCAAGTAGAGCTCGGCAAGCACTGCGTCGGACACATTGGCGCGATTGTGCGCGCCCGAGGTCCCGATCTGTGCCGCGGCTCAGCTCGAGGACAGCGTTGCGCGGCGGATGACTACTGGGGTCGTCGGAGCGCCGTCCTGCGGCGGGTTGGTCGGCAGCTTTGCGATCGTATCCACGCCGGCGAAGCTGCCCACTACGTTTCCGACTAGCGCGTATTGCGGTGGCAAGGCTGCGTCAGGGGCGGTGACGATGAAGAACTGGCTGCCCGAGGCACCGGAGGGGTCGGTCGCTGTCTTGGCCATGGCCACGGTGCCGAGCGTGTAGCGCATGTTGCTCGGTGGCTCCTCGACGATCGTGTAGCCGGGGCCCCCCGAGCCGTCGCCGTTGGGGTCGCCGCCCTGGATGACGAAGCCGGCTGCCACCCGATGGAAGGTCAGGTCGTTGTAGAAGCCGCGCTTGACCAGGTAGGCGAACGATGCGGTCGTGCGCGGAGCTTGGCGCACGTCGAGCTCGATTTCGATCGCGCCGCAGTTGGTGGCGAGACTCACCACATATCGCTTGTCCGGGTCTAGCTCGAGCGTCGGCTTGGGGATGCGCTGCGCACCCCTTGGCACGGGCGCCCGTGCCCTCGAGCATTTGCCGCTGCTGGACGCGGACACAGGCTTCACGTTCAGCGATGACCCTCCATTTTGGGGATGGATGGGCGTGCCTGTAGATGTCCCGGCGCCAGTCGTGGAGCTGCCGCACGCCGTCAATACGAGCCCGAAGGCCGTCGTAGCCGAGCCGCACAACAGCCGGCGCGTGACACTTGAGCGGTCAAACATCGAGGCAGCATAGTCGCGCGTCCCTTAGATCTGCGCCATATTCGCGCATTCTTAAAGCATCCTTCCGCGATTCTCAACAGTTGCGGCCGCCGACGCCCGCCCGCGACGCGGCCACGGCGCAATACGCTTGCGCGATGAGCACGCCCATTCGCCTGATCGTGAATCCTGCCGCCGGCGGCGGCAAAGCCGGGCGCGTGCTGGCCGACGTGCTTGTCGCGCTGGAGGGACATGGACTGCGGGTTCGCAGCGAGTTGACCCGCGATCTGGCTCATGCGCGCGAGCTTGCCCGCGGAGCCGCGCTTGCCGGGGAGACGGTCGTGTGCTTGAGCGGCGACGGGATGGTCGGTGCTGTCGCTGACGTGTTGCGTGAGTTTCCCGGGGCGTTGCTTGGCGTATTGCCCGGCGGGCGTGGCAACGACCTTGCGCGCGTGCTCGGCATTCCAGCCGATCCCGTCGAGGCCTGTGCGATCGTCGCCGCCGGCTTCTCACGCAAGCTCGATCTCGGCGAGGTCGATACCCATAAGGGCACAGGCGGGAAAGCGTTCGTGGGTATCGCGAGCGTCGGCTTCGACAGCGAGGCCAACCGCATCGCCAACGAGGCTCCCGCCTGGCTTGGTGGGCTTGTGTATGCCTATGGAGCGCTGCGTGCTCTGCTGTTCTGGCGTCCGGCACGCTTTCAGATAGAGCTCGATCCTCCGGGTGAGTCACATAGCTTCGTCGGCTACTCGGTGGGAGCAGCCAACTCGAAGACCTATGGCGGTGGCATGCGCGCCGCGCCTGACGCACTGCTCGACGATGGCCTGCTCGACGTGCCGGTGCTCGAAAGCGTCAGCAAGCTCGGCTTCCTCACGAAGATTCTGCCGAAGGTGTTCAGCGGTAGGCACGTGCGCGAGCCCAGTGTGAAAGTGTTTCGCGCGCGAGAAATAGCCGTCAGCGCGGATCGTCCGTTCACGATGTACGCCGATGGCGACCCGATCGGGGAGCTGCCGTTGCGCGTGCGCGCGATCGGCGGCGCAGTGCGCGTGCTTGTGCCGACCGACGGCTCTGGCGCGGACGCGTTCCTTGCCACCGGGCTTGCCTCAGACGCCGCCGCGGCAGAACGATGAGTGCCACGCTCGGGCCGAAGCTCGCTCTTGCCCGCGCCGTCGGCGCTGTCTCCCGTTTGCGCGGCAGAGGTGGTACGAGCTTGCCCGGAAAGCTGCTTGTGCGGATGGATTCTTCTGCGATCGCTGGGCTTGCGGCTCGTCTTCCCCGTGGCAGCGTGTTGGTTTCCGCCACCAACGGCAAGACCACCACGGCGGCGATGGCCGCGAGCATCTTCGAGGCTGCCGGCATATCGCTCGTGCACAACCAGGCTGGTGCGAACATGGCTGGCGGGATCGCCTCGACGCTGCTCGATGCCGCCGGTCGCCGCGGCACGATTACCGGCGAGCTCGGGCTGTTCGAGGTCGACGAGCTGTGGCTCGATCGACTCGCGGCGCAGATGCACCCGCGCGTGGTGGTGCTTGGCAACCTGTTTCGAGACCAGCTCGACCGTTACGGAGAGCTGGAGACGATCGCCGAGCGCTGGGCCGGTGCGGTAAGCGCTGGCGGACCGGCCGAGAGGGCTCGGCTCGTTTGCAACGCCGACGATCCGCTTGTCGCCGACCTGGGACGCGAGCGGGCGCAAGGCGACCAAGAGCAGGCCGACATCGATCGCGGACGGGCCGAAGTCGGAGGCGTGCCTGTGCAAGGCGACCGCGAGCCGGCCGCTTTCGATCGCGGACGGGCCGAAGTCGGAGGCGTGCCTGTGCAAGGTGACCGCGAGCCGGCCGCTTTCGACCGCAAACCGGCCGAAGTCGGAGGCGAGCCTGCGCAAGGCGACCACGGACCGGCCGACGACGACCACGAGCAGGCCGGCGTCTTGTACTTCGGTGTCGACGACGACTCGCTGGCGCTTGCAGGCATGGCTCATGCCGCCGACGCCAAGCACTGTCGTCGCTGCGGGGCGCCCTACTTGTTTGACGCTGTGTACCTCGGTCATCTCGGCCACTACCACTGTGAGTCTTGCGGACAACGGCGGCCCTCCCCCACAGTGCTTGCCCGCTCGGTCGTGCTGGAAGGTGTGCGCTCGGCGCGCTTCCAGTTGAGCACGCCCGACGGCGAGGCCGAGGTGAAGCTTGCGCTGCCAGGTCTCTACAACGTCTACAACGCGCTTGCCGCGGCTGCTCTGGGCGTCGCCCTGGGGATATCGCTGGCCGACATCGTGGCTGGACTGGAGAGCACCAAGGCCGCCTTCGGTCGGGCTGAGACGGTCACGGTCGCTGGGCGCGAAACTCGCATCCTGCTTGTCAAGAATCCCGCCGGCGCAAATGAGGTACTGCGCACGCTTGCACTGGAGCCTGGCTCCCACGACTTGCTTGGAGTGCTCAACGACAACACCGCCGACGGCCACGACGTGTCTTGGATCTGGGATGCGGACTTCGAGCTGCTCGCAGGGCGCGTGCGCTTGGCGACTTGCTCGGGCACCAGGGCGCCCGAGCTTGCCTTGCGCTTGAAGTACGCAGGCATCGAGCCCGAGCGCATCAGAGTCGTCGAGGATCTTTCACGCGCTCTTTCCAGCGCCGCGGCCGAGCGTCCAGAGGCAGACCGTGTGGCCCTTGCCTCGGGCGGGGGCGGCGATGCACCGCTATACGCGCTCCCAACCTATACGGCGATGCTCGCCCTGCGCGAGCTGCTGGTACAGCGCGGGGAGGCGAGCAGCTCATGGCAGTAGATGGAGCTCGAGACCGCACACTGCGGGTGTGCGCGCTGTACCCCGACTTGATGAACATCTATGCCGACCGCGGCAATTTGTTCATGCTGCAGCGCCGCTGCGAATGGCGCGGGATCGGCTTCCAGCTGAGCGGCAGTGGACTTGGCGAAGCGCTCGACGGCGAAGCCCACGACATCTACTACATAGGCGGCGGCCAGGACCGCGACCAGCTGCTCTGCGCCGAGGACCTGGTGGCCGGCAAGCGCGAAGCCCTGCACGAGGCGGCCGCGCGCGGCGCGATCGTGCTCGGCGTATGTGGTGGTTATCAGCTGCTCGGCGAGTCCTACACGCTTGGCAACAACCAGCTTCAGGGTGTCGGCTTGCTCGACGTGCGCACCGTGCGCGAGCCGGGCGAGCGGTTGATCGGCAATGTCGCGATCGAGGCCAACCTTGACGGTGAAAAGCGTGTGCTCGCCGGCTTTGAGAACCATGGCGGCCGTACGTATTTGGGCTCTGAGGCCAAACCGCTGGGCAGAATGCTCAAAGGTCACGGCAATGACGGCCGCAGCGGTTTCGAGGGGGCACACTCTGACAACACGATCGGCACCTATCTCCACGGCCCGCTGCTGCCGAAGAACGCGTGGTTTGCCGACTGGCTGATCGCAACGGCGCTGGGTATCGACGTCGAGGCGCTGACATCGCTTGACGACTCCTTTGAGGACGCGGCTCACGCCAGCGCTCGCCGCGTTGCCGGAGTCTGATCACAAAGTACCGTCGCGCGCATCTAGTACAATTGTCTGCGACGGCGGGTGTTGCGTCGCGGTCGGCGCGAACGATTGCCAATCGGGAATTCGGGAAAGCCCCCGGATGGAGTTCGACTCTCCCGCCCGCCGCCAACAAACTGCTGGACCCGGTCTTGACAGAGTTGCAATCGGCACGCGCTCGCGGGATCGCTACCCGCCTTGTGTCAGGCCGGGTCAGCAGGTTGCCCTGCTATTCTGGACGCCGTTGGCAATCGTTCGGAGGTAGCTCCTCCACACCCACACCCGACCCGCTCCGGCGGGTCGAGTTGTTTCAGAAGCCATGGACCTATCTGAGTATCAGCGCGAATCGCGTCGCACAGCCGAGTACCCCCGCGAGGCGTGGCTCGCCTACCCCGCGCTCGGGCTTGCCGGCGAGGCCGGTGAGGTTGCCGAGCACGCCAAGAAGGCGATTCGCGACGACGGCGGCAAGGTCGGCGACGAGCGCCGCGCGGCGATGTCCAAGGAGCTCGGCGACGTGCTCTGGTACGTCGCGCAGCTCGCCACGGAGCTGGGTCTCGACCTCGACCAGATCGCCAGCCAAAACCTGGAGAAGTTGTTCTCGCGCCAACAGCGCGGGGTACTCTCAGGAAGCGGTGACGATCGCTGAGCCGTTCTTGACGGCGAACTTGGCATAGCGCTCTGCCAGGCGTGCCGGCACTAGTGCTCGCACGAGTACGCCCTCTGGTGTGTCCTTACGGCGCAAGTCGCCGGCTACGTCGTGCAGCTCGGCCAAGCTACCGCCCTGCGAATATGGCACGAGCAGCTCCATTGGGCGCAGCGTGTGACGCAGCTCTTGCTCGATGCGCTGCTCGAGCTCGGGTAGGCCGGCTCCGGATGCGCCGCTGACCAGCACCGCATCCGGGTGTGCTAGACGCAGTTCCTCGCGCGCCTCTTCGTCGAGCAGGTCGATCTTGTTGAGCACGAGCACGCGCGGGCGCTCGCCGGCGCCGATCTCCTCCAATACCTCCTCGACTGCTCTGCGCATCGCGAGCTGGTCGTGCTCTGGTGCGGAGGCGTCCAGCACGTGCAGCAGCAGATCGGCCAAGCGTGTCTCCTGCAGCGTCGCTCCGAACGCGTCCACTACCTGGTGGGGGAGCTTGCGGATGAAGCCGACGGTGTCGGTCAGCAGGTGGGCGCGCCCGTCGATGCGCATCATGCGCGTGCTCGGGTCGAGCGTGTGGAACAGGCGGTCGCGCACCCCCACATCGGCACCTGTAAGAGCGTTCAGCAATGTGCTCTTGCCCGCGTTTGTGTAACCGACGAGCGCGATGTTCGGCAGCGCTGCCCGCTCGCGCTCAGCGCGCATCACCGAGCGTGTGCCCTTCACGTGCTCGAGGCGCCGTCGCAGTGCAGCTATGCGATTGCGCGCGAGGCGCCGGTCGGTCTCGATCTGGGTCTCCCCCGGTCCACGTGTGCCGATCCCGCCGCCGAGGCGCTCCAGGTGGGTCCACAGACCGCGCATGCGCGCCAGGTTGTACTCCAGTTGGGCCAGCTCGACTTGTAGCTTGCCCTCGGCGCTCGAGGCATGCGTGGCGAAGATGTCGAGGATCACCGTGGTGCGATCGACGACAGGCATGCCTAGCGCTTGCTCCAGGTTGCGCTCCTGGCGTGCGCTCAGCTCGTCGTCGCAAACGATCACGTTAGCGTCGCACTCGTGTGCGGCTCCTTTGGCTTCGGTTACCTTGCCGGGGCCCAGATAAGTGTTCGGGTGCGGCTGCTCGCGGCGCTGGACCATCTCCCCCACGACTTCCACGCCGGCCGTACGCAGCAACTCATACAACTCCTCGAGATTCTCATCGTCGGGGAGCGCGGCTATGCAGAATGCTCGCTGGGTGGCGCGCCTTGTGGGTTGGTTCATCCTCTTCGAGTGTAGATCAGCCTCTCCCGCCAACCAAAACCCATTCTGCTCCCGGTAGTTGGTCCTCGCCCCAGGTCACCGTGGTCTCCTTGAGCAGGCACCGCAGGGTGTTGCGTTACACCAAGTGCGATCAGCCGCCGAGTGTGGCCAAACGCTCAACCGCCTCGGCGAGACGCTCATCGGGCGTGGTGAGCGCGATCCGAAACCAACCCTCGCCGCTGGGACCGTAGGCACTGCCGGGCGAGACCACCACCGACGCCTGCTCGAGCACGTGCTCGCAGTAGGCCACCGAGCTCTCGAAGTCCTCTGGGATCGGTGCCCACACGTAGATCGTGCCCTTGGGCGGGTTTACGTGTACGCCGGCCTTTGCCAGCGCGTCGCACACCAGGTCGCGGCGGATGCGATACAGCTCGTTCATCGAGACCACCTCAGCATCGGTATCGGGCGAGAGCGCTGCGATGCCCGCAAGCTGGACTGCCTCGAACAGGCCAGAGTCGATGTTCGTCTTCAACCGCCAATAGTGCTCGACCACCTCGGCGTTGCCGAGTATCGCCGCACAGCGCCAGCCGGTCATGTTGTAGCCCTTGGAGAGCGAGAACACCTCGATGCCGACATCCTTGGCGCCGGGCGTCTGCAGGAACGAGGGCGCGCGATAGCCGTCATAGGTGGTCTCGCTGTATGCGTTGTCGTGCACGACGAGGATGTCGTATGTCTTGGCGAAGTCGACGACCAGCTCGAAGAAGCCGCGCGGCACGATCGCGCCTGTTGGGTTGTTGGGGTAGTTGAGGAACATCAGCTTGGCGCGACTGGCCGTCTGTTCGTCGATCGCGTCGAGGTCGGGGACAAAACCGAGCGCCGGTACGAGTGGCATCACGACGGGATCGCCGCCCGCCATCAGCGGGCCGCCGGTGTAGACGGGGTAGCCGGGGTCGGAGGCAAGCGCAACATCGCCCTGGTCGAGGAAGGCGAGGTTGAGGTTGAAGATCGCCTCCTTGGCGCCGATCGCCGGGATGATCTCGTTCTCAGGGTCGAGCGTCACGTCGAAGCGGCGTACATAGAAGTCACTGAGTGCTTGGCGGAAGTCGCCGCGCCCGCGATTTGACGGATAGCGGTGTGTCTCTGGCTCGGTGACGGCCTCCTGCATCGCCTCGACGATCAGCGCCGGGGTTGGCCGGTCGGGATCGCCGATTCCCAGGCTGATGACGTCGACGCCCGCGGCCTGCTTGGCGGCGATCTTGCGCTCCAGTTCGGCGAATAGGTACGGCGGAATGCGGCTCAGGCGCTCACTCGGTCTCATACAGCTCCTTGATGAAGTCCTCGCTGAGCTCTCCCGCGAATACGGGTCGTGCCCAGCCTGTCAGGTTGACGTGCAGATCCTCTCCCACCTCGACGCTCAACTCTCCCCCGTCCAGCAATACCGTGACTTGCTCTGGCCCACCGCGCAAGCGGTTGGCCACAGCGGCGCCGGTGGCGCCGGTACCAGAGGAGAGCGTCTCTCCCACCCCACGCTCGAAAATGCGTGCGCGGATCGCGCGCTCGCCCCTTCCGTCCGCGCTAGGCTCGACTTCCGTGTACCACGACACGTTCGTGCGGTTGGGGAACAGCTCGTGCGCTTCGATTGCGGGGCCGATGCTCGGCAAGTCCAGTGCGTTCAATGTCGCCAGGTCCTCGACGTGGATGGCGCACTGGGGATTGCCGATCGACACGTGCTGAAAGCTCCAGGCGCGAGCGTCGGCGACGAGCTCGCCCGCACCATCGCCTGGTCCGCTGGGAAAGTCCTTGGATGTGAGGCTCGCACGGCCCATGTCCACGCGACAGGTGTCTGGGCCGGTGATCGTCGGGCGTATCTCTCCAGCGGCGGTCTGGATCGAAAAGACGTCTTGATCGGTCCACCGACGCTGGCGCAGATAGAGGATCGCCTCGCGCGCGCCGTTGCCTGAGAGCTCGGCCTCCGAGCCGTCGGGGTTATAGATGCGCAGATTCGCCACGAAGCGTGGATCCTGCGGTGGCGCCAGCAACAGGATGCCGTCGGCGAAGACCCCGAAGTGGCCCGCGCACAGCCTGCGGATGCGCTCGGGGGTCAGCTCGAACGGGAGCTCTGTCTGCTCAACGATCAGGTAGTCGTTGCCAAGCGCCTGCCACTTCTCGAATCTCATCGGGAGCTCCTCTTGGCCGTGACAAGTCGCCTCGCGATGCGGGCTGAAGGGACGGCTGGTGTCTGTTCAGCGTGTTCGGACATGCGGCGCGAGAGTCTAGGCGCTCATCGCGAGGATCTCCTCAGCGGCCTGTTCTGCTGAGAGGTTTGTCAGGTCGAGCGGCTGCACGCCGGCGAGCTTGCGCATCCAGGTCAACTGACGGCGTGCGTAGTTGCGCGTATGACGCTTCATCGCTTCCACATCCCCCGCCAACAGCTCGTCGAAACCAAGCGCCTTGCGTGCCGTGGCACTGGCGCCGGCGGCATGGGCGCTTGAGACCTCCTCGCGCACCCCCTGCGCGAGCATCGCGTCTACGCGTGCGTCGATGCGCACATACAACGCTTCTCGCTCCATCGTCAGTCCTACCAGCAGTGTCGGTTGGCGCATCTCTCCAGTCCATAGCTGTGAGGGCCCGCTCGGCGGCTCCAGCTCACCCACGTCGAGCAACTCCAGTGAGCGCACGATCCGTTGTCGGTCGTTCGGGTCGATCTCCTCGGCCGCCCATGATGCGCGCTGGGCGAGCCGGGCGTGCAGGGCCGGCGCTCCCTCGCGTTCTAGCTCTGTAGTCCAGCGCTCGCGCACTCCCTCTGGCGGTGGAGGGCGCAGGTCGAGCTCGCAGAGCGCCGCGCGCAGATACAGCCCTGTGCCTCCCACGACGATCGGCCTGCGCCCTTCGGCCAGCGCATCGTCGATCTCCGCGTGTGCCAGCTCGGCATACTGGCCGACGCTGAAGCTCGCGTCGATCGGCAGGAACGACACGAGACGGTGCTCCAGCTCTCTCTGCTCGGCCTCCGTGGCGACGCCTGTGAGCGTCTCGATGCCCTGGTAGACCTGCAGTGCGTCCGCGGAGATCGCCACCGGGCGCTCTCCGCGGACGTGCAGGCGGCGAGCGAGCGCCACTGCGACAGCGGTCTTGCCGATGCCGGTCGGCCCAAACAGGGCGATCACGTTTGACGAGCGCGGGCACACGTTGCTAGGACCGGGCGATCGCGGACGGGACGATCGGGTGCGGCGATAGGTCACGTGTGTGCGAGCACGCTTCATGCGGGCGCGAAGACATATCCCGTAGGCTTGCAGCTATGGATATCTCTGGCTCCAAGGTGCTGCTCACCGGTGCGACGGGCGGTCTTGGCCACGCGATAGCCCGTGCGCTCTCGACAAGAGGTGCGCAGTTGATCCTCACCGGTCGACGGCTGGACGTACTGGAACCGTTGGCATTAGAGTTGCACGCGCGCGCTTTGGCGGTGGACCTGAGCGAGGCGGCTGAGGTAGACCGTCTGCTCTCCGAGGCAGGTGAGCTCGACATCCTCGTGGCGAACGCGGCGCTGCCAGGCAGCGGCACACTCGATTCCCTGACGATGGAGGAGATCGATCGGGCGCTCGAGGTAAACCTGCGCGCGCCGATCGCGATCGCGCACGCGCTCATACCGGAGATGGTCAAGCGTGGCAGTGGGCACCTGCTGTTCATGTCCTCGCTGTCGGGCAAGGCCGCGACGGCGGGCAGCTCGATCTACAACGCCACGAAGTTCGGCTTGCGGGGTTTCTCAGGCGCGATGCGCGCCGAGCTGCACGGAACAGGAGTAGGCGTCTCGACAGTCTTCCCCGCCTTCATCCGCGACGCGGGCATGTTCGCCGTCGCGAACGTGAAGCTGCCGAGGGGCGTGGGCACACGCAGCCCCGAGGATGTGGCCAAGGCCGTGGTGGGAGCGATCGAGCACAACCGTGGCGAGGTGGACGTCGCCCCGATCGCACTGCGCCTCGGCTCCGCGTTTGCCGGTCTCGCGCCGGAGATATCGGCAACGGTCACACGCAAGTCAGGCAGCGACAGGATCGCCTACGACCTAGCCGACGGTCACAGGGGTAAGGGCATCTCCTAGTTTCGGCTCCCCGATGTACGGGAAGCATAAGAGGGCCTCCTACAAAGTCCTTCGCCCTTACTTAGGCGCGCGTTCCGATCGCCTTAGGGATCGGTCTCAGGATGGTTGGCGTAACCCGCTACCACTCACCGGAGGTTCGCGTATGAAAAGCAGAGGCATCATCCGAGCAGGTCTCGTCGTCGGCGCACTGGCAACAGGCGGAGCCGTTGCCGGCATCGCCGGCGCTGCCGCGGCACCGAGCTCCACGACAAGCACGACGACCCAGTCCACCAGCAACACGGCGAGCACCCCGGCAACGACGACACCGTCGAGCACCACAACGACACCGTCGACGACCACGCCGAAGACGCAGACATCGCCGCCCGGATCCGCCGGTCACCCGTGCCCGAACATGGGTAGCAAGCCCGGCTCGGGCTCGAACTCGGGTTCGGCCTACGAAGGCGGCCCTCCGGCAGGCGCCACCACCCAGTAGTCACGGCCCCGTGGGGCTAAACGGAGAGAGCCTCCCGGGCGGTTACCCGTCCGGGAGGATTTCCGCGGTTAGCGCGACTCAGGCGGCGCGCGTGTCTGCCTCGGCCGGCTCGGGGGCGACCGTCAGCGGTGTCTCGGTGCCCTGGATCGGCCTGACCTTGTCGGCCCCGATCCCGAGCGCCGCGTACACCTTGCGCTCGATCTCACCGGCGATTGCCGGGTTCTCCTCCAGATAGGTCTTCGCGTTGCCCCTACCTTGCCCGAGGCGATCGTTTCCATAGGAGAAGAACGATCCGGACTTCGTCACGATGCCGTGCTCGATCCCGAGATCGACCAGGCAACCGGCTGTCGAGATGCCCTTACCGAACTCGATGTCGAACTCGGCTTGGCGGA
Source organism: Solirubrobacteraceae bacterium (assembly GCA_049287685.1). Classification (GTDB taxonomy): domain Bacteria; phylum Actinomycetota; class Thermoleophilia; order Solirubrobacterales; family Solirubrobacteraceae; genus Palsa-744. The sequence goes on along the minus strand of JBAQGH010000159.1, from coordinate 5,260 downwards.
AGGGCGCCGCGAGCTTGTTCTTGACGACCTTCACGCGTACGCGATTGCCGACCGCCTCCGTGCCGTCCTTGAGTGTCTCGATGCGACGGATGTCAAGCCGCTGAGAGGCGTAGAACTTCAGCGCGCGCCCGCCCGGCTGCGTCTCGGGTGAGCCGAACATGACCCCCACCTTTTCGCGGATCTGGTTGGTGAGGATGCAGAGCGTTCCGGTCCTGTTCAGGTTGCCGGCGATCTTGCGCATCGCCTGGCTCATCATGCGCGCCTGTGCCCCCACGGTCTGATCGCCCATCTGCCCCTCGAGCTCCACGCGCGGAGTGAGCGCGGCCACCGAGTCGATCGCCACGACGTCGATGGCGCCCGAGCGCACGAGCATGTCGGCGATCTCGAGCGCCTGCTCGCCGTAGTCGGGCTGGGAGACGAGCAGCTCGTCGATGTCGACGCCGATCTCCTTGGCGTACAAGGGATCCATCGCGTGCTCGGCATCGATGAACGCGCACACGCCGCCGAGCCTCTGTGCTTCGGCGAGCACGTGATAGATCAGCGTTGTCTTGCCCGATGACTCCGGGCCGAAGACCTCGACGATGCGGCCCTTGGGCACGCCGCCGATGCCGAGCGCCAGGTCGAGCGATAGCGCACCCGTAGGGATCGCATCCACGCGTACCTGTGCGCCCTCGTCGCCCATGCGCATGACCGAGCCCTTGCCGAACTCGCGCTCGATCTGGCCCAGCGCGCCTTGCAGGGCCGCGTCGCGCGCCTTTGCGGCCTTCTCCTCATCGGTCACGGGCATCGTCTTGCTCCTCCTGTCGAAAGCTGGAGATGAAAATGTATGGGGTGCTTCGGACGGAACCATGGGAACGTATGTTCGCCCAGTCGAGCACGAGTCCTTCAATCCTTCGATGTCTGATTGGCGGTGGGAGTCAGCGAGCCGTGCGGGCGAGGAGACTCTCCTCGCCGCTGAGGGTCTGGCTCGTGGCCTTGACGATCTGCACCTGTGTCAGCTCGCCTGGCGCCGCGAGGCCGGCGAAGTTGACGACCTTGTTGTGGCGCGTGCGTCCGCGTTGGCGCTCGGGGTCTGTGCGCGAGGGGCCTTCGACGAGCACCTCGACGGTACGGCCCACGAAGCGTTGCGCACGCTCGGAGGCGCGACGCTGTACCACCTCCACAAGGCGTTCCATGCGCTCCACCTTGACCGGATGCGGCACGACCCCCTCAGTCAGCTCGGCTGCCTCCGTGCCCCTGCGCGGTGAGAATATGAAGGTGAACGCGCTGTCATAGCCCACCTGCTCGGCTACCTCCAGCGTCTGCTCGAAGTCCTCCTCGCTCTCGCCCGGGAAGCCAACGATGATGTCGGTCGTGATCGACGCGTCGGGTACGTGCTCGCGGATCAAAGCTACGCGGTCGAGATATCGCTCACGGTCGTATGTGCGGCGCATCGCCTTGAGAATGCGGCTCGAGCCCGATTGCAGCGGCAGATGGATGTGCTCGCACACGCTCGTAAGCTCAGCGTGTGCGCGGATCACGTCTTCGCGCATGTCCTTCGGATGGGGACTCGTGTAGCGGATGCGCTCGATTCCGTCGATCGCGTCGATTTGGCACAGCAGGTTGGCAAACGTCTCAGATCTGCCGTCCATGCGTAGGTCGCGCCCGTAAGAATTGACATTCTGGCCGAGCAAAGTCACCTCGCGCACACCGTCGGCTGCCATCGCCCGCACCTCTGCCACCAGCTCCCGCGGTGGCCGCGACACCTCTCGCCCACGCGTGCTCGGCACGATGCAGTAGGAGCAGCGGCAATTGCAGCCCACGCTGATCTGCAACCAGCCCTGGAACGCTCGCTCGCGCTTGGCCGGGAGATGACCGGTGAAGCCCTCGAACTCGAAATACCCCTGTGCGGTCAGCGAGTCGCTGGTCAGAAACTCGGCAAGCTTGTGTGTCTGACCCGGCCCGAACGCCACGTCGACGAAGGGGAAGCGCTCGAACACCTCCTGCTTGACCGACTGCGCCCAGCAGCCGCCGACGCCAACGACGCGCTCGGGCTGTTCGCGCTTGAGGCGCTTCGCCTCCCCCAGATGCGCCACGAAACGGCTGTCCGCGGTCTCGCGAATCGAGCAGGTGTTGAACAGGATCAGGTCGGCCTCGGCGCGCTCGGACGCCTCGCTGTAGCCGAGCGACTCGAGCATCCCCTTCATGCGCTCGGAGTCGTGCTCGTTCATCTGGCAGCCGAAAGTCGTGAGGTGGTAGCGCTTCATGGGCTCCACGAAGAGTAGCCCGCCCGGCTTGCTTGCGCACGGTCCTGTGGGTAGAGCCGGCAGCGGTTTGACCGATGAAAAAGCGCGATGCCCCCCGCGCGCGCGGGGGGCATCGCCACTATTTGCGGTGACGACCTCAGCGGATTGGATGGGCGGCCACCGCTTCGTAGCTAGCGCCCTCAGGCGATAGCCACGAGCGGTAGAGCACCAGCTCACGCGGCCTGAACGAGGCCGAAGGTGTCGGTGGCAGGGCTCGCTGTCGAGGCGCTTCGCCCTGGCGCAAACGAGCGACAGTCACGTGTGGGTGAAAACGTCGCTTGCTCGTCGTTGCCTTCATATCTGTGTGGGCGCTGCCGTTCGGCTGCCAGCCACTCACATGCTGCAGCGCGGCTACCACTTCTGCCTGGAGAGAGGCAAGCCGACCGTGCTCATCGTGTAGCTCCACAGCCAGCGCACGCGGGTTGCGCTCGGGTAGCCACAGCGGCGCGCCGAGCGACAGATCTCCGCCGCGCCCATTGCATGTAGAGAGCTCCGAGGCGAGCACATCCATCTCCCCCGCTGGGCGGTTTCCCAGAAAGCAAAGCGTCACGTGTAGGAGCTCCGGATCGAGCACCCGCAGCGACGCCTTCGCATGCCCGCGCGCCTGCCTGTGCCCTTCAGGGTGTGCGCTACGGGGGCCCTCTCGTGCCCAGGCCGTCAGCCGCTCACAGACATCCATGGGTGGATCTACGGCCACGAACAGTCGCGCTGTTGGGCTCCTGATCACATCCTCAGCGTAATGCTAGATACGTGTTCAAGCGGGCGCGGGCTCGACGTCGTCGCGCCCGCCGCCGAGCAGGCGACGGATCATGTGCATCGCGACGAGCGCCGCCCGCTCGCGTACGTCAGGGCGTCCTCCCGGCAGGCGCACGGAGCGTGTCAAGCTTGCGCCATCCGTGGCAGAGACGCAGAGCCAGACCAGCCCCACGGGCTTCTGCTCGCTGCCACCGCCGGGCCCCGCTATGCCCGTAAGCCCCACTCCCAGCTCGGCGCCGAGCCGCATGCGGGCGCCCTCGGCAAGCGCTTGAGCCACTTGCTCGGATACGGCGCCGTGCGCTTCGATCGTCTCGGGTGGGACGCCCACCTGGGCGATCTTCGTCTCATTCGAGTAAGCCACGATTCCTCCCAGCACGTACTCTGAGGCGCCCGGTGGGTCGGTCAGGCGTGCCAGCAGCAGTCCGCCGGTGCACGACTCGGCGACGGCAATTGTGTGTGTCACGCCCACCACCAAGCTGTCCTGCCCGCCACCAGCCGGCCAATCAGAGCCCGCCGGCGTGGTCCCCGGTCGCTCGCCGCGCAGCAGCGTCGCCACCTGAGCGTCGATCGTCGTGCCGTCGGTCGAATAGAGCGTGTCGGCATGGCGTGTGGCGACTATCCGCGCGAGCTCGTCGTAGGTGGATTGGGCGTCGGGCTCGTAGCGGGTGACGATCTCGATCTCGCCGCTGCGCAGGCATGTCGTGATCTCGAGTGCGCTCAGATCCACCCCCTCGCGCTCGGCGTGGCGCAGCGTCTCGGCGATCTCCGACTCCGGTATTCCAAACAGGCGCAGCATCTGAATGCGGTAGACACGCGCGGCGGCGATTGCCGAGCGCCACGCCTCGGTCGCCAGTGCCTGCTTCCACATCGGCTGTAGCTCACGCGGCGGTCCCGGTAGCACCACCACGGTGGGTCCCTCGCGTCCCTCGGCTGGGGTTACGACCAGACCCGGTGCTGTGCCAACCGGCTCGAGCACGGTCGCGCCGCGCGGGATCGTGGCCTGCTTGCGGTTGCCGCGGGCGATCGCGTCACGGTCGAGGTTGGGGTAGCGCGCGGAGAGCGGTCGCAGGATCTCGGCGATGCGTCCCTCCAGCGCCTCGTCCAGCACCATCTCGCGGCCTTGAAAGGAGCCGACGACCTCGGCAGTCAGGTCGTCGGCTGTCGGTCCCAGGCCGCCGCTGGTGAGCACCACATCCAAGCCCTCACTCGCCATCGACTCGAGCGCCGCCAGTAGATCTTGCGGGCGATCGCCGACTATCGCGATCTGAGCCAGATCGACCCCGGCCTCCAGCAGGCGATCGGCAAGCCAAGGGCCATTGCGGTCGCGCACACGTCCCGTGAGCACCTCGGTGCCCGTCACCAGGATCCCGGCGCGGGGTGCGTCGCTCATCTGCACGTCGGCTGCTGGGCGGCAGCGAGCACGTGGCGTCCGCTGCTCGTGATCGAGTAGCCGATCGGCTTGCTCGACGGAGGCACGCTCAACGCCTTGCCGTCCACGTAAATCTTCACTGCGTTGTTGCCCAGCAACAGGTCAAAGCGCGTCGAGTGGTAGTCGCGCGGCGTATAGGAGCCCGGTTCGATCGTGAGTCCTGGGATCCGCTTGCTGCCGGCCGCATCGACCAGGCAAACGTACACCGGCGCTGTGGGATGCAACGAGAGGGTGATGCGCTCATTCGTACCGCTCGGCGCGGATGAGGTGGAGCTGTGGTCGCGGTGGCTGGAGCTGTGGCTTTGTTGGGGGCTCGTCGAGCTCGCCGTGGTAGGCGGCGAACCGTTCCCTTTTTTGCCGGCGGCCAGTGCCACAACCAGCACGACGATCAGCAGGCCGAACGCGCTCACCGCGATCACATAGCCGCGCGAGGGTGCCGGTCTGTTTGAGCTCGAGCGCGGGGGGATGCGACGTGGCGGCGACATCACCGGCTGACGGTCCAGCTCACTCGGCTGCTCGTAGTTCATGCGGTATTCGTCGACGAGCGCCTTCGCGTCGAGGCCCAGCGCTTGGGCGTAAGTGCGCAGGAAGCTGCGCACGAACGTGGGGCCCGGCAGCAGGTCCCACTCTTCGTTCTCCAGGGCGCGCAGATACTTGGCTCGGATCTTCGTCTGCGCCTCGATCTCGGACACGTCGATACGAGCACGCATGCGCGCCTCTCGTAGGGTCGCTCCGATCTCAGCCATATCAGGGCAACAGGCTAGTGGCTCCGGCCCAAACAAGCGCTTTC
>JBAQGH010000158.1:0-26344 GCA_049287685.1 Solirubrobacteraceae bacterium | reverse complement strand
GTGCCGCCCCGGACAGCGGCGCATGCGCCGCTGTCAACTACAACGGTGCGCACAATGATTTACCGCAGCTAGGCCGCAGCCGCGGCGTTCAAATGCTCGTAGAGCGGGTAGCGCTCCACGATCGCCTGCACGCGCTCGCCGAGCTCGTCCTTGCGCGCCTCGAACTCTGGAGTCAGCGCTGCCGCTACGACCTGGCCGATCTCAGCGAAGTCCTCGACCTGCAGACCGCGCGTGGCAAGCGCGGGCGTGCCGATGCGCAGTCCCGAGGCCTCCATCGGCGGACGCGGATCGAACGGGACGGCGTTGCGGTTGACGGTCACGCCGATCTCGTGCAGGCGATCCTCGGCCTGACGTCCGCTCAGCTCGGGCTCGCAGGCGCGCAGATCCACAAGCGCGAGGTGCACGTCGGTGCCGCCGGTGAGCACGTTGACACCGTGACCGGCCGTCAAGAGCTGCTCGGCAAAGACTTTGGCGCCCTCCACCGTGCGGCGCTGGCGCTCGGCGAACAGCTCGCTTGCGGCAATCCTCATGGCTACCGCCTTGGCCGCGATCACATGCTCGAGTGGGCCACCCTGCTGACCTGGGAAGACGGCCGAGTCGATCTTCTTGGCGAACTCCTCCTTACACAGGATGATCCCCGCACGTGGGCCGCCGAGCGTCTTGTGGGTGGTGGTTGTCACTACATCCGCGCCGGACTCGACGGGGTTGGGATGCAGACCCGCCGCGACGAGACCGGCGAAGTGGGCCATGTCCACCATCAACAGCGCTCCGACCTCGTCGGCGATCTCGCGAAAGCGTGCGAAGTCGAGCTGGCGCGGGTAGGCCGACCAGCCGGCCAGCAACAGTCTTGGCCGGCGCTCGCGCGCGATGCGCGCCACCTCGTCCATGTCGATCCTGCTCGTCTCGCGGTCGACCTCGTACGCGGCGATCTCATACAGCTTGCCGGACACGTTGATTTTCATGCCGTGCGTCAGGTGGCCCCCGTGGGCCAGCGACAGGCCCATGATCGTGTCGCCCGGTGCAAGCAATGCGTGATAGACGGCCGTGTTGGCCTGGGCCCCTGAATGCGGCTGGACATTTGCGTGCTCGGCCCCGAACAGTGCCTTTGCGCGGTCGATCGCCAGCTGCTCGGAGACGTCCACCCACTCGCAGCCGCCGTAGTAGCGTCTGCCCGGATAGCCCTCGGCGTACTTGTTCGTCAGTACCGAGCCCTGGCATTCGAGCACCGCCTGCGGCACGAAGTTCTCCGAGGCGATCATCTCGAGCGTCTGCTGCTGACGCTCGAGCTCGCCGCGCAGGGCGGCGGCGACCTCGGGGTCCACCTCGGAGAGCGGACGGTTGAAGTAGTCGGGGCTGAGATCACCCTTACGGGTATAAACGGACATGGGCGCGCTCCTAAAGCTTGTGATCGCTATGGGTGCCCAGGCGCGCGGCGATGATCGCAAAGCCGCTTCCCGATGGTCGATTCCACCTCTCGCGCCAGTCGCGGCTGCGCACTACGAGGCTAGCAGGAGCCGGCCATCGGCGGTCATACGCGCGACGCCGTCTGCATGGCATCGACAGTATCGGCTCGCTATGTCACTCCGTCGAGCGCCGCTGCGACAGCGACAGAGTCGAACGGCCCCTCCCGCACGGTCCGCCAGCGCCCGCTCTGCTCGTACTCGGACAGGTCGATCACAGTGGAGGCGACGCCGGGAAGCGCGCCACCGTCGAGCACAAGATCGACGCCTTCGCGCAACTCGATGGGCACGCTTTGCAAGTCGCGCGGATCGGCGCCGCCTGAGAGGTTGGCACTCGATTGTGCTGCTGGCACACCAACACCTGCTAGCGCGGCTAGCGGGCCCTCCAACAGTGGCACGCGTAGCCCGAGTAGGCCGGCGCCGCCACCTGCGCCCGGATCGCACGCCAATGGGAACCGCCGACTGGGGTTCTCCAGCAGCAGTGTCACCGGGCCCGGGAGCAGCGCGCCGAGCGCGGCGCGCGTGCGCGGCCGCAACTCGCTCAGCGACTCCAGTGCCGACTCGCGTGCGAAGAACATGACGGCAGATGGCTTGAGGGCCGGACGCCCCTTGAGCTCGTAGATGCGCCGCAAGGCTGTCTTGCTTTCTGGATTGCAAGCGAGTCCGTAGACGGTGTCGGTGGGAATCAGCGCAACGCCATCCCCGGCCAGGCATTCCTCCAAGCGCATGGCATCGTCGAGTGCGAGGCTCACGGTCGCACCCTGCCCAGCGTCTCACGATGACGACGCTCACGATCGCCCCCAGCCGAGCACCTCACGATGACGACGCTCACGCTCGCCTCCCGACGACGACGCGCTCGATCCCTGCGAGGTCGCGCTCGGCGCGTACCGACGGAAAGCCCACGGCGCGCATCAGCTCACTGACGACGGCGGCCTGACCGGCGCCGACCTCCAGCGCGAGTAGGCGCACGGAGGAGCGCGCGGCTGCTTGGCCGACCAAGGGCCGAATCGCATCGAGCCCGTCCTGACCCGCGAACAAGGCAGCGACCGGCTCGTGGCGAAGGATCTCCGGCGCGAGCATCGCCCTATCTCCGTCGGGCACATATGGCGGATTGGAGAGGATCGCGTCGAACTCGTCGGGCACGCCCTCCAGCAGGTCGGCCGCCAACCAGTGCACATCGAGGCCGAGTAACTCGCCGTTGGCACGTGCGAGAGCCAGCGCGTCCGCGCTGAGATCGCTGCCGGTTACTCCTAGATCGGGGCGCTCGTCCTTCAGCGCAAGCGCGACGGCGCCACTTCCAGTGCCGATGTCGAGCACACGCCAGTCCTCAGGCAGGGAGAGGGCGACTTCGACAAGCAGCTCCGTCTCCGGGCGTGGAATCAGCGCCCTGGGATCGACTGCGAGCTCGAGCCGGCGGAAGTGACGTTTGCCGAGGATGTAGGCGACGGGCTCGCGCAGCACAGAGCGGCGGCGCACGTAGTCCTGGAGGGTGCGCACGGCCGGACCGACGACGCTCAACTCGGCGTCACCCTGACGGGCACAAGCGATGAAGAGACGCTCGCGCTCTACGCCCAGTGCGTGAGCGAGCAAGAGTTCGGCGTCCAGGCGCGGCGTTTCGCAGCCGGCGGCGGCGATAGCCGTGAGCGCCCCGTCGAGCGCGTCGCGAACCGAGGTTCCGCGAGCGAGCGGGCCGACTGGCGGAGAAGACATTTTTGAATCGGTTCGTGCCCGCGAGATCAGACGTCCGTCTGGGCCAGCAGGCGACGGCGCTTCTCATCGGCCTGCAGGGCGGCGGTGATCTCCTCGAGCTCGCCTTCGAGAACCTGGTCGAGGTTGTGCACGGTGAGCTTGATGCGGTGGTCGGTGACGCGCCGCTCGCCGTAGTTGTAAGTGCGGATCTTCTCCGCGCGATCGCCGGTACCGACCTGCGAGCGGCGGTCGGCTGCCAGCTCCGACTGCTGCTCGGCAAGCGCACGCTCGTACAGACGGGCGCGCAACACGCGCAAAGCCTTCTCGCGGTTTTGCAGCTGCGACTTCTCGTCCTGCATCGAGACGACGATGCCCGACGGCTTGTGCGTTATTCGTACCGCCGAGTCTGTGGTGTTGACCGACTGCCCGCCAGGGCCGGATGAGCGGTAGACGTCGATCTGCAGGTCCCCGGCGTTGACCTCGACGTCGACGTCCTCGGCTTCGGGCAGCACCGCGACGGTGGCGGTTGAGGTGTGGATGCGACCTTGGGACTCGGTTTGGGGCACACGCTGGACGCGGTGGGTGCCGCCCTCGAACTTGAAGATCGAATACGCGTTCTCGCCCTTGACCGCGAACGTGTACTTGCCCTCGCCGATCTCCAGTGGCTCGGGCTTGAGTCCGACGCGCTCAGCGTTGCGCGTGAGCATCCGGTAGACGTCGCCCGCCCACAGCCCGGCCTCGTCGCCACCGGCGCCGCCCTGGATTTCGACGATCACGTTCTTCTCGTCGTTTGGGTCGCGCTCGACCATCGCGAAGCGGATCTCCTCTTCGAGCTGCTCGATGCGCTCGCGCGATACGCTCAACATCTCGCGCAGCTCTGGATCGTCGCCGTCTTCGGCGATCAACTCCTCCGCGCCGGCCGCATCGTCGCTGGCATGCCGCCACTGCACGGCAAGCTCGGCCGCCGGCTCCAGCTGGCGGTATGCGCGACCGACCTCGGCATAGCGTTCGCGGTCACCGATCACCGCGGGGTCGGTCATCTGCTCGCCGAGCTCGGCAAAGCGAGCCTCGATCTGCTTGATCAACTCCTCGATCATGCGGCCAGTCTATGTGGCCTTGCGGAGACCCATCGAGGCTGAGAACGTCTTTCGAGACAATCGGCACGCCCAGATCCGTCCCTGGAGGAGCCGATGCGCAGGCCTACGGCGGCCAGATGCTTACTTACGCCACAACCTCCACGCCAACCAGATCGGCGGCGTCCATACTGCCTGGAGTCTCGAGCTCGAGCACTGCCTCCAGCGATGCGATCGCGACCGCCAACTGATCGAGGCTGGGCTCCTGCGTGGTGAGCAACTGCAGCTTCAGGCCGGGCCACATGACCGCTTTGACCCAACGTCTGTTGCGGTTGCGCCCCGCGAACTTGATGATCTCGAAGGAGATGCCCGCGATGATCGGCACGCCGAGTATGCGCGAGGCGACCAGCAGGTACCAGGCGGGCAAGCCGACGGCCCCGAACACGAAGATCGAGACGACCATCACGATCAGCAGGAAGCTTGTGCCGCAGCGCGGGTGCAGACGCGAGAAGCGCTGTGCGTTGGCTGGCGTCAGCGGCAGACCGGCCTCGAAGCAGGAGATCGTCTTGTGCTCGGCGCCGTGGTACTCGAACACGCGTCGCAGGTCTTTGATGCGCGAGAGCAAGACCATGTAGCCAAGGAAGATCAGAGTTCGCACGATGCCCTCGACGATCCAGAACAGCGCTGAGGAGCCCAGTTGTCCCTTGATGAGACTCGTCAGGCCAAGCGGCAGCAGGAAGAACAGACCGATCGCGAACACCATCGCGACCACCACTGTCCCGACCCAGACGCCGGTACCGATTTCCTGCACATCCTCATCTGCCTCGCCCTCGGGCAACTGGGCGTTGGCGGAGATGCCGAGCGCTCTGAAGCCGATCGCGAGCGACCCGCCGAGCGCAACGATGCCGCGCAGGATCGGCAGACGCAGCCAGCGATGGCGTGCCAGCGCCGAGGTAAGCGGGAAGGTGACGACCTCGATCTCACCGAGCTCCTCCAGCTGTCCCTGCTCCTCCTCTCGGCTGAGCTCTCCCTCCCGCGCGAGGGCCACCTCGAACGAGTGAGAAACGTCGTGCGCACTGGCAGTGTGGTCGCCCTGGGATCCGAGGCGCTCGTCATGCGACCCGCCGATGCCGGCGCGCGATTCAGAGCCCTCCCGCGAGTGGTCGTCTTCCTGCGCGTCGGCACCGGCGCGCAGCGGCTTGCGCACCGCCACCGCCCAGTGGCGCACGCCACGCATCATCACTCCCTCGAGCACCGCCTGGCCGCCCAGTGGCGCGTCTCGCCTTGCCGTCAGCTCACCGTCGGGAAGTTGACCTACGGCACTTCCTGGGGTCCCAGGGCTGGGCGAGGGACGCAAGACCTGCGCGGTCGCGGCCGCCTGGAGGCTGCTCGCTTGCCACGTGCCCTTCGGGTGCACCCTCCCACCGGCACCCGGTCGAGAGGACATCGTCCTACTGGGGACGAGCCTGCGCCTGAGTGCCGCCGGTCTGCGCGCTGCGCTGACGTCCCTTGGCGACCCGGCGTTGGAAGCGCTCTACGCGTCCACCTGTGTCCACGAGCTTCTGCCGTCCGGTGTAGAACGGGTGGCAGTTGGAGCACACCTCGACGTGGATGTCATCCTGCGTGGCGCGCGTCGTGAATTCGTTGCCACACATGCAGCGCACGTGTGCCTCGACGTAATTTGGGTGGATCGAAGCCTTCATAGTCCAACCATTCTAGCGACCTCGGGCGCCGGTGGGCGGCGGGGTCTGCACAACTTGCCCAGTCAAGGTCGACTGGACGCAGCGAGAGGTGTGTAGTTCGTCACGCTTGAACACGTGTCCTCGTTCGTCGAGCCAGCGAAAGCGCACCAGGACGCGATAGGCCGCGGGAGCGTCAAGGTTGGTGACCTGCTTGACGTACTTGTAGATCTCCACCCCGGGTTCTGAGGTGCGCCATACACCGAAGCCAGGGGCCGCAAGCGTGTGGAATTCGCTTTCGCCGCGCAAACGTTGCTGCAATTCGATCCGCATTGCCATCTTCTGCGTCGTCTCAGTGGCGGCCATCTGTGCAGTGAACGTGGCAGAGCGTTCCGCCTGGACAGTGGAGGTGACGCACTGTTCGATCCCGACCGAGGCCGTGCCATCAGCGGGGGCCGTCGCCGACGTGTGCAGACCGGTGTCCGCGAACGCGGCCTGAGCCCAGACGAGCAGCGCCAGCGCGCCCACCAAGGCAAGGGCAGCCCGCGCGGCTCGCGCATGTTTGAACGTCATCCCTCTCATTCAAAAGCTTCTAACACCGGCGGACCCACGTTGTTTCGCACAGACTCTCTGCAGAATGCTCTTTCGTGCCAGCCGTCCTGAGCGTCAGCGACCAAGCAGGGCAAGGACGCAGGCCGCGCCGTGTGCTTCTTCGCACACAAGCGGCCGAGGACGCAGCCATGCGCAGCGTCGCTGGCGCTCAGGTGATCTGATAGAGGGGGCCGTCGCCCCCCTCGGGGGTGGTCAAACGCCCGCCCTTGGCTGTGATCGCGCCGCACTGCACGCAGTTGGTGTAATTGACGATCACGTCTACAAGGCCCTTCTCTGGGGCGTCGTCGGGGATCTCGTATACCCCGGCCGGACACATCCAGCGCCAAGTTTCGGCGACCTCGCGCGGAACGTGTTTTTGCACGCGGATGTGGTTGGGCGCGTCGTCGCGGGTGGCATTGCCTGTGATGAACACCGAGGAGAGCTTGTCGAAGGTGTACTTGCCGTCGGGCTTGACGTAGACGTCCTTGGTGTTGCCGACGAACATTCCGATCGAGTCGTTGCGGTGCCAGTCGGCGCGACCCGGCAGCTTGCCCTTGGTGATCTGCTGGATGCCCGAGAGCGGGCCGCCGAGGAACAGGCCCTTCTGCAGCGGCTGGCGCGCGTTGCGCACCTCCCACAGCTCTTTACCGACCGAAGAGCTCTCGATCGCCTGCTCGTAGTCGGACAGATCGCTGCTGCCGCGCTTGATCGCGGCGTAGATCGACTCGGCCGCAAGCATCCCCGACTTGATGCAGTGGTGCACGCCCTTGAGCGCCATCGTGTCGACCATGCCGCCGGAGTCGCCCACCAGCAGCGCGCCCGGCATCGAGAGCTTCGGCATCGACCAGTAGCCACCGCCGGGCAGCGCCTTCGCGCCCCAGGCGACGCGCTCGCCGCCCTCGAGGATCTTGCGTACGAGAGGATGGGTCTTGAACGTCTGCAGCAGGTCGTGCGCGGAAGTCGTCGCGTCCGCGTAGTCGAGCTCGACGACGAAGCCGATCGAGACCATGTCCTCGCCGGTCTTCTCGTTCTTCATCGGGTAGATCCAGGTACCGCCGATCTGACCGTACTTGGATGAGATTTTCAGCGGCCAAGGACCCATCGTGTGGATCAGGCGGTCGAGCGGCTTTGCGACCTTCCAGACCTCCTTGACGCCGAGCTCCCACACCTGCGGCTCGCGACCCTTCGCAAGATCGAACTCGCGGATCGCGGCTCCCGTCAGGTGCCCCCAGCAACCCTCGGCAAGCACTGTCGCCTGTGCCTTGATGTCGGTGCCGGGCTCGAAGTTGCCGAGCGGCTCGCCGTCCTTGCCGCGGCCCTTGTCGCCTGAGCGCACGCCTACGACGCGGCCGTCCTCGACGACGAGTTGGGTGGCGGCAGTCTCGGTGAGGATGTATGCGCCCGCCTCCTCGGCCTGCTGCTGCTGGTAGCGGGCCAGGGCAGAGACGGAGACGACCTCGTTGCCGTGGTTCTTGAATGGAGGAGGCGTGGGGATGCGCAGCGACATTTTGGAGGTCGGAGTCAGGTAGACCGCCTCCTTGGTCACCTCGCCGAAGGCGAAGCCCTCCTGGCGCCATTGCTCACGAGTCATATCCGGGAACAGTTCTTCGAGGGCCTTGGGCCGCATGACGGCACCGGAGAGATTGTGCCCACCGCAGGTCTTGGCCTTCTCGACGACCGCCACCGGCACTTCGCCGAGGCGCTCTAGCGTCTCCGGATCGTCGGCCAGCAACTGCAGCAGGCGGTTGGCGCAGGCCAGGCCGGCAGTACCACCGCCGACGATCGCCACACCGACCTCGATCAGCTCGTCCTCGGCGTCGAGGCCGTGCTTGACGAACTCCTTCTGGGTGTCCACGGGCGGCGGGAAGGCCGCGGGAACGACCTTCCCATTGCTTGAGCCGTTATTAGATGGCATCGCTTGACGCTCCTTTTCGCTCACGCATCCGCATCCGCCGCCCGCGCCGCCATTAACTTGCTTTCTTGGCCTTCACGGCCTCGGTCAGCTTGGGCAGGATCTTGTTGAGATCGCCCACGATCCCGAGGTCTGAGAATTCAAAGATCGGCGCGTTCGAGTCCTTGTTGATCGCGACGATGTTCTCCGAGGACTGCATCCCGACCTTGTGCTGGATCGCACCGGAGATGCCCGCCGCCAGATAGAGCTTCGGCGAGACCGTCTTGCCGGTCTGGCCGATCTGGGCCGCGTAGGGGTACCAGCCGGCGTCCACGACCGCACGGGTGGCGGCCACCGCCGCGTTGTTACCGAACGCCGCCGCCAGGTCCTCGGCGAGCTGGAAGCCCTCGGCCTTGCCGAGACCGCGACCGCCAGCTACGAGGATCGAGGCGCCCTCGATGTCGACGTCGGCACCGCGCTGTTCGCCGCGCGTGACCATCGTGGCCTGCTTGGCGTGATCGCTCAGCTCGAAGCTGACCTGCTCCACCGGGGCGGCTCCTGTGCCGGTCTCTTTGATCTCGAAGGCGTTGAGACGTCCGATCACGATGCCGACGGGCGAGCGGTATTTGATTTCCGAGATAGCCGAGTCGCCGAGGATCGGTCGCTCGGCGATCAGCTCGCCGCCCTCGGCACGTACGGCGGTGACCTCCATCGCCACGCCGGCGCCCAGGCGCGCGGCGAGACCGGCGCCGATCTCGAAGCCGAGCAGGCCGCCGCCGAACAATGCGTACTTGTAGTCGCCATTTGAAATGGCGGCACCCATCGCATCGACGACCGGCTGTGCGAGCCCTTCGGGACCCTCGGCGATCAGCACCTTCTTGGCGCCGTAGTTGCCAAGCGATGCCGCCAGATCCTGCGGGACTCCTTCGCCCACGAGGATCACGTGCGCCTCGCTGCCGAGCTCGGAAGCGAGCTTTGAGCCCTCAGAGACGGCACCGAGCGAGTTCTTGTTGATCGCGCCTTCGTAGTGGAGCGCGTAGACCAAGATGTTCGCCATCTAGATCAGCTTCCTCTCGTCGAGCCAGGAGACGATCTTTTCGACCGTCTCGGCAGTGTCTTCGTCCTCGATGATCTCGCCCGCGGCCTTGGCTGGGGGAGCCTTCGCCGCGATCCATTGGGCGGCGGAATTGTCGCCGCCGACCTTGCTCGTGTCGACGCCGACGTCGCCGGCGGTAACGGTGTCGAGCGGCTTCTTCTTGGCGCCCATGATCGCCTTCAGCGAGGGGTAGCGGGGCTCGTTGATGGCATCGCCGACGGAGATCACGGCGGGCAGTTTGATCTGCACCGTGTCGTAGCCGTACTCGGCCTGGCGCTCGCAGCGCAGAGAGTCGGTGGCGACGTCCATCTTGATGACCTGGGTGAGCGAGGGCATGCCGAGATGCTCGGCCACTACCGCGCCGATCGTGTAGCACTCGCCGTCGTCGGACTGCTGGCCGAGCAGCACGAGGTCGGGTTTCTCGCGATCGAGCGTCCGCGCCAGGGCGTAGCCGGTGGCGGCAACGTCAGAACCGGCAACGGCCGGGTCTGAGAGGTGCACGGAGCGGTCGGCACCGAGTGAGACTGCCTTGTGCAACGCGCGCACGGCGCTCTCCGGACCCATGGTCACGGCCACGATCTCCTCCACGGGGGCGATGCCGCCCTCGCGAACCTGCATCGCAGCCTCGATGGCGTGCGTGTCATACGGGTTGAGGTTCTTCTCCCCGCTGCGGTCCATGCGCCCCGTCGAGCTGTTGATGCGCTTCTCGACGGCGGCGTCCGGGACCTCCTTCACCAGGACGCAAATCTTCATTCAGCTACTCCTTAGGGGGTGTCGATGGGCCAATCCTACCTCAGTTGACTGACGAGTCAATCAGCCACCCCTGCGGGGGCAGCGCTCGCGTCACCGTGACGCGAGCATATGCTGGCGCGAGTCTGGCACTAGTGAGCGCTGCGAGCGACGGTCGCCTCGCGGATGAAATCAACGATCGCCTGGGTGGGCGCACCAGGCGTGAACACCTCGGCCACGCCGAGGCTCTTGAGCTCCGGGATGTCTTCGGCGGGGATCGTGCCGCCAACGGTCACCACGACATCGTCGATCGACTGCTCGTGCAGCAGCTCGACCACGCGTGGCACCAAGGTCATGTGGGCGCCGGAGAGGATGGAGAGGCCGACCGCGTCAGCGTCCTCCTGGATAACGGTCTCGACGATCTGCTCGGGAGTCTGGTGGAG
This sequence comes from Solirubrobacteraceae bacterium, assembly GCA_049287685.1. Taxonomy (GTDB): domain Bacteria; phylum Actinomycetota; class Thermoleophilia; order Solirubrobacterales; family Solirubrobacteraceae; genus Palsa-744. The sequence goes on along the minus strand of JBAQGH010000158.1, from coordinate 15,693 downwards.
GCCGGTGTAGATGACCTCCATGCCCGCGTCGCGCAGAGCGCGAGCGATGATCTTCGCGCCACGGTCGTGGCCGTCGAGGCCGGGCTTGGCCACGACGACGCGGATCTTGGGGCGGGTGGGACTCGATTCGTCCGCGGTCATCTCAGACCTTGACGATGAGCGCGTCGCCCTGCCCGCCACCGGAGCAGATGGCGATACAGCCGAGCCCGCCGCCGCGACGGCGTAGCTCGTAGACGATGCTGCCAAGGATGCGGGCGCCGGTGGCACCGATCGGATGGCCGAGCGCAACGGCGCCGCCGTTGACATTGACCTTGTCCTCGTCGATGCCGAGCATGCGCATCGAGTTGAGCGTGACCGAGGCGAACGCCTCGTTGATCTCCCACAGGTCGATGTCCTCGGCTTTCAAGCCGGCCTTCTCCAAAGCCTTCTTGGCGGCGGATGCTGGTGTACGAGCCAGGTAGGCAAACTCGTCGGCCGACTGGGCGTGGGTCACGATCTCCGCCAGGACCTCCTTGCCATTGACGGATGCCCATTCGTCGGAGGCAACGACGAGCGCGCCACCACCGTCGTTGACGCCGGGAGCGTTGCCGGCGGTGTGGGAGCCCTCCTTGCCGACCAGGCCGGGCAGCGAGGCAAGCTTCTCGAGCGATGTGTCGCGCCGGGGACCCTCGTCGATCTCGACGATGGTGTCACCCTTGCGACCCTTGACGGTGACGGACACGATCTCTTCAGGCAGGCGGCCCTCGTCGGTGGCCTTCAGGGCCAGTTCGTGGGAGCGCAGTGCCCAGCGGTCGAGATCGGCGCGGGTGATCTCGAGCTCGTCGCCAACCTCGGTGGCCTCGACGAACATCTGCTTGCCGGAGAAGGGATTGGTCAGCCCATCGTGGACCATCGCGTCGAGCGCCTTGACGTCGCCCATGCGGAAGCCAAAGCGTGCGCCGGGCAAGAGGTAGGGAGCCTTGGACATCGACTCCATGCCGCCGGCGACGCCGACCTGGACGTCGCCCGCGCGGATGGCCTGGTCGAGGATCACGGTGGCACGCACGCCCGAGGCGCAGACCTTGTTGATGGTCTCGGAGGAGACATCCTTGGGGATGCCGGCCTTGATCTGGGCCTGGCGCGAGGGAATCTGGCCCTGGCCTGCCTGTAGAACCTGGCCCATGACGACGTGCTCGATCTGCTCTGGCTCCACACCCGAGCGCTCCAGAGCCGCCTCGATCGCGACCGCTCCGAGCTCGGTGGCGTCGAGCGTTGAGAGCCCGCCGCCCATCTTGCCGATGGGTGTGCGCGCTGCGCCGAGGATCACAGTCTTGGACATCGAGGCGATTCTCCTGAGGTCGGGGGTGGCCAGCTTGCTGGCCTTAGGCATGGCAATCCTACCGGGCCGCTGGCGCCGCGTACGTGACGATAGGCACATCCCCCGCCCGCGCAAGGCCTCCGGGCTCCGCAACCGGCGGCCCGGTATCGTGCTCGGATCGTGAACGTCTCGTGGACCACAGATCCAGCCGCACATACGGTCGCCGACACAGTGGTTTTTGGCCTCTTCGAGAGGGAGGATACGCCTGCCGGCGCGCCCGAGCAGGTCGGAGAGCTGCTCTCAAGCGGCGAGGCACGTGCCTCGTTCAAGTCACTCGGGCTGACGCACGCCGAAGGCAAGCGCTGGCTGACCGTGGGGCTTGGAGCGCGCGAGGATTTCACGGCCGAGCGAGCTCGCGTAGCGGCGGCCGTTGCTCGCGAGCGCGCCAGGGAGCTATCGACGAAGGTGCTCTGCTGGCAGGCGCCTGACGCTCAGGACGACGTCGTCGCGGCGCTTGTGGAGGGGACGGCGCTGGCCGACTACAGCTTCGACAGTCACAAGTCTTCGCCAACGGGCGCGGACAAGCAAGGCTCCGATGCGAAGCCGAAGCACCTCGACGGCCTGATCGTGGCGGGCGATGGCGATCTGGCAGCCGCTGTCGGCGAAGCACAGATCGTGTCCGAGGCGGTCAGCGAAGCGCGCGACTTGCAGAATCGGCCGGCCAACGACCTGACTCCCACCGCCTTGGCCGAGCATGCGCGCAAGCTCGGCGAGGAGATCCAACACCTTTCGACGGAGATGGAGGGACGCGAGGGATTGCTGGCCCGCAAGATGGGCGCGTTCGCTGCGGTCGCGCAGGGCTCCGAGCAGGAGCCGGCGCTGATCACGATGCGCTACGAGCCACCGGGGGCCTCCGGTCCACTGCTCGGCTTCGTGGGCAAGGCCGTCACCTTCGACAGCGGCGGCATCTCGCTGAAGCCTGGGGCAAAGATGGCCGAGATGAAGTTCGACATGTCCGGCGGCGCGGCCGTCATCTCGGCAATGGCCGCGATCGCTCGGATCGGCCTTCCCGTTCGGATCCTCGCCGTGGTGGGGGCTACCGAGAATCTGCCGAGTGGGCGCTCGGTCAAGCCTGGGGACATCGTTATCGCATCCAACGGCAAGACGATCGAGGTCAACAACACTGATGCCGAGGGGCGGCTCGTGCTGGCCGACTGCCTTTGCCACGCAATCGCATCGGGCGCCGAGCAGGTCGTGGACCTGGCGACACTCACCGGCGCGGTGATCATCGCGCTCGGCTCCACCTACGCTGGGCTGATCGCAAACGACGACGCTTGGGCAGCGCGCGTCAGCGAGGCTGGAACGCGCACCGGCGAGATCGCCTGGCGCCTGCCGCTGCACGAGGAGTACGACGAGCTTGTCAAGGGCAAATACGGCGACCTCGACAATGCGCCCGAAGGCCGCAAGGCCGGCACGATCACCGGCGCTACGTTTTTGTCGCATTTCGTCGGGGACACCCCGTGGGCACACTTGGACATAGCCGGCTCGGCCTGGGATCTCGGTCGCGCATACGCGCCCAAAGGTGCTGCCGGATACGGGGTGCGCCTGCTCGTGGACCTGGCTCGCTCCTACAGCGGGTAGCGCTGCCACCCCTGCCTACCTGCAAACGGCCGACACGCCATCGCGCCCCCAACACGAGCGACCGACGGCAACTAGCGGCCCACACGCTCCAGCCGACTCACAACGGCCGCCCAAGCCACACCTCGCGGGTCGATGTGGGCACGATGCACGCCGTCCGGCCCCTCGATCTCTACAAGCTCCACGTCTCCCCCGGCCGCGACCGCAGCGCGCGCATAGGCGCGGCTGAGCCCGATCGAGACCGTTGCGTCCTCGACGCCGTGGACGAGCAACACAGGGATCTCCAGTGGCACACGGGCGAGCGGGTCGCCGATTGCATAGCGCTCTGGCCGCTGCTCGGGCGAGCCGCCCATCAGGGTGTCGACGAGGCCGCCGTGCCACTTGCGGTAGGCGCCCGCCAGATCGCACACTCCCGCTTGGGCGATCACTCGGCGTAGGCGGAGCTTCGCCGAGTGGCCGAGCGCCCCCGGCGCGTCCGCCGACAGCTTTGCGCGGCCCGCCGCCCACAGCGCTAGATGACCGCCGGCCGAGTGGCCGAGGATGCTCACCCGTCCCAGGTCCACTGGAGCGTCGATGCCCCCGAGATAGTCCACGGCGGCGGCCACGTCCGCGAAGGTCTCGGGCCAGCCGCCGCCGTTGCCGATGCGGCGGTACTCGATGTTCCATACCGCCCAGCCACGCCTGACGAGGTCGCCGGCGAGCCCGCGCATCACGATCTTGCCGTAGCGAGCCTGCCACGAGCCACCGTGGATCAGCACCATCGCCGGATGAGGACCCGGACCTTTCGGAAGATGCAGATCGGCGCGCTGCGAACGATGCGATCCGTAGCGGTGGCTCTGCCCGCGCGTGAGGAAGTCGAGGATCTGACGCGTGCGGGCCACCCGGCGCACATCCTAGAAGGGCGGCCCGGGCCGTTCTGTGAGAATGCCGGCGATGGACTTCGACCTCTCCCCAGACCATGAGCTGATCCGCCGTACCGTGCGCGAATTCGCCGTCGGCGAGGTCGCGCCAGCCGCCGAGGAGCTGGACCGGACGAAATCGTTTCCCTACGAGATCGTCGCCCAACTCGGGAAGCTTGGGTTGATGGGGATCCCGTTCCCCGAGGAGTACGGCGGCGGTGGCGGCGACACACTCGCTTACGTGCTGGCGGTAGAAGAGTTGACGCGCGTTGACTCCTCTGTGGCGATCACGCTATGCGCACATACCTCGCTTGGGACACAACCGATCTACCTGTTCGGCTCTGAAGAACAGAAGCGCGAGTGGCTGCCACAGCTGTGCTCGGGCGCGAAGCTCGGTGCGTTCGGCCTGACCGAGCCCGAGGCCGGCAGCGACGCGGGCAACACGCGCACCCGTGCGCGGCTCGCGGGTGGCGAGTGGACGATCGACGGAGCCAAGCAGTTCATAACAAATGCTGGAACCGACATCTCAGGTGTCGTGTGCATCACGGCGGTCACGGGCGGCGGCGAGGCGGCCAACGAGAAGGGAAGCACCCCCGCGCGCGCGGGGGGCGGCGCTGAAAAGGAGATATCCAACATCCTCGTCCCTAACGGGACACCCGGCTACGAGCAAGGCGAGCCCTATCGCAAGATGGGTTGGAACGCCTCGGACACTCGCCCGCTCGGCTTCACCGATTGCCGCGTGCCCGAGGAGAATCTGCTCGGGCCGCGCGGGCAAGGGTTCAAGCAGTTCCTGCACATCCTCGACATCGGACGCATCGGGGTCGCCGCGATGGGCGTCGGGCTCGCGCAAGGGGCACTTGACGAGGCCCTTGCCTATGCCAAGGAGCGCCGCGCATTCGGCAAGCCGATCTCCAAGTTCCAGGCAATTCAGGCCAAGCTCGCGGATATGTCCGCGGAGATCGAGGCAGCGAGACTGCTCGTGTACAAGGCCGCGCTCGAGAAGGACGCAGGGTGCAACTTCACCCTGACTGCCGCCCAGGCGAAGCTCAAGACCGGCCGGCTGGCGGTGCGCTGCACCGAGGAGGCTGTTCAGATCCACGGCGGTTACGGCTACATCGAGGAGTATCCCGTCTGCCGCTTCTACCGCGACGCGAAGATCCTCACGATCGGCGAGGGCACCGACGAGGTGCAGCAGATGGTGATCGCCCGGGCGCTGGGGGCATAGCCGCACGCACCCGGTAGTCAATCGGCGGTTTCTGGGAGACAAGATCGCTTGGCCTCGCGGCCGGCGCCCGTCTGACCGGTCGCGACTCTCGCGTCGCCGAAGCAGGCTTTTCTCAGCGCGGCTCGAGCACTACGAGCGGTATCTGCCGGTCAGTTCGCCGCCGATAATCTTCATAGCCGCCGTAGACTTCGACCGCGAGCTTCCACAGACGGTCGTACTCATCTGGTGTAGCCACGCGTGCGTGCACAGGCACCCGCTTGGAGCCGATCTGGATCGTCGTATCGGGATTGGCCTTGAGGTTGTGGAACCAGGCCGGATTCTTTGGATAGCCTCCCTTGGAGGCGATCAGGATCACGTCGCCGCCGTCGCGCGCGAACACGAGCGGCGTGTAGCGGTGCTCGCCGCTCTTGGCGCCGACGTGATCGAGCAGCAGCATCTCCGGGGCACCGGGGACGCGGTGGCCGATCCGGCCGCCCGTGGCGCGGTAGAGCTTCGCGTGCCCACCCATCAGGCGAATCAAGGTCGGCCAGGTGCGGTCGGCCAGGTTGAGATAGTCAAAGGCCATCGCGTCGCACTGTACACGCAACCCTTGGCCAGCAGTGACGGCTGGGCGCGCTCGAACCCTCGGCGCGCCGGGCGCGGTGGCTATACGGATGTCGCCAGCTGCCCGACGGCAGCCTGTGGCCATGGAGCGGCCGGACGACCGAGGTAGAAGCCCTGCACGAGCGGGACGCCCAAGTCGATCAGCGCGCTCAGCTCTGACGGCGTCTCTATGCCCTCCGCAACGAGCAGGCTGCCGACGTGGGTGGCGTAGCCGACAAGCGCGCCTACCAGCGCCTGGCGGTCGTCGTCCTCGTCGATCCCCGTGATCAGCGAGCGGTCGAGCTTGAGATAGCTGGGGTGAACGGTGGTGATCTGGCGCAGGCCCGAATAGCCGGCGCCCATGTCGTCGACGGCCAGCTTGGCACCGCGGGCCAGCAGCGGTCGCATCGCCTGCTGGAGCTGGGCTTCGCTCTGCACCAACGCCTCCTCGGTGACCTCGATAATCAAGCCCGAGAGGTCGTGCGGCTGCTCGAGCAGCTCTAGCGTGCGCCGGTCGAGCAGCACCGGAGCGGACAGGTTCACCGAGAGCAGCGCGCCCGGCGGGCGCGAGGCGAACAGCTCCAGCGCGGCGCGCAGACATGCGCGCTCGAGCAGGTCGCGCTCCCCGAACTCCTCGGCCACCGCCAGCCAGTGCAAGGGACTGTCGGTGCTGCGCCGCCCGAAGCGAGCCAGCGCCTCGTAGGCGTGAATCGCTCCGCTTCTGGGGTCGACGATCGGCTGTACCGCCATCGAGAGGCCCTTGCCTTCGATCAGGCGGTCGAGTGTGCCGCGGGCACTGCGCTCGCCGGTGCCGCTGAGCGAGCCGCCCGTGTAGGCGGAGATCTGGCCTGTGAGCCCGCTGCGCTTGGCGACGCGCAGGGCGATGTCGGCGGCGCGCAGCAGTGCTTCGCCGCTGTCTCCGTCGGCTGGAGTTTGCGAGATGCCGACGCATGCCGAGATCGGCCTTGGGTCGTCCTCGGAGCGTTGCGGGAGCATCTCGAGCAACGCCCGCGCGAGCGCGACGGGATCTGTTGTGCGCGAGATCACGGCGAACTCGTCTCCACCGAGGCGTCCGACTGGCCGCTCGGCACCGGCGGCGGCGAGTAGCCGCTCGCCGACGGCCGCCAACAGGGCGTCGCCGGCCGCGTGGCCATGGGTCTTGTTGACGATCCCGAAGCGCTCGAGGTCGAGTAGCAACAGCGAGACCGGCGCCGATCGCTGCGAGGACTCAACGGTCTGCTCCAGCACTGTGCGGAAGGCGGCGTAGGAGAGCAGTCCCGTGAGATCGTCGTGGTCGGCGTCGTAGCGAGCCTGGTGGAGCAGATGGTTGAGCTCGCGCGTAAGGCGGCCGCTCGTCAGCAGAAGGCCGATCGTGGCGCCAAACAGTGCCGCGTATTCGAGGCTGAGATGGCCGGTGCGCAGGATCGGCAGAGCGAGGGCACACAGCACCACCGTACGGCCGATCCAGTGGACGCGCCCACCACGCGCGAGAACCCCGCTTGCGACCGCGGCCAGCCAGATGATGCCGATCACGCTGACTTGCTCGGTCTGCACACCAATGATGAGGATGCCGGCCACGCCCGAGAACGACTCCTCAGTTCGCATCCACGACAGGCGCGGCGCCGAGAGCTGGACGGCCGCGGTCACGACGATCACCGCGAAGCCCGCCATACCGGCCGTCGGATGAACCAGCAGGTAGCTGTCGGCGAGAACCAGCGCTATTCCCATCAGACCGAGTCCCGCGCGAGTCCACGCGGCTGTCTTGCGTGCCCTCAGGACGTGAGCGTCGGTGTCGTAGTTCGGCGGCATGTCGTCAAGGACTTCCTTGTCCGAGCGTGGCGGCCCACCCGGGGCTCGCTATGTTTTCGACAAATTCATTCGATCCCTTTAGCTGGGACGTCCCCGACAGTCGGTCTGAAACCGGCCTGAGAAACGGTGATTCACACGCAGCGTGCAAACGGCGCACGGGCCAGGTTGTATAGCGAAGCCAACCGCGCGTAGCATTCCTTTTGATGTCACGGGCAATCACCCATACTGAGGAGCCCACGGGAGAGCAGAAACCGGATCCGCTCACGGCGCCCGCACAGGCCGTGCCCACGCGCGCCGGCAAAGGGGTATTGACGCTTGGCGATTGCGCGCGAGCATTTTGGAGCCAGCCCTCTCCTCCCTATCTCCTCGGGGCCGTCCTGATCGCACTTGCGGCGCGGCTGGTGCAAGGGGGGTGGAGCTGGCGCGACCTGGTCATGGTTGCCGGGCTGATCGCGGTGACCCCGTTCGTTGAGTGGGCGATCCACGTCTACATGCTGCACTCACCACCCTTCAACCTGTTTGGACGTCGCATAGAGATGCTCACGGCGCGCGAGCATCGAGCCCATCACGAAGCGCCCGGAGTGCTCGACGGCGTGCTGTTGCCGGTTTACGGCGTGCTTGTGTTCCTGCCGATGATCGCGCTCGCGAACTGGGGTATGTCTTTCCCCATCGCGCTCGTGCTCGGAGGACCTCGACTTGCCTACGCCACGACTGGGGTCCTCACCAGCTTCACCATCCTCGCCCTGTACGAGTGGAGCCATTTCCTGATCCACACTCCCTACCGACCCAAAGGGCGCTATTTCAAGGCGATTTGGCGCAACCACCGCTTGCACCACTTCAAGAACGAGCGCTACTGGTTCGGCGTGACCTCGACCATTGGCGACCGTGTGATTGGCACGCTTCCCGACCAGCAGACGGTTCCCCGCTCCCCCACCGCACGCTCGCTGAACGTCGATCGCTGAACGCAAGGCTCCTCGGAGCTATGCCGCGTAGGGCACGATCGTCTTGTCCGTGCAGCCGACCAGACGGTAGTGACGATTCGTAGCGAGCTTGCGCATCACGAGGATCTTGCGCCCTGGGCCGTTGCAATAGACGACTCCGTGACCGTAGACCAACAGCAGATGGTCTACGCCCGCCCCGGTCCATATGTAGTTTGTACCGTGGCTTGCGTAGATCCAGTCGCCGCCCGCTCCGCCGTATAGGCGGTCGACCTGAGCAGTGTCGTTGCCTTCGGCGTGCGAGTCCCCCCAGATCACGTCGCCAGCCGGCCCGGCGTGGATCGTGTCGTTGCCGTCGCCGCCGAGCAGCTCGTTGTGCCCGATTTCAGCAGGCACCAGGTCGGTTTCTTCGTACTTGTGAGCACAGAACGTTGGTAGGCCTTCGGGCAGGACGACCGATGGGAAGATCGGCGGCTGGGTACCCGCGGAGGAGCTGCCCTGCCGCTGACATTCAGCCTCCAGCTGCGGGAGCGTCGTGAAGCGCGGGCCGGCGCTGATGCCCGGGAAGCCGCAATTGTGGTAGAGGCCTCCGGTATCTGCGCCGTCGCACGAGTAGCTTGGGTCGGTGCCGTCGAACGGGTCGTGTCCAGGCCTACCGTCCAGCGGCCTGTTCTCGTTGTTCGAGTTTTGCAGCAGCATGCCCGTGATCTCCGGCCAGCCTAGGTGGCTGGCCTCGGCGGTGCGTGCCCGCCTGCTCGTCTGGCCCTCGGCCGAACGAGCGAAGAACCCTGCGCCGAGCGTCAGCGTTGCGGCGAGCAGGCATGCGTAAAACGCGATGTGGTTGTTTGGGCTCACCTGGCTAATCGGCATAGCGTAGTCAGCTTCCGTGTTGCTCGAGCAAAGCTGTAGCGGCACTGGCCGGGTCAAGCCGTCGCTGAACCACCTCGTCCAGCAAGCGCTTGAACTCGACGTCCTCGCGCAGCTCCTCCTCCAGGCGCCGGCGCATGCGTGCTGTGGCGATCGCCAGGACCTCGTTGCGCAAGTTACGCCCACGGCGCTCCTGCAGCGTACCCTCGCCGAGGATGTACGCGCGGTGCTCGTCGAGGCGCTCGATCAGCTCGTCGACACCCCTGTTGTGGGCGGCCTCGGTCTTGACGATCGGCACGCGCCAACGAGGGTGGGTGGGACTCAATTCTGAGTCCCCGAGATTGGCAAGCGACAGCACGCCACGGATCTCGCGCACCATCGTGTCGGTCAAGGGGTGGTCGGCCTTGTTGATGACGATGATGTCCGGGATCTCCATCACGCCGGCCTTCAACGCTTGGATCGAGTCGCCGGAGCCTGGCATCAGCACCAGCACGATCGTATCGGCGTGGTCGATGATGTCGATCTCGGCCTGACCGACGCCGACGGTCTCCACGAACACGTCCTCGCGGCCCGCCGCGTCGAGCAAGAGCGCGGCTTGCAGAGCAGCCTCCGAGAGTCCTCCCAGCGCACCTCGATTGGCCATCGAGCGGATGAACACGCCCGGGTCGAGGAAGTGCTCGGTCAGGCGGATGCGGTCGCCGAGCAGCGCGCCTTGGGTGAAGGGCGAGGAAGGGTCGATCGAGAGCACGCCGACAGAGCGGCCTGCCTCTCGCCTTGCCTTGGTCAGCGCGCCGATAAGCGTCGACTTGCCGACGCCCGGTGGGCCCGTGAAGCCGTAGACCGCCGCTTTGCCTGTATGGGGGTAGACCTCGCGCACGAGCTCCCAGCCCTCGGGACGATCGTCCTCGACGAGCGTGATGGCACGCGCGAGCGCACGGCGGTCGCCATCGAGTAGACGTTGGGCGAGCGTTGGGGTCACGCGCGGAAGTATCTCCGAAAGCCACTTGGACTACTCATCGCCTGACACCTGGGAGCTTGAGTCCTGCATGCCGAGGCCGGAGACCTGCCTCACATGCTCCGTCGCGCCCAGCCGTCCCCGACGCGACGCCTAGCTCTAGGATGCGCGCTCGTGAAACAGCTCAAAGAAGCGGTGCGCACATGGCGGTGGATGCGCGAGCACAACATGATCAATCGTCATTTCGCTCTGCTCGGAGCGCGCTGGCTATTGCTGAAGCTCCGCTACGGCAAGCGCTTTCAGACTGAAGGCATGTGCTTTATCTGCCCGCGCGTGAAGTTCGAGATCGGCCGGAACGCCACTCTGCGCATGGGTCGCTGGTCGTGGATCGGCCACGATTCGAAGATCCGCGTGCACGAGGGCGAAGTCTCGATCGGATCCAAGACGGTGATGGGCCAGGAGTGCACGATCTCCGCCTACCAGCACGTGTCGATCGGACGCGAGTGCATCATCGCCGACCGGGTGATGCTGATCGACTTCGATCACGGCGTGGTCGAGGTGGAGCGCCCGATCCGCCTGCAGGGCATCTACAAGCGCGACGTGCGCGTCGGTAGCAACGTTTGGATGGGTTATGGGTCGTGCGTATTGAGAGGAGTGAGCGTCGGGCACAACAGCGTGGTGGGGACGAACGCCGTGGTGACAAAGGACGTGCCCGAGAACGCGGTCGTCGGGGGCGTGCCAGCACGCATACTGCGCATGCGCGATGCGCCCGAGCACCTGCGCTGGGAGTAGGGCTGGCGCTGCGCCAAGAGTAAGCTAGCGTCGCTTGGGCTGGGCGTGAGGTATTGAGGGCGTCCACCCTCTCAGCACGCGTGCGTTCGGATGCTGAGCGGTGAGCTCGAACAGCTTGCCGTACCCTTCGCTCGAGGTAAGCCGCCGGTAGCTGAGGAGATTGCTTTCGAGCGCTGCGGGGTGACCGGGGAGCGCGGCATCGATCACACGCTCGACAATCGGCAGGAACGTCTTCGGGGCAACCAGCACGACGAGCCTCGTGCGGATAGCGATCCTTCTGTCATTGGCGTCGTAGCTGGTGGGACGGCTTTCCAGCTTCCACAGCGACTGACCGTCGCGACGCTCGCGGCCCACGAGCCTCATCAGGCCTTCGCGGTAAAGCCGGCGATAGAGCGCAATCCCTTCAACCCCATCGAGTGTGCCCTCCACAAATGCCATCCTGGGATTCAGGTCACGATAAACCGTTACCCGAGGGACCGTGCTGACTTCGAGGCGCCCTCGATACCAAGTTTCGCGGCGCCCCGGTGCGGAGGCCGATTCGCTGACATGCGTCTCGCGCTTTCCGTCATGCGCTTCGGTGAACGTCACGCGCTCCCGTCGCAGCCCCCTGCTGACGTCGTCCCATTCACGTTGGCGCAAAATGCTCCCGGCCTGGATGCCGCGCTCGATACGCGTGACGAAGACCGCTTCGACGATCCCTGGCTTAGGCGAGGTCGCCGCGTAAGCCGCCGCCGCCACGTTTACGCCGGGACCGGAGGAGCCCGAGCTGAGCACGACGCCTGCCACGCTCGCTGCAACGCAGATGGGAACGGCGACGAGCGCGCGGCGAGGTATCCGTGAACCCTTACCCGTCGGCGAGCGTGCGTTGTGCCACTCGCCGATGTCGGGCATCGGAGCGTCGTCTTCCCCCCTGCGGGGACAGGCGATCAGGCGATGCAACCGCTCGGGTGACTCGACTGCCGGCGGATCGAGCACAGGGTTGGCCGCCGCCAGGCGGGTCATCGCGTCAACGCTCATGAGGATGCCTCCATCGATAGGGACGAGCAGGTAGTCGGATCGGAGCGCTCGCGAGAGAGCGCCTGGGTCAGACGCCGCCGCGCGCGCAACAGGCGCACGCGCGCGGTCGCCGGCTTGATACCGAGCACAACCGCGGCCTCGACCGGCGAGAGACCCTCCCACGCGATCAACAGCAGCAGCTCGCGATCGGACTCGCTCAACCGCGTGAGAGCGGCGGCAAGCCCGGGATCAATTACGCCCGCGAGCGCACCCTCACCCGGATAGCGACTCGCTGAAGCCGAATCGCCGGCGAGTTCTCCGGCTGTGTCCTCGGACGTCCATGTGGCGAAGTCCGTAGGCGCCACCGCGACGAAATCCTCCGGCGCATCGCCCATTCCCCTGCCGGCCTGCCCGGCGAGACGTTCGTGCAGCGCCCCGCGCCTACGCTCACCGCGCCGTTGGGTACTGAGCACCCGCCTAGCAACCCCGAGCAACCAGGGCAGCGGATCGACCGGGACATCCTCGAAGCGCCGCCAGCAGACGACGAACACCTCCGCGACAACGTCGTCAACCGTTGAGGCCGCGGCCCGGCGCAGCACATATGCCTTGACCGCCGGGGCGTACTTCGCGTAAAGCAACTCGAATCGCAATCGCTTCTCCACAACCACTATGTGGCCGGATGCCGTCCAAGCGTTACATCTCGACTCAATCGACCGACCCGGCGGGCACCACCCATTCGCGGGCGATGATCGGATCGTCCACAAGTCTCACGGCGCAAGCAGCGCGAGCGGGTCGGCGTGCGCGGCCAGGTTTCGCAGAGCACTGAGATCCGCGTCGGGGCCGGCCGCAAGCGCTTGCTCAAACTCGGCGCGGTGGTTGGCAAAGCGCTCCTGCGCATATGGGACCGCCAACCCACGAGACACCATGAACGCCCAGTCGGAGGCTTGCAGCGCAAGCAACTCCCGCAACGCTGCGCCACCCGCCTCGCGGCCGGCGGCCAGCGTCTGTAGCTCCGCCGCACGGGTCGCGAAGGCCATGTCCGACACAGCCGGCCCCGACCATGTCGAGAGATCGCCGTCGGTTCCCCAAGTGCTCGCACCCCACTCCGGTGTTCCAAGCGGCGCGGGCTGTGCCATCGCCGTGGCTTCGTCGAGACGCACGAGCTTCAATCCCTCTTTCACACACTCCTCCACGACGGCTCGTAGCCACGCCACACCCTCGTACCACCAGTGTCCGAGCAGCTCGGTGTCCAGCGCACACACGACCAAGCCACCGCCGGGCAGCGCGTCGCCGCTCTCATTCGTCTCGTTGGCGACCTTGAGCCGTCCGATCGTCGCGGCGACGAACTCCTTGGCGTGCTCGCGTGCGAGGCCCAGAGCGAGCTCGTGGTCATAGACGCTGCCGTCGTTGGCCCATGGTTGATGGTGATGGACGGTGTGATGGTGATAATCGCGGTAGCTGCCGTGTGCTGGATACCCACCGTCGCTCCACACCCGCGAGATCGTCACGCGATCGATCGGGACGAGCACGACCCCGGATTCGCCGACGAGCGGGCGCAGGTGCTCGCGAGCGCCGAGGCCGTAGCGGTTGGTCAACTCGACGCACGTCGCTCGCACACCGGCCTGCTCGAGCAGCGGCTCCAGGTGCTGAGCGTGAGCGCACTCGGGTAGCCAAAAGCCTCCTTGCCAGTCGTTGCCAAAGCGTGCGCGGTGGGAGTCCACGCCGGTCTGCACCTGTGCGCGCACACCTGCGTCGGTTGCCAACAGCGGCAGTACCGCATGTGTAGCCGACGAGGTCCATTGTGCGTGGCGCCCGAGGGCGCCGACCAGATCTCCCTCGCGTTCGCGAAAGCGCCGCAGAATGTCTTCGTACTCGCTCCACGAGCGCTCCAGCTCGCGCGCAAGCTCGTCAAAACCATTCTCGCGCAGCCCAGCGATGTCTTCGGCGTGGGTACGCCGACGAACCTCCTCGATGAAGGCCTCGAAACGCTCGCCCACACCCGCTGCTTCCAGCTGGTCGCACAGGACCGGTGTTAGCGACAGCGTCAGCGGCGCACCCTCGTCGAGCAGATCGAGCAGCGGCAGGTAGCTGCCGGAGATCGCCTCCCACAGCCACTCCTCGCCAAAGGGCCATGTGCCAAAGCCCTCTACGTAGGGCATGTGTGTGTGCAGGACGATCGCCAGCTCCCCTGCGGGGGAAGAACGTCTCATCGCTTGGCGTCCGTGAGACGTTGACAGGATTGGAGCGGGTTCCTCACGGCCTGACGGCCGCGGCCGGTGAGTATGCGGTCCGGCTCACGGCCGGCAAACGGCGATGAAGTCGAGCGCCTTGTCGAGATCGCCCTCGACAGCAGAGCGCAGGGCGAAGTCGCTCACGACGATCGCGGGCGTGAACCAGTCGTAGAAAGGCTTGGTCAAGCGCAGCCGCGGATGGATCGCATCCCAACCGAGCTTCAGCGCGAGTGCGTGCACTCGCAGCTTGCGCGCGTGGAAGAGCCCAAACATCTCGACTTTGGCGAACGTCCCTTCGCACAGCTCCTGGAACTCGCGTGAGCGGTACTCGTGCACGTGCCACGGATTGTCCGAGCGCTCCGCGCCCTTGGGAGCGAGCGTGAGCACGTTGGGTGTGGAGACGAACACGATGCCTGTGTCTCCTACCAGCGAGCGGAAGTGCGCGAGCACCGCAGCCGGGTCCTGCAGGTGCTCGATCGTTTGCAGAAACACGACCGCATCCGCCGGCTCGGGGAATGTCTCGACAAGATCGCGTGCGAAGCGCAGGTTGGCGCGCTGGTAGCGCAGGCGCGCGTGCTCGTGCGCCTCGGGGTTGGCATCGACCCCGACAACAGACGCGGCACTGTGGGCCAACACATCTGAGCCGTAGCCCTCACCGCAGGCCATGTCGATCGCGCGCAACCCGGCCACTCGTGCGGCGATCCATTCGTATACGGCAAGGTGACGTCTGAACCAATAGTTCTCCTCGGGCACGTCCGGCAGCGTGCGCTCGCCAGTAAGCGCAAGCGGCGGTACGCCCTCGGGCTGGTTGTCCTGCAGGAAGAGTGGCGCCGGGGCAGACGTACCCTCTGGGGCAGAAGCACCCTCAGGGGCACAGGCGGAGGGGCCGGACACTGGGCGCGAGTATACGTGTCGCGGGTGCGCTCCGGCAGTGCGCATCGTCTGTGCCGGTGCCTTATTGTGCCCCGCCGTGACACCCCTTGCCAATGCGGAGGAGATCCGCGACGTCAACACCCGCTACCACAACGTGGCGGCCGGTCATTACGACGCCAAGTGGGGCATCGACTTCGGCGATGTCGGCCAGGCGCAGGTCACCTCCAAGGTGCGCAAGGCACTCGGCGGCGAGCCCACTCGCTTCAAACGCTCCTTGGAGATCGGTTCGGGCACCGGCTACTTCACGCTCAACCTGATGCTCGCCGGACTGATCGGCAAAGCAACCTGCACCGATATCTCTCCCGGAATGCTGGCGGCGCTGAGCGCCAACGCCAAGCGGCTCGACCTCGATGTGACGACGGTACCCACCGACGCCGAGCGCCTGCCGTTCGCGGACGCGAGCTTCGACCTGGTGATCGGTCACGCGATCCTGCACCACATCCCCGATCTCGCCCAAGCCTTCCGCGAGTTCGCACGCGTGCTCGCCCCCGGCGGCACCGTGCTGTTCGCCGGCGAGCCCTCGCGCTACGG
>JBAQGH010000157.1:0-59048 GCA_049287685.1 Solirubrobacteraceae bacterium | reverse complement strand
GTCAAAGACGACACTCCACCCTCGACTACCTCTCCCCAGAGCAATACGAGAACCAATCAACCACAACAACAATCAACAACTAACCACGATAGCCCAAGACTGTCCACGAAACCGGGTCCACTCCAGTGGTTGGGTGGTGCTCTCTCAAGGTCTTGCCGCCGAACATCATCTACGCGTTGGGGCATCGGTGATCCTGCCCGCGCCGATCCCGACACGATTGCGTGTCGCGGCGCTCAGCACGAATCTGGGCTGGTCGCCTGGAGCGATCGTCGTCGACTCGCGCGACTATGCGCGAGCATGGGGAAGCGGCGAACCAAGTGCCTATGAGATCCAGGTCAAGCCCGGCGTTGCTCCCGCCGCCGTCAAGCGTGAGCTCGCGCGAGCCATTGGATCGTCCACCGGGCTTGTGGTCGAAACGCTTGCCGAACGCCGGCGTCGTCATTTCGAGCTGATCGACCAGGGGCTTGCTCGGTTCACGCAGATCAAGCTGCTTGTGCTCATTGCCGGTGCCCTCGCCATCGCCGGTGCGATGGGCTCGATGATCTGGCAGAGACGCGATCTGATCGCGTTCATGAAGGTCGACGGGTACCGCCGCGGCGTCCTCTGGCGGTGGCTGTTGTGCGAGACCGTCGTCATGCTTGTCGCCGGCTGTCTCGTCGGCGCGCTATTCGGGCTCTACGGACAGCTACTGATAAGCCATGCGCTCGCGAGCGTCACAGGCCTTCCCGTCTCCCTTGGCGTCGAAGCAGTCATCGCGCTGTCGAGCTTCCTGCTTGTCAGCACGCTTGTAGCCATGATCATTGCGCTGCCGGGATACCTCGTGGTTCGGGTGCCCGCCAGCACGGTCGGTCCCGCCTACTGACGGGCGCGTTCGACGCAAGCGTCACAGCCGTCTGGCCGTCGCGGTCGCATTGGCGGGGCCTAAAGCGATGTGAGCCTGGCCGGGCGGGCGTGCATTGAGGGATGGGATCGGCTACGGTTTGTGTTGTCCGTGAACCGGATAGATCAATCCATTGGAAAATGCGGAAGCAGGGATCCCTAATCGGCTGGGTAGCCCGATATTCGCGATTGTTGGGGTAGATGGTCGTGGCTGGGTCTAAGAACAGTGAGGCGTTAGAGAACGACGGGTGGATGCGTGGGTCCTCGACGTCGCTGCGTGGCGGCCTGCTTGCTTTGGTGTTGGA
Organism: Solirubrobacteraceae bacterium; assembly: GCA_049287685.1. GTDB lineage: Bacteria > Actinomycetota > Thermoleophilia > Solirubrobacterales > Solirubrobacteraceae > Palsa-744. The sequence continues at coordinate 57,864 of JBAQGH010000157.1, read as the reverse complement.
GCGTCCGGGTCATGGGTATGAGCTGGCGAATCGACTGGCCGACAAGCTTGGCGAGACCTGGCAGATCGTGCTCAAGGACATCTACCGGCTGCTGGAAGGCTTGGAAGAAGATGGGCTGCTTTCGCTGAGTGAGGAGCGGGAGCCAGGTCGAAAGCGCGCGCGTTTGGTGTACTACCCGACCGATTTAACGGCCCAGGCAGTGAGCGAATGGATAGAGACTCTCATCCCCAAGGAGCCGATGCGGGTCGGCATTCGCGCGAAGGTGGCGGTTGCGCGCGAGCAGGATGCCCGTTCGTTGCTGCTTGCGCTGCGAGGCTATGAGCAGGAGTGCCTGGGACTGTTGAAGTTGGCTCCTCCGGCGACGAGTGTTCCGTCGTGGAAGGGGTTGCTCGTCGATTGCACGCGTGATGCGGTGGACGCGCAGTTGCGCTTCGAAGTGGAATGGGCTAGGCGCACACGGCGACGGGTCGAGGAATACCTCGCGCGACGGGACTAGGTGGCGATCTCAGTGACACCGCTGTTGTCTTTTGAGAATGTGGGCAAGCGATATCCTGATGGTTCGCGCGAGATCGTGGTCCTCGCTGGCGCCTGCTTTGAGATCGACGAGGGTGTATTCACGGGCGTGTGGGGTGCCAGACGTGCGGGCAAGTCGACGTTGCTGCGGTTGATGGCTGGGGTCGAGCCGCCGGACGGTGGACGGGTTCGTTTCGACGGTCGCGATATGGCTGGGATGTCTCTTCTTCAGCGCGAACGACTGTTGCGTGGCGAGATCGCGTTGATGAGCGTGGGCGACTGGCATCCCGTAGCGCGGGAGACGGTCGTTGAGCATGTCGCGTTGTCGTTGGGGAGCAGCATGTCGTCGATGCCTGAGGCCAGGCGCAGGGCACGGCGTGTACTGGATCGTGTGGGGATGGCCGGCCATGCGGACGATCTGACGGGGTCGCTGTCTTTGACTGAAAGGATGCGGGTGATGCTCGCCCGGGCCTTGGTGCGCGAGCCGCGTCTGTTGTTGGTGGACGAGCCGGCGTCGGTGCCGAGTCTCTCTGAGCGTGACGCTCTGTACGGGCTGCTTCGCGAGATCACGAGAGCGTCGGGGACGACGCTTGTGATCGCCTCTGAAGAGATGGCGCCGTTGCACGGTGCTGAGGTCGTCATGTCGGTTGGCGACGGCGAGCTGTGCTCGACCGATGAGCGGAGCACGGTCGTTCATTTTCCCGGCGGCGCGCCGGCTCCTCATCCTGAGCCGTGAGCGCGCTAGAGCTGCGCGAGGTCGTAAAGCACTATCGGACTGGACAAGAGCCTGTTCGTGCCGTAGACGGCGTATCCATGACGATCGCCTCGGGAGAGTTCGTGGCTCTCTATGGTCCTAGCGGTTCGGGCAAGACGACGTTGCTGATGCTGGCGGTAGGTCTACTAGTTCCTGACAGCGGGACCGTTTGCTTCGGCAGTAAGGACATAGGCCGGCTCTCAGAACGGGATGGTGCGCGCTACCGCCTCAAGGACGTTGGTTTCATCTTCCAGTCGTTTCATCTGGCCAATGGAGCAACTGCGCTTGACAATGCGACGACCAAGTTGATCGGGGAAGGCCTGAGCTTGCGGATCGCACGGGAGCGAGCACGGCCGTGGCTCGAGCGTGTTGGTCTGGGCGACCGAGCCGAACACATGCCTGATGAGCTTTCGATGGGGGAGCGCCAGCGAGTAGCGATAGCTCGTGCGCTCGCCAACGGCCCCGCGCTGCTGTTGGCGGATGAGCCCACGGGCAATCTGGATTCAAAGCGCACACGCGAAACGCTCGCCTTGCTTCGTGATGTCTGTCACGCCCAGCGTATCCCAGGGTTGCTGGTGACACACGACGCCGAGGCGGCTGCGTTTGTCGATCGTGTTTACACGTTGCGCGATGGCCGTCTCAGCGATGGTCTGGATAGCGAGTTGGCAGCGGCTTCGCTGTGAGCAAAAGAATGCGACCGGCGATCTTCGATATCCGCGTAAGCGTCTTGTTTCACCTGTATTTGCGCCGATTGCGCGCGCATACCGTGCAGGAGCTGTTGGCCGGCAGCGGGATCGCGGTCGGGGTAGCGCTCGTGTTGGGTGTGCTGTTGGCGAACGCGAGCCTACTTGGTTCCACCGAACAGACCGTGCATGGAGTCATCGGCGCGGCGCGGCTCGAGCTGGCCGCAAGGTCGAACGATGGGTTTGACGAACATATAGCCAACCGCGTGCGACTCTTGCCGGGGGTTCAAGCAATGGCTCCGGTGTTGCAAGAGAGCGCTACCGTCATCGGCCCCAAAGGCCGGGTGTCGGTGCGCCTGATCGGTGTAACTCCAACGTTTGTGACCCTCGGCGGGGCGCTCACTCAGAATGTGAGCGCGGGACCGTCTCTGATAGGAGAGGGCATAGGGCTGCCCTCGGGCGTCGCTCATGCGATTGGCGTTCGGCCCGAACACACGGCTGAGCTGTTGGCCGGCGGGCATGCTCATCTCGTGAAGGTACGCGCGGTCGTTGGCGCGGAAGCGATTGGTTCGGCTGCCGAAAGTCCGCTGGCCTTGGCGTTGCTCGGCTATGCACAGCGGTTGGCGGGTAGGCCCGGTCGAGTCACGCAAGTCTTCGTCGAGCCGCAACCGGGAGCGGACCAAGAGGTAGCTCGTGAGTTGCGCACCTTGGCGGCGGGGCGTCTGGATGTCGTGCCTGCAGATAACGAATTGCGCTTGCTTCGCGCGATCGCACAGCCCAACAATCAGGCCACGACGATGTTTGCCTTGATTGGTGCGATGGTCGGTTTTCTGTTGACGTTCAACGCGATGTTGTTGACAGTGCCCGAGCGCCGCCGCTACATCGCCGATCTGCGCATGCAGGGGTATGACTGGCGCCAAGCATTGCTGATAACCGGATTCGAAGCTCTGGTGCTCGGCGTTGTGGCATCGATCGCGGGTATCGCTCTCGGCTATGTGCTGTCACACACGTTGTTTCATCGGGTCCCCGTCTATCTGGCATTCGCGTTTCCAGTAGGAGACCATCAAGTCGTTGCAGTGTCGCTCGTCCTGCTGGCCTTCGTTTGCGGAGTGCTTGCGACACTGCTCGCATCGTTGGTGCCGATATCCGATCTACGGCCAGGGCGCGCGCGCGATGCCGTCCTACGGCAGGCCGGAGGGGCCGGCGAGGGCATCGGTCGACGAACCACAGTCGTGTTCGGGATAGTCGGACTACTTCTGATTGCGCTTGCGAGCGTTCTGGTTCTGATCGATCCCAGCCTCACGCTGATCGGTGGCGCCGCGCTCGCGCTCGCAACACTTTGTCTGATCCCTGTCGCGTTCGCAGGCGCCGCACAAGTCCTTCGCGGAGCCAGCGAACACATACACAGCAGCGCGCTTGTTCTCGCCGTCAGAGAACTACGCACTACAAGTATGCCGCTGGTCGCGCTTGCCGGTGTCGGCGCACTCGCGATCTACGGCAGCGTCGCTATAGGTGGCGCAAGACACGATCTGCTCACCGGTCTTGACACCAACTTCCGCGAATATCTCGGCACAGCAGAAGTCTGGATTACCACCGGCGGCAATGACCTGACCACCAACAGCTTCCAAGCACCCGGCTTGCAAGCAAAGCTCGCAGAGACTTCAGGAATCAGATCGGTACGCACCTACCAGGGAGAGCTGATGGATGTGGGCACACGCCGTATGTGGGTGATCGCCCGTCCATCAGGCGATGGCACGATCATCCCTGCCAGCCAGCTCCTCCACGGCCAGCTAGCCCGAGGCGATGAGCTCCTACGCGGTAGTGGTTGGGCGGCCATCTCCACCAGCTTTGCCACCGAACACCATTTGCGAGTCGGAAACGGCTTCGTCCTGCCGACACCGTCAGGAACGAGATCGTTCAGAGTGGCTGCGATTACCACCAACGTCGGTTGGCCTCCCGGCGCGCTAATCATCAGTACATCCGACTACCGTCGCTACTGGCAAACATCCGAACCCTCGGCGCTCGAGGTCAATTTCAAGCCCGGGGTAAGTTCAGCCGCGGGCAAGCAGGCGGTCGATAGCGTCCTGGCCGACTACCCGGGCCTTGCGGCGCAAACGCGTCAAACACGCGAAGCGCGATACGCGGCCAATTCGCGTGAAGCCCTACAGTCCCTCGGGGAGATATCTACCCTGCTGCTGATCGCGGCAGCACTCGCGGTCGCATCGGCCCTGAGCGCCACGATCTGGCAACGCCGCGCACTGCTTGCGTCCCTGAAGATCCAAGGCTACGACCGCTATCAGCTATGGCGTGCACTACTTTTGGAGAGCATGATCGTGCTGGGTTTCGGCTGCATGATAGGCGCCGTTCTAGGGGTATACGGACACGTTCTGGCGAGCCGATGGCTCACGCTTACTACAGGCTTCTCGGCCCCCTTCTCGCTGGGAGCACCGCGAGTACTGCTCGACATTGGGCTCGTAGCGGGGATTGGGCTGATCGTGATCGCGCTTCCTGGCTTTCTCGCCGCCCGTGTCTCCTCACGCGTCGCCCTCCAAGAATGAATCCCCTGAGAGGGCTGCTCACGCGATGCTGTACCGGTACGCATGTTCGCTTCAAATCGAGCCGCCACCAACAAGATGTTCGTTTCCGCTGCGGCACGCTACTGGATAGATGTATTTCCCTCTGCCTGCCGTGAGATACGCGGCTTGGAGCTGACTGCTCGAAAAATCCCAGATCCACTGCTACGCATACTCGCGCTCAAAGCCTTGAGCGAGGAGCGCGGCAACCTCGAGGGAGCAGCGGCCTATGCAGCGATCACGCCACCTCAGCACAGGGCCCATGTCGCGCGTGCGGTCATCGCATTTCAAGCTGTCTACGACTATGCCGACGCGCTTTCAGAGCAGCCGGATAGTGATCGTGCGGGAATACATCGGCTCCATCAAGCCCTACTTGTCGCGCTCGAACCTGGCGCACCGCACCTAGACTATTACGAATATCAGAATCGACGAGAGGACGGCGGCTACCTCAATCGGCTTGTCGACCGATGCCGCTCAGCTGTGAGTTTCCTGCCGTCGTTTCCTACTGTGGCGCTCCAAATACAGCAAGCGGCGAACCGCATCGTTACATATCAGTGTCTCAACCACGAGACACCAGGCAACTCCTATCGCGCATTCGCATGCTGGGCACGCAAGGAAACGCTTCCAGATAGCGGCCTGAGATGGTGGGAGACAGGCGCCGCGGCGGGCTCGTCACTCTCCGTGTTCGCGTTGATCTCAGCAGCCGCGCGGCCAACCCTTCACACGACGCACGTCGCGGCCCTGGACGGCGCATATTTCCCTTGGATCGGTTCGCTACACACCCTCCTCGACAGCCTCATCGACGAGCCAGAAGACGCGATCACAGACCAGCACTGTCTTACTGCTCTCTACGCATCCAACGAGGACGCGGCCAGCCGGCTAAAAACACTTGCCGTACGGGCGACGGAGCACGCGCAGGCGCTTCCCGATGGCGAGCACCACACGATGATGCTCGCCGCGATGGTCAGCTTCTATCTCGCCAGCGCCCAGGGGAACGATCCTCGCGTAAAGCTGGTGGCCGAGGCGGTGCTTGCCGTGCTTGGAGACGGCGCAGCGCCAGCGATGCTCGTACTACGCGCCAGACACTTCGCAAAACGCTTCACGAGGAGATAGCCGTCGCCGACCGGTTCCCATAGTCAAAGTTAGAACATTCGACTCTGCTCTAGTTTTGCACTGTCTGACTAGGCATCGTTGTTCGCCAGATGCTTTCGTTCTACCAAAGGCACGTCTCGTCGGTAGCCGTCGGCGGCGGCTCTGTGACATCCGTATGAGCGTGGCTGATCCCTCGCCTGACATCAGGCCGTCGGCGGAGCCGAAATATTCTCGCTCGCTTGAATTTGGCCTGGCGATAATCGGATGCTTTACCGTCGCGAGGCCGGTGTGGCGTGTCAGCGAGCTCGCCGACATGATCAAAGTGAGCCGTTCCACCACCCACCGTTACGCGATGACGCTCGTGGAGCTGGGATATCTCGAGCAGGATAAGAGTCGTCGCTACCGCCTCGCCCGTCGTGTCTGCGATCCCGGGATCGCGTTCATAAACACGCTACGGATGGAGACTCCGACCGCTCGCACGATCCTCGAAGACCTACGTGAAGCAACCGGTCACACGGTCAGCATGGGTGTACTGGACGGCACGCGCGTACTCTACACGTACCGCCTGTTCGCGCACGGGAGAGGACAGCACGAAGCCGACCTCGGGCTGGATATAGGTGCATCTGTTCCGGTGTATTGCACCGCGATTGGCAAGGCACTGTTGGCGAGCCTCAGCGCGGCAGACCAGCGTAAGACGATCGCCCGGCTCAAGCTCACGGCCCAGGGCCCGAACACGATCACTGACAAGGTGGTCTTGGTGGACAATCTTCTTGCGGTCCACGCTGTCAGTCTCGCCGTCTGCGACGAAGAGCAGGCGCCGAATGTGCGCTCGATCGCTGCCGCGATCACCCACGCAGAGCGCTCGCAGCCGATGGCGATAAGCGTGACCGTACCCGCCAAGCGCATGTCCCTCGTCGCGATGAGGACAAAGCTCGGACCACAGGTGCTCGCGGCTGCCGAACGCATATAGCCACAGACCGGCTGAGTGAGAAACACTAATTGCGTGGTATGGAATCAGTCTACTAGTCTGTGGACGGTCGCTCGCCGTCGGCGAGATGCCTAATGGGGGGAGAGTCAGTCGATGGGCGCGTCTTGTAGCGATTTGCGACGGGAAGATGGCGGTGCACGCGGTTGCTGGAGTCGATATCACGTGCTCTTGTTTGGATTTCTCGTGAGTGTGACGCTGCTCGTCAGCGTCCCCGCAGCTTTGGCTTCTACGACGTTCAAATGGTCAGGTGAAGCCGCCAAGGCATCTCGGGGCTGGGCCAACTTTGGGAATTGGGAAGGGGGTTTGGCGCCCTCTACATTTGAACCGGTGGCGCTGGAATTCCCACAACTTACGAGTGCGAATTGCACGGCGTCACCGCCGGTCGACACATGCTATGAAAGCGAAAACAACGTGAGCGGTATGGACGTCGAATCGATGCGGGTCGAGGACAGTCAGACCTATGTGATCGCGGGCGAGCCAATAACGCTTGGCAGCGGCGGGCTCAATGTCGCGCCCGCGACGAACACGACGGAACAGATAGGCTCGATCATGGCGATGCCGGTCACGCTTGGAGCCCGACAGACTTGGAACATAGCCGGGCAGAGCAGCGATGAAGCGATCGACGGCAACCAGTTCGTACTTCTGGAAGAAGTATCCGGGGCCGGCCAGCCGCTCAACATCAGCCTCAGCGATGGGGGCGGGCTTGTGCTCGTGAATGAAGACGAGGTAGGTCCGTTGAGCTTTGAAGGGGCAGATTCCAACAGGGGTGGAATACTCAACGGCGTGGTCGAACTTTTCGGGGCCGAATTGAACGCCTCAGACCACGAACCAGTCAACTTCAACCATGTCTTCGTCGTCGGCACTGGTGCGATCGGACCGCTTACCACCAATGCTGCCGAAATAGTTGTCGAGCCCGGCGAAAAACAGACCGAACGACTAGAAGTACAGAGTGCGACACTCGACCCCAAGAGCACGCTCACGTTCGCGGTTACCGAAACGTTCGGGACGACAGCTGGACGCTCTTACTCACAGCTCGCCTCGAAAGGGCCTGTAGACCTCGACGGCGCCGAACTCGCCGTTGTGGCGGCGGACTCCTGCAAGCCACTGTGGTCTGATAGGAGTTACACGTTCCTGACAAGCACAGGCTCCATCACGGGCAGCTTCGATAACGCTAGCGAAGGCCAGGAAATCCCAGTCGAGTTCCCGAAAGGCTGCACGATCGAACAGACCCTTCAGATCCACTACGAACGAAACGGCGCCACACAGACGGTGACGGGGAGAGTGATTCCAGGACCGACATCCACTACCACCCTTGAAGCTTCACCTGCGCACCCGGTCACAAACCAGAACGTGACCTTCACCGCCACTGTTCACGCGAGCGCCGAAACAGCATCGGGGAAAATCGAATTCCGTGATGGTGGTCGCCTTATCAAGGGCTGCGAGGCACCACCGCTGGTAGCCGTAGGCTCAAGCTACGCCGCGACATGTAGTACGTCTTTCACGGCTTCTGAATCTCCAGTGGATCTCTCGGCTGACTTCTTGCCAGGACTGGGCGTCAACATCAATAGCTCGATCACAACAGACGATTTGGCGATCGGTCTAGGGCCAACCACGACGAGCTTGCAAGTATCCCCCGCGACGAGTCCGGTTAATCAGAACGTGGGCCTCGTAGCAACCCTATCGCCGGCCGACCCCGGTGTCGTCCAACCGGAAGGGACTGTGCAGTTCGCCGATGACGGCATACCGATCGGCTCTTGTTCGACTCAGCCGCTTCAACAAAGCTTCCTCTCCACCTCATTGACCGCGATGTGCCTGCTGAGCTACCCGACTCAGGGCACGCACGGCATCACCGCCAGCTACTCCGGGGACCCGGACTTCGCCGCATCGAGCTCACCCGCACAGACGCTCACGGTGCAAGCCTCTCAAGAAGAACAGTCCCTCGAAGAGCCCGAATCGGGCAAGGCAAAGCTCGACGCCACGAAGATTCCCATTCAAGACCGCACATTCGCAATCGTAAAGCTCACCTGTGAGGGCGCCAGCAACTGCCACGGCACACTGGGCTTGTCAGTGCGAGAGACGCTCGGAGGCAAGCATGGCAAGAAGAGGGTTCGTTCAGTCGGCATCGGCTCTGAGGCGTTCTCGATCGAGGCTGGCAAGACCGCCAGCATCGACGTGCGCCTGAACAAGGTTGGTCGGACCCTGCTTGGGAACCAGAAAAAAAGTCAGATCAAAGCGACTCTGAAGCTTGCGCAAGGTTCAGGAACAACCCAGACTAATATTCGTCTAAGAGAGGCTATCCCTGGCTCGAAGAAGAAAGGCTAGCGATGCCAACGCGCAACCGTAATAGCCATCCGCCTCCGAGGGCATGGGGACTAGAGTTCGTCGCGCTGTCGCTGTCATTGCTCGCAACATGCGACTCTTACGCGGCGTCGCAACGACATGAGCACGACCCAAAATCCAACCGTCCCCTTGACCGAGCGCCCCGCCTGGGGGGAGCTGGCCGCGCACCAACACGAGATCGCCGGCACCTCGCTGCGCGAGCTGTTCGCCGCCGACCCCGCGCGCGGCGAGCGCCTCACGGCCGAGGGCCCGGGCTTCTACCTGGACTACTCCAAGAACCGCGTAACCGACGAGACGATCCGCTTGCTTGTCGAGCTGGCCAAGCAGTCCGGTCTTGGCGAGCGCACGGCCGCGATGTTCGCCGGCGAGCGCATCAACGTCTCCGAGGATCGCTCCGTCCTGCACGTGGCTCTGCGCATGCCAAGGAGCGCCTCGCTGCTAGTCGACGGGGTCGACGTCGTGCGGGAGGTGCACGCGGTGCTGGACCGGATGGCAGCTTTTTGCGAGCGGGTCCGCTCGGGAGAGTGGAGGGGCCATACCGGCAAGTCGATCGTGAACGTCGTCAACATCGGCATCGGCGGCTCGGACCTCGGCCCGGTCATGGCCTACGAGGCGCTGCGCCACTACAGCGCGCGCGAGTTGACTTTCCGCTTCGTCTCGAACGTCGACTCCACCGACTTCGTCGAGGCCACGCGCGACCTCGACCCGGAGCAGACTTTGTTCATCGTCTCCTCGAAGACGTTCACGACCTTGGAGACGATGACCAACGCCCGCTCGGCGCGCGAGTGGTCGCTGGCGGCCTTGGGCGATGAGGCGGCGATCGCCAAGCACTTCGTCGCCGTCTCCACGAACGCGGCTGCGGTGGCCGAGTTCGGGATCGACACGGAGAACATGTTCGGCTTCTGGGACTGGGTGGGGGGCCGCTACTCGATGGACTCGGCGATCGGCCTATCGACGATGTTGGCGATCGGGCCGGGTGGCTTTCACGAGCTGCTCGCCGGCTTCCACGCGATGGACGAGCATTTCCGCGCCACCCCATTCGAGCGCAACCTGCCGGTGCTGATGGGTCTACTGTCCGTCTGGTATTCCAACTTCTTCGGCGCGCAGACGGTGGGAGTCATGCCCTACAGCCAGTACCTGGGGCGCTTCCCGGCCTACCTGCAACAGCTGGCGATGGAGTCAAACGGCAAGCATGTGACGCTCGCAGGCGTCCCTGTCGACTACGACACCGGCGCGATCTACTGGGGTGAGCCGGGCACAAACGGACAGCACTCCTTCTATCAGCTGATCCACCAAGGCACGAGGCTGATCCCAGTCGATCTGATCGGCTTCGCGCATTCGCTGAACCCGCTGCGCAACCACCAGAACTTGCTCATGTCGAACGTCTTTGCTCAAGCCGAGGCGCTGGCGTTCGGCAAGACCGAGGAACAGCTGCGCGCCGAAGGGGTAGCGGAGGCGATCGTCCCTCATCGCGTCATGCAAGGCAACCGCCCGACCAACGTCCTACTGGCCGAGCAACTCACCCCACACACGCTCGGAGCGCTGATTGCCCTATACGAGCACAGCGTCTTCACGCAGGGCACGATCTGGGGCATCGACTCCTTCGACCAGTGGGGTGTCGAGCTGGGCAAGGCGCTGGCCAAGCGCATCATCCCCGAGCTCGAAACAGAGCAGGAGCCAACGCTCGAGCACGACAGCTCGACCAACGCGTTGATTCGCCGCTACCGTTCGTTGCGCAAATCATGAGCGTCGAGCAGATCCCGATCGAGGTCCTCTCCGACGACACCTCGGTGGCCCTGCGCGCCGCCGATATCGTCGTCGAGTACGCCACTGCCGCAATCGCGGCCCGTCGCATGTTCACGCTGGCCGTCAGCGGCGGCCACACCCCGGGCCAGATGTTCGCCGAGCTGGCACGCCGCAAAGACTTCCCCTGGGACCAATCGGCGATTTACCAAGTCGACGAGCGCATCGCGCCCGACGGCGATCCCAACCGCAACCTCACGCTTCTGTGGGACAACTTGCCGGAGGCCGCTTTCAGCCAACTGCATCCGATGCCGGTTACGGCCGAGGACCTGGAGGAGGCAGCGGCGCGCTACGCAAGCGCGCTGCCCGAGCGCTTCGACCTGATCCACCTGGGCATCGGCGCCGACGGGCACACGGCTTCGCTCGTGCCGGGCGACCCGGTATTGGACGTGCTCGATCGCGATGTCGCGCTCACTGGCCTATACATGGGCCTGCCGCGCATGACCGTCACCTATCCAGTGCTCAACCGCGCGAGAGCGCTGTTGTGGCTAATCACCGGTAAGGAAAAGCACGACGCGCTCAGTCGACTGCGAGTCGGCGACGAGTCGATCCCGGCCGGGCGAGTCGCAAGAGAGCAAGCGCGGATAATCGTCGACGCGGCCGCTGCCGCCTAGGCCGGCAGCGGTTGACCGGCGGAGCCGGCCTGCTTGTGCCCTTTAGGGTGCTCCTCCTGGAAGTCGCTGAGCACCGCAAGCATCGAATCGACCTCGCACTCCACCATCGAAGGCCAGGACTTGGGAGGATGCTCGTCGAGCGTCTTCAGCCCGTTGCCGGTGATGATCGCAACGACGGTGGCATCGGGGTCGAGCTCGCCCGACTCGGCAAGCTTCTTCAGCACCGCGATCGTCGTGCCGCCGGCCGGCTCGGTCAGGATCCCCTCGGTTTCGGCGAGCAGATCGATCCCGGCGAATATTTCGTCGTCGCTGGCCGTCCCCGCGCTGCCTTTGCGCGATAGAACGGCATCGATCACCAGGTAGCCATCCCCGGGAGATCCGATCGCCAGGGAATGCGCGATCGTCGTCGGCTTGCGTGGCTGGATCTCAGGCTCGCCGGAGACGATCGCGTCGGCGATCGGCGAGCACCCATCCGGCTGGGCGATGTGCATCTTCGTCGCGCTCGTCTGCGCCAGCCCGACTGTCTGAAGCTCGACCAGTCCCTTGTGCAACCGTGAGGAAAGCGTCCCGCCCGCGGTGGCGGAGACGATGTGATCCGGAGCCCTCCAGCCGAGTTGCTCGACGATCTCGAAGACCGTCGTCTTGGCACCCTCGGCGTAGAAGGGCCGCAAGGTGATGTTCGCGAACTCGAGCCCGCTGGCGGCGGCTACCTTGCGGCACTCGCGGTTGGCTTCGTCGTAGTTGCCGGCAACCTGGCAAACCCGCGCGCCAAGCGCACGGCAGACGCGCGCCTTGGTCTCCTCCAGGCGGTTGGGATAGAAGACATAGGGAGTGAGCCCAGCCTTGGCGGCAAGCGAAGCCACGGCCGTGCCGACGTTGCCGGTGGAGACACAGCCGATCTCGGTCTTGCCGAGCTCGAGCGCACGGGCGATCGCGCTCGAGACGACCCTGTCCTTGTAGGACAGGCTCGGCCGCTGGGTGCTGTCGTCCTTCAAATACAGTTTCCGCAGTCCCAACCGCTCGCCAAGCCTGTTCGCTCCGATCAGCGGCGTCATGCCCGATATCTGGCCAACTTCGGCCTGGGCATGCGCCGAGCGGATCGGCAGCAGCTCAGACAGCCGCCAGATGTTGCGGGGGCGCTCGTCCATCGGCAGCTCGCTCAGACGGCTCTTGGCGAGCTCGTAGTCGTAAGCGACGTCAAAGCACTTCCCGCACGTGGGGCAAAAGGCCTCCGTGTCGGTTATCGGGCGTTTGACGTCACACCTCTGGCACACCAGTTCGGTCACGCACGAGCGCGTCGTCTCGTTCAGGTCTGCGTGCCCCATTGCGGTGCTCATTGGGTCTCACCCCTTCTTCGTTGGGTTGGTTGACTTCGGTTTGTCCAAGTCATCGTGGCACAAGCTCCCCCTGAGGCCACGATGCGTCGATCTCACTGCCGGCGGGTGTCGAGTCGATCAGCAGCTGCTCGGCGATGTGCGGAGCGAACGGCATCAGCACGCGGGCAAGCATCCGCAGTGCCTCGATCAGCGCCTCATGGTCCTCGGCGCACAGCGAGCCGCGCTTGGCGATCACACGCTTCTCGTAGTCGCGGATGCGGTCGAACAGTCGCATCACGTTGCGAACAGCGCTGTGCATCTCGAGCTCGCGCGCATCCTCGGTGATCTTCTCCACGGCGGTCTCGCACCACTGCTCGAGGCGTTTGCGCAGGTGCTCGGTCTTGTCGGGTCCCATCGCGGCGTTCTGCTCGCCGTCGGTCGATGCGCCGTTCGTGGCGCCCTGACTCAGCTCAGCGGGATCGAGTGTGAAGCGCGCATGCGAGTAGTCCCAGAGCTGGCGCAAGAAGCGGTGACAGCGCTTGACGTCGCCGTCGCTCCAGTTCAACGAGCGCTGCGCGCGCGCCGCGAACAGCACCGCCAGCCGCACGGTATCGGCCCCGTACTGCGCCACCAGCTCGTCGGGATCGACCACGTTGCCGAGGTGCTTGCTCATCTTGCGCCCATCCCTGATCACCATCTCGTGAAACAGGCAGCCGGCGAACGGCTCGCCGTCTGAGAGAAACTCGAGCGGCCCGATGTCGCGCAGTGCCTTGGTCACGGTGCGCTGGTCGAACACGAAGTTGCCGCTGTCCGATCCGGCGACGACGCGCTCGCAGGGCAGCCAGGCGCGCAGGTCCTCGAGCGCCAGGATGTGCTCCAGGCTCTGCTCACGCTCGCTGGGAGGCACGCAGACGGGCACCCAAAGCCACAGCGCGTCGAAGTGGCAGTCGAGCGTGTCGGTCTCGCGCGTGGCGGGACCGCCGCACTTGGGGCAGGTGGTCCGCACGAAGTCCTCGCGCTCGGCAAGCGGATTGCCGGTGCCGGTCGGCGTCAGGTCGAGCGGCAGGATCACGGGCAACGCCTCCTTGGGCAGCGGCACCGTCCCGCAGCCGTCGCAGTAGACGATCGGGATCGGCGTGCCCCACGAGCGCTGCCTGGAGATGGTGAAGTCGTTGGCGCGGTAGCGAACGGCCTCGCGTGCCCCTGGCACGGGCGTGTGAGGCGGGGTTGTGGGTGTGTCTCCAGAGGCTGTGCCCCCCGCGCGCGCGGGGACATCCTCGGTCTGGCCAAAGAGCCGCTCGGCGATCAGCGCGTCGGTGCGGTCGCGCTCGGGCACGCCAAACACGGCGGTAGGCCCGAAGCGCCCGTCCACGGTAGGCGTAACGATCACCGGCAACGGCTCACCACCGGTGGGGGAGGCGAGCAGGCGCCCGGTATCGACAAACGGCATCGTTTGCGCCTCGCGCGCACTTCGCTCCAACCCAACCGCTCGCAGCTCGTCCAGCCGCTGAGCCAACCCCTCGTCGCGCGCCCACTCATCGACCTGAGGGTGTCTCGGTGAGACGCTTACGAAGCGCGCCAGATCGAGCGCGTCGGTGTGCGATGTGAAGACTGTCAGCGGCTCGCCGTCCTCGCCGATCAGGTCGAGCTCGACCCCATCGACGCGTCCCAGCACGAAGCGCTGCGAGGCAAGCGCGTTCTCATCCCATATGCCACTGGCCGCGAGCTCGGCAAGGCGACGATCGTTCTCCGGCACGTACTCGCTGATGCGCAGGTACCACTGCGGCCGCTGGATCAAGCGCACGGGATGGTGGCATCGCCAGCACAACCCATCCTCGACCTGGATCGTGGCGAGCACCGTCTGGCAGGTGTCGCACCAGTCGACGCTCCCTGTCCCGCGATAGACCAACCCGGCCTCCAAGAGGGTCAGGAACAACCACTGCGACCAGCGGTACATGATCGCCTCGGAGCTCATGAAAGCGCGCTCCCAGTCGAAGGAAAAGCCGAGCCTTCGCAGTTGCAGAATCATGTGCTTGGCACAGCGATCGACCCAGGCGCTGGGCGGCTCTTTGCCGGCGATCGCGCCAAGCTCGGCGGGCAGCCCGAAGGAGTCAAAGCCGAAGGCGAACAGCACGTCCTCGCCGCGCCCCCGGCAAAAGCGCGCGTAAGCATCCCCGATCGAATAGCTGCGCACGTGCCCGATGTGGATGTTTCCCGAGGTGAACGGAGCCGAGGGCTTGATGTACTTGCGGGCGCGATCCTCGGCGATCGGGGGCGTGCGAAAGGCGTGCTGCTCCTGCCAAGCGCCCTGGCGACGAGCCTCGATTACCTGGGGGTCATAGCCGGCGGGATCGTCGTCGCTCATCTGACCGAGAATACCCAAGGCACACCTCGGCGCGGGCGTCAAGCCCGTTGCTATGCTCGTCCGCCACGACTGCAAGGATTCTCAGATGGAAGTAGAGATTGGCCGCGGCAAGTCAGGTCGCCGTGCATACGGCTTCGATGACATCGCGATTGTCCCGTCCAGGCGTACGCGCGACCCCGACGACATCGACATCTCCTGGAAGCTCGGTCCCTACCAGTTCGAGCTGCCGATGATGGCCTCGGCGATGGACGGCGTCGTCTCGCCGCGGACGGCCGCGATCGTGGGCGGGCTAGGCGGTCTGGCGGTGCTCAACCTCGAGGGAATCTTCACGCGCTATGAGGACGCGGACGAGCAGCTCGAGCGGATCGCCAAGCTACCCAAGGACGTGGCTACGCGCGAGATGCAGGAGATCTACGCCACCCCGGTCAAGCCGGAGCTGATCGCCCAGCGCATCCGGGAGATCA
Organism: Solirubrobacteraceae bacterium; assembly: GCA_049287685.1. Classification (GTDB taxonomy): domain Bacteria; phylum Actinomycetota; class Thermoleophilia; order Solirubrobacterales; family Solirubrobacteraceae; genus Palsa-744. The sequence goes on along the minus strand of JBAQGH010000157.1, from coordinate 42,359 downwards.
AGGAGCAAAAGGTCGTGGCAGCCGCCTCGTTGACCCCGCAGAAGGTTCTCGCCTACCACGAGATCGCGCTCGAGGCGGGCCTCGACGTGCTCGTCATCCAGGGCACCGTCGTATCGGGCGAACACGTCTCCACGGTCTCCGAGCCGCTCAACCTCAAGGAGTTCATCCCCGCTCTCGACGTGCCGGTGGTGGTCGGTGGCTGTGCCTCCTACCAGACGGGCCTGCACCTGATGCGAACAGGCGCGGCTGGTGTGCTCGTGGGCGTTGGCCCCGGTGCCGCGTGTACCACGCGCGGCGTGCTCGGCATCGGCGTCCCACAGGCGACCGCGATCGCCGACGTGGCTCACGCGCGCTCCACGCACATGCTGGAGACGGGCGAGTACTGCCAGGTGATCGCCGACGGCGGCATGCGCAACGGCGGCGACGTCTCCAAGGCGATCGCCCTCGGTGCCGACGCGGTCATGATCGGCTCGCCGCTGGCGCGCGCCTACGAAGCCCCGGGCAGGGGCTTTCACTGGGGCATGGCCACGTTCCACCCGACCTTGCCGCGTGGCGCGCGCGTGGCGACGACTCGCAACGGCACGCTCGAGGAGATTTTGGTCGGCCCAGCCCGCGAGAACGACGGCACCTTCAACCTGTTCGGCGGCCTGCGCACCTCGATGGCGACGTGCGGTCACAAGGACTTGGCGGAGTTCAACCGCGCCGAGGTGGTGATCGCCCCGTCGTTGCAAACCGAGGGCAAGCAGCTGCAGCGCGACCAGTCGGTTGGTATGGGCTCCAACGGCAAGGCAGCCGAACTGGTTAATGACTGACGCCGCGGTCACGGCCCCAGCGCCGCCCCCGGAGGTGTCGGATGGGGTCGGGGCAGCCCGCGAGGAGGTAGTCGTCCTCGACTACGGCGGCCAGTACTCGCAGCTGATCGCGCGTCGCATCCGCGACTGTGGTGTCTTCTCAGAGCTGTTGCCCCATCACGTCCCGCTGGAGGAGGTGACAAAGCGCAAACCGCGCGGGATCATTCTCTCTGGAGGCCCCGCGTCTGTGTATGCGCCGGGAGCGCCGAGCTTGGAGCGTGGCCTGCTGGAGCTTGGCGTGCCGGTGCTCGGCATCTGTTACGGCATGCAGCTGCTGGTTCACGACCTGGGAGGCCGGGTCGAGCAGGCGGAGGTGGGCGAGTTCGGCCGCTCTGAGCTGACCGTCACCACGCCGGGTGTCCTGTTGACGGGAATGCCCAAGGAACAAACGTGCTGGATGTCTCACCGCGACACCGTCTTCGAGCCGCCGCAAGGCTTCACCGCGCTGGCGTCGTCCACGGGCTCGCCGGTTGCGGCCGTCGAGGACCCGGCCCGTGGCATCTACGGCATCCAATTCCACCCGGAGGTAGTCCACACCCCATACGGCCAGGAGATCCTCACGCGCTTCCTGACCGAGATATGTGGTTGTGAGCGCAGTTGGTCGGCGGCTTCGATCGCCGAAGACCAGATCGCGCGCATTCGCAAGCAGGTGGGGGACGGGCGCGTCATCTGCGGACTCTCAGGCGGGGTCGACTCGTCGGTGGCAGCGCTGCTGGTGCACCGCGCCGTCGGCGACCAGCTCACATGCGTGTTCGTCGACCACGGGTTGATGCGAAAGGACGAGGGCGAGCAGGTGATCAGCGCCTTCCGCGACACGTTCGGGGTGCCGCTGGTGGCGGTCGATGCCGAGCAGCGTTTCCTGGAGAAGCTCAAAGGCGTCACCGAGCCCGAGGCAAAGCGCAAGGCGATCGGCGCCGAGTTCATCCGCGTGTTCGAGGAGGAGGCGGCCAAGATCTCGCAGTCAAGCCCAGCCCGCTATTTGGTGCAGGGCACGCTCTACTCCGATGTGATCGAGTCGGGAGGAGGAACGGGCGCCGCAACGATCAAGTCTCACCACAACGTCGGCGGCCTGCCAGACGACATGCAGTTCGAGCTGGTCGAGCCGCTGCGCGCGCTGTTCAAGGACGAGGTGCGAGCCGTGGGGGCAGAGCTGGGCCTGCCCGAGCGCCTAGTTTGGCGCCAGCCGTTCCCGGGCCCGGGCTTGGCGATCAGGATCGTCGGCGGCGAAGCGACGCGCGAGCGTCTGGACGTGCTGCGCGAGGCCGACCACATCCTGCAAGAGGAGATCCGCAAGGCGGGCTTGTACCGCGAGCTGTGGCAGTCCTTCTGCGTCTTGCCGGACGTGCGCACGGTGGGAGTACAGGGCGACGAGCGCACCTACGGCTACGTCGTCGTGATCCGCGCGGTCACCTCCGACGACGCAATGACCGCCGACTGGGCGCGCCTCCCTTACGACCTGCTGGAGACGATCGCCTCCCGCATGATCAACGAGCTGCGCGAGGTGAACCGGGTGGTCCTGGACATAACCTCCAAGCCGCCCGGCACCATCGAGTGGGAGTAACGCCGGGCGAGTACAGCTAAAAGACGCTGGATATAGCTAAAGATGCTGGATATAGCTAAAGAACGCTGTTTTTGCTGATTTGGTCTAGGATATGCCTCTCGCCGCGCGCGACAGATCGCGTGCGGCCTTTTTCACGTCATGAAGACCTACGTAGCCAAGCCCACAGATCGCGAGCGCAACTGGCTCGTCGTCGACGCCAACGGACAGACGTTGGGCCGTCTCGCGACGCAGATTGCCGATGTTCTGCGCGGCAAGCGCAAGCCCGAGTACACGCCGCACATCGACACCGGAGACTTCGTGGTGGTCATCAACGCAGAGAAGATCGCTGTCACCGGTAAAAAGCGCACAGACAAGCGCTACTACCGCCACTCGGGCTACCCGGGCGGACTGCGCTCGCGCACCTTCGAGGAAATGATCGATCGCCGCCCGGAGGAGATCATCCGCCTGGCGGTCAAGGGCATGCTGCCGCGCAATCGCTTGGCCCGCAAGCAGATCACCAAGCTGAAGGTCTACGCCGGCCCCGAGCACCCCCACGTCGCCCAGAAACCGCAACAGATGGAGATCGAGGCGTAATGGCCGACGAGCCCACAGAGCAGACTGACGAGCAGCCCGAGCAGACCGCCGAGACCCCTGACGCCGCCGCGCAGGTTCCAGCCGAGGAGACCCCGGTGGCCGAGCCGGCCGTCGAGCAGCTGCCAGCGGAGGAGCCCGTCGCCGAGGAGGCCCCAGCCGAGGAGTCCCCTGCTGAGGAGCCCGTCGCGGAAGAGGCCCCAGCGGAGGAACCCACTACCGAGGAGCCCGTCGCTGAGGAGCCCGTCGCTGAGGAGTCCGCTGCTGAGGAGCCCGCGCCTGCAGAGCCCGTCGCCGAGGAGCCTGAGGCCGAGGAGCCCGTCGCCGAGGAGGCCGAGGAGGACGACGTCGAGGAGGAGGAGCCGGCCCCGCGCGTAAAGCCTTCGGTACCAGGAGCCCACCTCGAAGTGGACATCGTTCCCGAAGGCGTCGACCCGCTCGCGCCCGAGCAGCCGTCCGATCCCTACGCGCTCGACGAGGACGAGGAGCCGAAGTCCGAGGAGGACGGCGAGGTCGAGCAACTTGTCCAGCCGATCTCGAGCGCCGCCATCGACCTGGCCGCCGGAGCGCGCTACAAGGCCACCGGCAAGCGCAAGACCGCGATCGCGCGAGTCATCCTCAGGCCCGGCAGCGGCACGTATCTCGTCAACGGACGCACGCTCGACGAGCACTTCCCGCGCGCCACGTTGCAGCGCAACATCCGCCAGCCGCTCGAGACCGTCGGCTACCAGGAGCGCATGGACGTGGTGGCAAGGTTGCACGGCGGCGGCATCTCCGCTCAGGCGGGCGCGCTGCGCCACGGCATCTCGCGCGCGCTGCTCGAGGCCGACCCGAACCTGCGTGGCGAGCTCAAGCGCCGCGGCTTCCTCACGCGCGACTCGCGCGCCAAGGAGCGCAAGAAGGCCGGCCTGAAGAAGGCGCGCAAGCGGCCGCAGTTCTCCAAGCGCTGAACGCTCCCGTGGCCAGGTTGTTCGGGACCGACGGGGTCCGCGGCGTCGCCGGTGAGCTGCTCAGCGCCGAGCTGGCGTTGGCGCTGGGCAAGGCCGTCACCGCACGTAGCTCAGCAGATCGTCCACGAGTGCTGATCGTGCGCGATACGCGCGAGTCCGGCGAGATGCTGCAGGCAGCTCTGGCGGCCGGCGTCAGCGCGGCCGGGGGAGAAGCGCTGCTCGGAGGCGTGTTGCCAACGCCGGCAGCGCCGCTACTGATCAAGCGCTATGGCTTCGATCTGGCGGCTGTGCTCTCCGCCTCGCACAACCCCTACCAAGACAACGGCATCAAGTTCTTCGCCGCCGACGGCTTCAAGCTCAGCGACGAGCAGGAGCAAACGATCGAAGAGGAATTGCGGCAGGCCGGCAATTCGGCTGGCGCGCATGTGGGTGACGGGCAGCCTGGTGGTGCGGATGCCGGCGGTGCGCAATCGGGTGATACGCATGCCGGCGGTTCCTCCAAAAACCGCATGCCCCCCGCTTGTGCCCCGCAATGGGGTGCGCGCGCGGGGGGCATGCGCAAAATCGGACATGTGCGCGAGCTGCGCGGCACGCACGAGGACTACCTGCGCGAGCTCGAGTCGCGCTTCGCCGAGCTGCGCCTCGACGGGCTCGACGTGCTGCTCGACTGCGCCAACGGCGCCACTTACAAGGTCGCTCCGGAGATCTTCAGGCGCCTTGGCGCCGACGTAACCGTCGTGGCCGCAAGCCCCGACGGGCGCAACATCAACGAGAGCTGTGGCTCGACCCATGTCGCTGCTCTAGGCGAGCAGGTGCGCGCGGGCGGCCATGCGCTTGGCCTAGCCTTCGACGGCGACGGCGACCGCGTGCTCGCGGTCGACCGCACGGGCGCCGTGGTCGACGGCGACGAGCTGATCGCACTCGCGGCTCTACACCTGCGCGAGCAGGGGCGGCTAGCCGGCGATGGTGTGGTCGTGACGGTGATGACCAACTACGGCTTCCACTCGGCGATGCGCGAGGCCGGCATCGAGGTCGCCTGCACGAACGTCGGCGACCGCTACGTGCTCGAGCAACTCCGTAGGAGCGGTTGGGCGCTTGGGGGAGAGCAGTCCGGGCACATCATTGAGATGGGCTTCAACAGCACCGGCGACGGGATCGCCGGCGCACTGCTGACGCTCGAGGCGCTCGCCGGACGCGACCTGAGCGAACGCGAAGCGATGCGCAAGCTGCCGCAACGGCTCGTCAACGTGCGCGTGCTCGACCGAGGCGCGCTCGCGGGCTCCGAGAGCGTCGCGCGGGCCGTGGCCGAGGAGGAACAGGCGCTCGCCGGTCGCGGGCGCGTGCTCGTCCGTCCTAGCGGTACCGAGCCGCTCGTGCGCGTGATGGTCGAGGCGCCCAGCGACGAGGAGGCCGACGCGGTCTGCTCGCGACTGGTGGCACTCGTGCAGCACGAGTTGGGCTGAGAGCCGCTGATATCGTCGTCGCCGTGTGCGGCATCGTTGGCTATGTAGGTAGGCGCCCGGCCCGCGAGCTGCTGCTCGCCGGGTTGCAGAAGCTCGAGTACCGCGGCTATGACAGCGCAGGCATCTCGCTGATCGCGGGCGGGCGGATCGAAGCGGTGCGCTCGGTCGGCAATCTGAGCGCGCTGCAGGCAAAGCTCGACCACGGCGAGCGCTCCGGCGCCGTGGCGGTAGCCGAGCGTGTCGCCACCACTGGGATCGGCCACACGCGCTGGGCCACGCACGGGCGTGTCAGCGAGGAGAACGCCCATCCCCACTACGACCCCGAGGACCGACTGCACGTCGTCGTCAACGGGATCGTCGAGAACTACATGGCGCTGAAGGAGCGCTTGATGGGCGAAGGCAATCTGTTCACATCCGAGACCGACGCCGAGGTGATCGCCCACCTGGTGGCGGCCCACTACGAAAGCGACCTTGCGCTTGCCGTGCGCAAGGCGTTTGCCGAGCTCGAGGGCCACTTCGCTTTCGTGGCGATGAGCGTCGAGCAGCCCGACACGCTCGTGGGCGTCCGCAAGGAGTGCCCGCTGGTCATCGGTCGCGGTGAGGGCGAGCAGTTCATCGCCTCGGCCGTGCCGGCCTTCCTGGCTCAGACGCGCTCGGTGCAATACCTGGAGAACGGCGAGCTGGCGGTCCTGCGACCCGACGGCGTCACGATCCTGACGCTCGCCGGGGAGGAGGTCTCGCGCGAGGTGGAACAGGTCGACTGGGATCAGGAGACCGCCGAGAAGGGCGGCTATGAGACGTTCATGCTCAAGGAGATCCACGAACAGGCGGACGCCGTGGCCGAGACGATCGCCGATCGCGTGGCGCGTGGCGACGGTGTCGATCTGGACGAGCCGGGCGCCCTGGACGAGGCGATCCTCGCAGACATCAAGCGAGTGGTGGTCGTCGCCTGCGGAACCTCCTACCACGCCGGCCTGGTGGGCCGCTACGCGATCGAGGAATGGGCGCGGCTGCCCGTCGAAATGGATATCGCCTCGGAGTACCGCTACCGCAACCCGGTCGTCGGCCCCGGTGACCTCGTGATCGGCATCTCCCAGTCCGGTGAGACCGCGGACACGCTCGCGGCGATGCGCAAGGCGCGCGAAGCCGGCGCCACGGTGCTTGCGATCACCAACGTGATGGGCTCGCAGGCCACGCGCGACGCCGACGGCGTGCTGTTCACGCGCGCCGGCCTCGAGATCGGCGTGGCGGCCACGAAGACGTTCGTCTGCCAGGTGGCTGTCATCTACCTGCTCGGCCTGCGCCTGGCCGAGCTGCGAGGCACGCTCTCCTCCGAGCGGCTGACGGAGCTGGTCGGCGAGATCAAGCGCCTGCCGCACTGCATCGACCAGACGATCGCGAACGTCGACGAGCAGATCGAGCAGGTGGCCGAGGCGCACGCGCAAAAGGAATTCTTTCTCTACCTGGGTCGCCACGTCGGGCTGCCGGTTGCGCTGGAGGGGGCGCTGAAGCTGAAGGAGATCTCCTACATCGCGACGGACGCCTATGCGGCCGGCGAGATGAAGCACGGCCCGATCGCGCTGCTCGACGAGTCCACGCCCGTGGTGTGCGTGGCGACCGACTCGCCGGTGTTGGAGAAGATCGTCTCCAACATGCAAGAGGTGCGAGCGCGCGGCGCCCATGTGATCGCCCTGACGACCGAGGGCAACAGCTTGGACGGCCAGGTCGACGTCGCGATCCCGGTGCCCGCAATCGACTGGATGCTGCAACCGGTGCTGGCCGTCATCCCGTTGCAGATGCTCGCCTACCGGATAGCAAGGCTGCGCGGCCTGAACGTCGATCAGCCGCGAAACCTCGCCAAGACCGTCACTGTGGAGTAGGCGCGCGGCTGGGCGGCGCCCAAAACCTTGATCCAGGCAAAGGGGGTGTTTACGTGCAGGTCGTTTTGAAAGGCCTTCAAAGCCGGTGGATCTCCGAGCCAGCCCCTAGTATCGCTCGTCATGATGGAGCTTCCCGACTGGTGTGAGCCATTGCTCGACGCCCCGCAGATGCGGGCGGTCGACCGGTGGGCGATCGAGCAACGGGGGATACCGTCGCTCGATTTGATGGAGCGAGCGGGGCAGGGCGTGGCTCGGGCCGTGGAAGAGCATGCGCCCGACGGGCCGGTGGTCGTAGTGTGCGGCAAGGGCAACAACGGCGGCGATGGCTTCGTGGTGGCCAGGCTGCTGCGCGAGGCGGCAAGGGACGTGACGGTCGTGTGTTCGGCGGCCGGCGAGGAGCTCTCACCCGACGCGCGCGCCAACCTCGAGCACCTGCCTGGGGTGCCATCGCTGGCGCTCGCAGATGGCGCCGCCTCCGAGGCGATCGCGCACGCGCATGTGATCGTCGACGCACTGCTTGGCACCGGCTTCTCGGGCGTCGCCCACGGTGCGGTGGCCGACGCGATCAAGGCAATCGATGCCGCACCTGGGCTTGTCGTAAGTGTGGACATGCCCAGCGGCGTCGACGCGAGCAGCGGAGTCGTCGCCGGCTCCGCGATCAAAGCAGCCAAGACCGTCACATTTCACGCGGCCAAGCCCGGCCTGTGGATCCATCCGGGCAAGGGCCACGCCGGTGAGATCGACGTGATTGACATCGGCATCCCACGCGGCGCGCCTGGCACGAGCGATATCGGTCTGATCCGCGACGACGTTCTCGGCGCGCTGCCGAGCAGGGGGGCTGCCTCGACCAAGTTCAGCAGCGGCCACGTCGTCGTCGTCGGTGGCTCGCGTGGGCTGATGGGCGCCCCGGCGATGGCCTCGCTCGCGGCGCTACGCGCCGGAGCTGGCTACGTGACGGCGTGCGTGCCCGCTTCGCTGCAGCAGATCCTGGATGTGCAGCTGCTGGAGGTGATGACTCGCGGCCTGGCCGACGCGAACGGCGCGCTCACGCCTGAGGGACTGTCCGCGGTCAAGGACTCGCTTGGGCGCGCCGGTTGTCTGGCGCTTGGCCCGGGGCTCGGCCGCGATCCCCAGAGCATGCGCTTCGCGCGCGAGCTGGCGCGTGAAGCGTCGCTCGCGCTGGTGCTCGACGCCGACGGCCTGAACGCTCATGCCGGGTCGCTCGCCGGGCTTGCGGTGAGAGAGGCGCCGACGGTGCTCACGCCGCACGCCGGCGAGCTGGCGCGACTGCTGGACGTCGACAGCGAACAGATACAGAGCGAGCGGCTCGCACACGCGCGCAAGGCCGCCGAGCAGGTCGACGCGATCGTCGTGCTCAAGGGCGACGACACGCTTGTCGTCGAGCCCGCCGGCCGCGTCGCGATCAGCCGCGGCAATAGTCCGGCGCTCGCCACAGCCGGCACCGGCGACGTGCTCACCGGCACGATCGCGGCGCTGCTCGCGCAGGGGATGGAACCGTTTGCCGCAGCCGCCGCTGGCGTCCAGCTGCATGCTCAGGCAGGCCGTGAGGCTGCCCGCAGGCAGGGGGCAGCCGAGGGCGTGATTGCCGGCGACGTGATCGCCGCACTGCCTACAGCGAGGCGCCGGTGAGCGCGCGCCGCGCCATCGCGCGCGTCAACCTGGCGGCAATCGAGCGCAATTGCGTCCGGCTGCGCGAGGAGCTGGAGTCGGGCTGCGAGCTGTGCGTGGTCGTCAAGGCCGACGGCTACGGCCACGGGGCCGCGCAGAGCGCGCGTGCGGCGCTCGACGGAGGTGCGACTTGGCTTGCGGTGGCCGGCGCGCACGAGGCGGCGCAGCTACGGCGCGCGGGCTTCGGCGAGGTCCGACTGCTCGTGATGGGTGCCCTCAGCCCGGTCGAGCTGGGCGAAGCGCTCGTGGCCAAGGCCGATGTCGTCGTGTGGAGCGAGGGGATGGTGCGCGCCGTCGCCGACGGGGGTGGCGGTCGTGTGCACGTCAAGCTCGACAGCGGCATGGGCCGGCTCGGCACACGCGACCCCGAGCAAGGGCTGCAGGTGGCGGCGCTTGCCGCCGAGACCGAACAGGTCGAGCTGGCCGGGGCGATGACCCATTTCGCGACCGCCGACGACGAACACGACCCGTTCTTCGCGCGCCAGCTCGAGACGTTCAGCGGCTGGGCCGAGCAGCTCAAGGCCTCATATCCGGGCATCGTCGTGCACGCGGCCAACAGCGCCGCCACTCTGCGCGAGCCGCGCTCCCACTTTGACATGGTTCGCTGTGGCATCGGCGTATATGGGATGGACCCCTTCGGGCGCGACCCGTTCGCACACCGGCTCGACCCGGCCCTCGAGCTGGTGTCCTACCTGGCGGAGGTCAAGGACTGCGCTCCCGGCCAGAGCGCCGGCTATGGACGACGCTTCGTCGCCGAGCAGGAGACGCTGCTCGGCGTGCTCCCGATCGGCTATGGCGACGGCTGGCGACGGGCGCTGTCGAACAACGGCGACGTGTTGATCGCCGCACAGCGGCGGCCGATCGTGGGCACGGTCAGCATGGACAACCTCACGGTCGATCTTGGCGTGGACGCTCGGGCCCGCGGCTTGCGTGGCAGCGAGGCCGTGCTGATCGGCGCGCGCGGCGAACAGCGGATAACCGCCGAGGAGGTGGCGCTGCGGCTGGGCACGATCAACTACGAGGTGACGTGCGCGCTGACCGGGCGTGTGCAGCGCGTCTATCATCACGACGGTCAATGAGCGCCGAGGCACTCGAAATCGTCCGCTCGGCGCTTGAGGGGCAGCGCGCTTGGCTTGTCGGCGGCGCGGTGCGCGACCGCCTGCTTGGCCGGCCTGGGGCAGATCTGGATGTCGTGCTCGACGGCGACCCAGGGGCGGGTGCGCGCGCGATCGCGCAGGCCGCCAAGAGCGCCGGCGCTCCCGCGGCTTGCTTTGCGCTCTCAGAAGAGTTCGGGGCCTGGCGCGTGGTCGCGCGCGAAGGCGCTTGGCAGGTCGATGTGGAGGCGATGCGCGGCGACTCGCTGGAGGCCGACCTGCGCTTGCGCGACTTCACCGTCAACGCGATCGCCGAGCCCCTGGACGGCGGGGAGCCGCTCGACCCGCTCGGCGGGCTAGGCGACCTGCATGCCGGGCGTCTGCGCGTGGCGGGCCGGGAAGCCTTCAAGGACGACCCGCTACGAGTCCTGCGCCTGGTGCGGGTCGCGGTCGAGCTGGAGCTGGAGCCCGAGCCCGAGGCGATCCTGGCCGCGCGCGCGCAGGCACCGCGACTGGAGCAGATTTCGCCCGAGCGCGTGTTCCTCGAGTTGCAGCGGATCGTCGCCTCCGCGCAAGCTCTGCGCGGACTGGAGTTGATGAGCGCGCTCGGCGCGACGCGCATCGTGCTGCCGGAGCTCGAAGCGTTGCGTGGGGTGGAGCAGAGTCGCTTTCATCACCGCGACGTCTACGGCCACACGCTGGAGGTGTTCGAGGGCACGGTCGAGCTGACCGCGGGCACGAGCGATTCCGAGCCGATCGCCGCGCTGGGCGAGGAGCAACGCGCGCCGGTTTTGGAGCTGCTGGCGGAGCCTCTTGCCGACGGGATGACTCGCGGGCAGGCGCTGCGCTGGGCGGCCTTGCTGCACGACGCCGCCAAGCCGGCCACGCGTGCGGTGCGCATGTTCGACCGGCGCGTGACGTTCCTCGGGCACGACGTACAGGGGGCAGTGCTCGCCCGGGATGTGCTCGGGCGCCTGCGAGCAAGCGTGCGTCTGCGCGAGCATGTCGCGGGGCTGGTGCGCCACCACCTGCGCCTCGGCTTTCTCGTGCACGAGCCCCAGCCGCTGGTGCGCGGCACTGTCTACGACTATCTGCACGCCTGCGAGCCGGTGGAGGTGGATGTCACGCTGCTGTCGGTATGCGACCGGCTTGCCACGCGCGGCGCCAAAGCCGAGCAGGCGATTGCGGCACACGTCGATCTGGCTCGACGGATGCTCGACGACGCGCTCGAGTGGCATCAAGCGGGTGCGCCCAAGCCACTGTTGCGCGGCGACCAGCTCGCGCGAGAGCTCGGCATCCCGCTGGGGCCGCGGGTGGGTGAGCTGCTGGCCGCGCTCGTGCGGGCTCAATACACGGGCGAGGTCAGTACGCGTGAGCAGGCGCTTGCCTTCGTAGGCGCATCTGGGCTCCAGGGCCGGCGGCGCCTGAGCGGTGAGGGTGGCTAGGATTGGCCGTCATGAACGAGCAAGACTGCATTTTCTGCAAGATCGTGGCGGGCGAGCTGCCGGCGACGATCGTCGACCAGGACGAGCACACGCTGGCCTTCATGGACATCAATCCCGCCACGCGCGGCCATGCGCTTGTGATTCCGCGCGCGCATACGCAGGACCTGCTGAGCATCGATGAGTCCGAGCTCGAGGCCGTAGCCGTCGCGGCACAGCGCCTTGCCCGTCGCGCAAAGGAGCGTCTGGGTGCGGACGGGGTCAATGTGATCAACTCCTGCGGGGCCGCCGCTTGGCAGACGGTGTTCCACTTCCATCTGCACGTGATACCCCGCTACATCGACGACCCGCTGAAGCTGCCTTGGACGCCGGCGCCCGGCGATCCCGCCGAGATAGCCGCGGCCGCGGCCGCAATCGGGTCCTAGCTTGAGCTCGATCGCTGAGATCAGGGTCACTACAAAGGGGGAATAGTGGCTTTCGCGTCGAACCGCTACATCGTGCCTGTTTCCGTGTTTCCTTTTGAATGCTCCATATGAGACGCCTCATTACCACGATCGTGCTCGGCTGCGGACTAGTGCTTGCCATTCCGGCAGGGTCGCTTGCCACCCTGACTGAAGTCGGCGTGATTCCCGCCACGACACCGGCCACGGTGCCCAGCTGTCCCACGCCCTCGTGCTTGGCGGTCAGTCGCACGACCGGCTTCCAGGTCAAGGTCGAAACGAACAACAACACGGAGGCGGCACCTCGCGAAGGCACGGTCGTCGCGTGGACGATCTCACTCGGCAAGCCGACCGCGGCTCAGATCAAGTTCTTCAACGCTAACGAGGGTGGCGCGGCGTCAGCCGGCATTGCGATTCTGCGCGCCGAAAAGAGTCCCAAATTGACGTACAAGGTAATCGGCCAGAGCCCTGTCGTTCCGCTGGAAAAGTACTTCGGCAAGACCGCCCAGTTCCCGCTCTCAACGACTATCGCCGTCAAGAAGGGGGACATCGTTGCCTTGACCGTGCCCACTTGGGCGCCGGCGCTCGCACTTGGCTTCGGCAAGGGCACGTCATGGCGAGCGAGCCGGGGAAAGGGCCAGTGCACGACCACCGGCACTCAGACCGCCCAGACAAATACCGGCACCAGCACCCAGTACTACTGCCTCTATCAGACCGCGCGCCTGACCTACAGCGCAACGCTGATCTCCACGCCCTGACGAGCTAGGGTGCGCTGGCGCCGCCGCTCGAGCCGACGCTGCCAGAGGATTTTTCAGCGGGTTTTTCAGTTGCGGCTTTTTCGGAAGCCGCTTTTTCGCTAGCGGCTTTTTCGGCTGATTCGCCGCCCGCCGCTGTTCCTCCCGCGGCTTCCGAGCCGCTTTCTCCAGAAGCGCTTTCGCTTGATTCGCTGCCCCCTGTCGAGCTAGTGGGGGCTACGCCAGTCGTCGGGGTTGTGGAGCTTGTCGCGGTGGTCGAGGTCGAGGTTGTTTCGGTCGCTTCCTTTTCGGCCGAGGTGTCGTTCGGCGGCGTTATTTCCGGGGTGCTCTTTGGGGTCGCGTCCGAGACGCTGGTGCCGCCGCAGGCGGAGAGACCGAGACCGGAGAGGAGTATCAGTGCGCTCGCCGCGAGCGCGATCATGCGCGAGCGAGGGGGGGCGATGCTCACGCGCCGAGCGGGCCCATCCGCCGGCCGCAGGTGGGGCAATCGTTCAGGTCCTTCTGAGCGTGCTGCTCGCACCAAGGACAGAAGCGCAGGTTCTCAACCGCCCACGGCAGACGCGAAGGGTCGGGGGCCAGCGGCAGCAGCTTGCCGACGATCTCCATCTCCTCGCCGGTGTCGCGGTCACGGTATATCTCGCCGGGAACGGCCTCCAGCAGGACCTCTCGTCCGGTTGAAGGGGTGCGCAGGCGGTAGCGCTGGCTCGTGCTCACGCCCGGCACTTTAGCGGAGCGTCCGGGCGGATGGGCACTAGGCTTGGGCCTTGCGCATCTTGATCTTCCACGGCTACCTGCTGAGCGGGACCGGCTCGAACGTCTACAACGCGCGCCTCGTCGAAGCGCTGGTTGGGCTCGGGCACGAGGTGCACCTGTTCAGCCAGGATCGCCATCCCGGGCGCCACGCGTTCGTTGGGGCTGCTGGGGATTGGGACAGCGGCAGGCTCCGGCTGAGCGCGATCGGGGAGCCTCGCGGCGAGTGGGGTAGCGGGGAGCAGCAGGGCGACCCGGACGGCGGCATCGAGCGCGGCGACGACGGTGCGATCCGCTCGTCTCCCGGCTGCACGGTGTATCGCCCGAACATCGGCGGGCTCCTCCCCCTGTACGTGCAGGATCGCTACGAGGGGATCGAAGCCAAGACTTTCGCCGACTGCTCGGACGAGGAGATCGCTCGCTACATCCAGGCCAACGTCGACGCCGTGCGCGAGGTCGCGGAGCTGGTTCGCCCCGTTGCGGCGCTGGCAAACCATCTTGTGATGGGGCCGGTGATCCTGGCGCGGGCTCTGGGCGAGCAGACGCCCTATGCGGTGAAGGTGCACGGGAGCGCGCTGGAGTACACGGTCAAGCCCCAGCCCGAGCGCTTCATGAGCTTCGCGCGCGAGGGGCTTGCCGGCGCCAAGACCGTGCTCGTCGGCTCGCGGCACACCGCCGAGAGCCTTTGGCGGGCGCTTGGCGAGCAGGACGGGGCTCAGGTCAAGCCGCGCACGCGGCTGGGGCCGCCCGGGGTCGACGTCGAGCGCTTTCGCCCGCACGAGCCGCAAGAGGCTTGGGCGGCCATGCGCGGGCTGCGGCAGCGCCTAGACCGCGGCGCTCCCGTCTCCGTCGAGGAGCCATCGAGCGCTTTCACGCGCGACGAGCAGCAGGTGGCAGATGCGTTGGAGAAGATTTTGGATAGGAGGGGCGTGCTCGTAGCGTTCGTGGGCAAGCTGATCGTCAGCAAGGGCGTCGACCTGCTCGTCGCCGCTTGGCCGCTTGTGGCGATGGCGGTGCCCGGCGCGCAGCTTGCGATCGTCGGCTTCGGCGCTTACCGCGCAGGCTTGGAGCGCCTGGTCGCATGCCTCGCCGCGGGCGATCTCGACGGCGCGATGGAGATTGCCCGCCTTGGGCGTGCCTTGGAGGCTGAGGGAGGCGGGCCCCACGACCCGCGACAAGCGACACCTCTGCGTCACCTGCTCGCGTTCTTGAGCTCGCTGTCCGGCGTCGAAGCCCAGCGCTACCTGGAGGCCGCATGCGGCCTCGACGAACGAATCGTGTTCACCGGGCGCCTAGACCATGAGGAGCTGGCGGAGGTGCTGCCCGTGTGCTCGGCGCTGGTCGTGCCGAGCACCTTTCCCGAGGCGTTCGGGATGGTTGCGGTAGAGGCGGGCGCATGCGGGGCGCTGCCCATCAGCGCCGCCCATTCGGGCCTGGCCGAGGTGAGCCGGGAGCTCGCCGGAGAGATCCCGCCTGAGGCGGCCGCGTGGCTTTCATTTCCACTCGACGACGCGGCCGTGCGGGCGCTTGGCGAGCGGCTTGTGGCTTGGCTGGGAGCCGATAGCGCGCTGCAAGATCGCACGCGGGCGGCGCTGGTCGTGGCAGTGCGCGAGCGCTGGTCGTGGCAGGGCGTTGCGCGCGGAGTGATCGCGGCGGCGCGCGAAGAACCTGTCGGCCGGCCCTTTGGGTAGAGTTGACCCGCTGATGTATGGGGTGGGTCTGCATAGGGGATTGCCTGCGCGCAGTGTCGGTGTGCTGCTCGCAGCGGTTTGTCTGCTGTTCGTGCTCGCCGGCTGTGGCGATGTCAAGACCGGGGACGATGCGAACCTGATCGTCGGCAAGCAGCAGTTCGTCGCTAAGTGCGGCTCCTGTCACACGCTCGCCCGGGCCAACACCAAGGGCACGATCGGTCCCAACCTCGACGAAGCGTTTCGCGCGAGCGTCGACGAAGGCTTGGAGCGCAACGCGATCCGCACGGTCGTCGAAGGTCAGGTACAGAACCCCAATCGCGAAGGGGTGATGCCCAGCGGGCTGGCAAGCGGCTCCACGTTGACCGACATCGCCGCCTATGTCGCCCAAGCGGCTGATCGTCCCGGACAGGACACGGGACTGCTCGCCGACGCGGTGAAAGCGCCCGGTGCCGGCAAGCCGGCTGTGGAGAAGGCCGGCAAGCTCGAATTCGAAGCCGACCCGCAGGGCCTGCTTGCCTACACCGCGAGCAAGGCTACGGCTAGCCCCGGCTCGGTGGCCGTTTCGATGAAGAACATGTCCGGTGTCTCTCACAACATCGCGATCGAAGCCGGCGCGGGTGGGGCCAACGGCAGCGGCCCGGTGCTCGGTGCAACAACCTTCCAGACGAAGGGCACCGCCTCGATCACGGTCAAGCTCAAGCCTGGCACCTACACATTCTTTTGCCAGGCTCCCGGCCACCGCGCGGCAGGGATGTACGGCACTCTCACAGTCAAGTAGCTTCAGAGGATCGCGCGCAGTACCAGGATCACGACCACGATTGCGGCGATCACGGCGATTGCGTAGAGCAGGAAGCGAAACGCCTCATCCTCCGTACGCAGCGGGTTCAGCACGTCGGTCTAAACCGGACCGTTCTCAGAGCACGTAGACCGTCGTGTATACGACTATCCACATGATGTCCACGAAGTGCCAGTAGATGCCGGGGATTTCGATGCCACGATGCTCCTCTGGCGAGTAGTGGCCGCGGAAGGCTCTGACCGTGACGGTAAGCAGCAGCAGCAGGCCGATGAACACGTGCGCTCCGTGCAGGCCGGTGAGCGAGTAGAAGATCGTCGCCTGGGCCTGGTCCTGAGGGGCAAAGCCGATGTTGGCGTACTCGTTGATCTGGATGAACAGGAAAGCGCAGCCGAGCAGGAAGGTCGTCAGTATGCCCGCCTTCAAGCCGAAGCGGTTGCCTTTCTTGATCGATTGCTCAGCCCAGTGCAGTGTGAATGAGGAGGAGACCAGGATCGCCGTGTTCACGCCCGCGACTTCCAGCGGCAGGTGCATGCCGGGCGCCGGCCACGGGTCGCCCTGGGCTACGCGGATGAAGAAGTAGGCCGTGAAGAAGGCCCCGAACACCATGATCTCGGAGATGATGAAAAGCAGCATCCCGAGCAGCGGCGGCTCCACGCGCGAGCTGCGGTGCGCCGCGGGAGGACCATGGTGCTCACCCGCATGAGCGTCGTGCGCAGCTGTGTGGGCGATGCCGGCGGCCTCCATGACGATCTCCTCCGTGGCCTTCTAGCTTGCGGCCGCAGCCGCGGTAGCGTTGGAATCGAGTGTCACGACAACGTGCTCGACGGGAACCGTCGTCGCGTGGCCGACGCGCTCGACCAGGTTCGAGCGCAGCCACCCCGAGCGCTCTTTGGGGAGCGTCGAGATGACGACATCGTCGACCTTGAACAGCTCCAGCGCGTTCATCGTCGCCGTATAGGGGTCGGGATCGCCGATCATGCCCGCGCTCAACAGGCTGGCCGCGTCGAGTCGCTCGAGCATCGTGCCGAGACGTATACGCGCCTCGCGGTGAGCAGCCCCGCTGCGGTCCTGTTGGGGGATCACCGCGATGAACAGATGGGGCTCGCCGCCGGCCGCCTTGGCGCTGAGACGGTCGATCAGCTCATCGCCGCTGGATGTCTTGTGCGCCACGACGAGCGTCACGGCGAACGGCAGGTTTTCTTGGGTCAAGTCCACGACGACGTGCTCCACGGGCAGCCCCGAAGCCCGCTGCACGCGCTCGATCAGGTCCCTGCGCAGCCAACCGGATTGGGTGGCGGGATGCGTGGAGATGATCACCTCATCCGGGCGGCGCTGCGCGATCGCGTCCATCGTCGCCAGGAACGGGTCGTGGTCGCCGACCTCACCGGTGGCTGTTATGCCCTCTGTGGCAAGCAGCGACGTCGCCAGGTCGACCCGTACCTGTGCAGCTTCGCGCACGACGTTGTCGTGGATCACGAGCCCTGCCGTCGGCTTTATCTGGGGAACGACGAGACGGAATGTCACATCCTCTTCTGCCGCGCGTGCGCGCACGACCTCGAGCAGCTTCTCGCCTCCAAGCGTGCGGTTGGCTACGACCAGGATCTCTTTCATCGGACCGTTTGCTCCTTCACTCGATGGCTGCGTGGAAGACCGTGCCCGAACCGCCGGCGCCGCCGCCCACCGTGGCTGGCGTCGGCGGGGGGGCGAAGGTGCCGTGTACCGCTCCCGGCACGCCGTACTCGTAGGGCCCGCCGACGACGGTCGGGATGCGGTCGAAGTTGAAGATCGGCGGCGGCGAGGAGACCTGCCACTCGAGCGTCATCCCGCGCCAAGGATTTGCGGCCGCGCGCGGGCCGCCGCGCCAGCTGGTGACCATGTTGTAGACGAAGATCAGCGTGCTCGCGCCAAGCGCAAAGCTCGCGAGCGAGATGAGCAGGTTGGCGGTGGCGAACTGCGAGGAGTAGGTCGCCACGCGGCGGGGCATGCCTTCCAGGCCGAGTAGGTGCATCGGCGCGAAGGTGAGGTTGAAGAATACGAACGTGGTCCAGAAGTGCCACTTGCCCAGGCGCTCGTCGAACATACGCCCGGTCATCTTCGGGAACCAGTAGTAGGCGCCGGCGTAGATCGTCATGACCGAGCCGCCGAACAGCACGTAGTGCAGGTGGGCCACGACGAAGTAGCTGCTGCTCACGTGGATGTCGAACGGCAGCATCGCAAGCATCACGCCACTGATACCGCCGAGTGTGAACGTCACCAGGAAGCCGAGCGTGAACAGCATCGGCGTGTCTAGGTGCAGCACGCCGCGCCACAGCGTCGCAAGCCAGGAAAAGATCTTGATACCCGTCGGCACCGCGATGATGCAGGTCGTGATCGCCATCGGGATGCGGATCCAGGCAGGCATGCCCGAGGTGAACATGTGGTGTGCCCACACGGTGAAGCCGAGGCCCACGATCGCGAGTAGCGAGAAGGCCATCATGCGGTAGCCGAAGATCGGCTTGCGCGCCTTCACGGCGATGATTTCGCTGACGATCCCGAAGCCGGGCAGCATCATGATGTAGACGGCCGGGTGCGAGTAGAACCAGAAGACGTGCTGGTACATGAGCACGTCCCCGCCCTTGCCGGCGTTGAAGAAGTTGAAGCCCAGGCCGCGGTCGAGCAGCACGAAGAATTGCGAGGCCGCGATGAAGGGAGTGGCGATCACCACCAACAGCGAGGTGGCGAAGTTGGCCCACACGAGCAGGGGCATGCGGAAGAAGCTCATTCCTGGCGCGCGCATGGTGATGATGGTCACCAGGAAGTTCAGCGCCGTCATGATCGACGAGGCACCCGCGAACTGCACCCCGACCGAGAAGAAGTCCTGCCCGATCGGCGCGTCGATCGACAGCGGGGCGTAGGCGGTCCAGCCGTCGGCGAAAGCGCCGCCGGGAGCGGCGAAGCTCAACAGCATCATTGCGCCGGCCAGCGGCAGCAGCCAGTAGGAGAGCGCGTTCAGGCGCGGGAAGGCCATGTCGGGCGCGCCGATCATGATCGGCAGCACGTAGTTGGCAAAGCCCGCGAACACGGGGATCACGAACAGGAAGATCAGCAGCGAGGCGTGCACCGAGAAGAGCCCGTTGTAAGTGTTCGCGCTGACGAACTGCGCGCCGGGCTGGGCCAGCTGCGCGCGCATCAGCATCGCCATCAGTCCCCCGACGAGCAGGAAGAAGAAAGCGGTGACCGTGTACTGGATGCCGATCACCTTGTGGTCGGTGTTGATGCGGAAGTAGTCCTTCCAGCTGTAGGCCCCGTGCCCGGAGTGGTCCTCGGGGCGGGTGGGACGCCCGGCGGCCCAGTAGAGCCAATAGTCAAATCCGCCGAGGCCGAAGAGGAAGAAGATCGGAGCGGAGAGCAGTGAGACCGCCATCACGGCTTCCTCGTTGAGGAAATGGCCATAGGTCGCATGGCCGGTGGCCATGCGCACGAGCCACGTCAGCCCGGCGGCGAACGCGATCCCGAGCGCCAGCCCGAGGAACGCGCGATACAAGCCCGGAGCGCGCAGCCGGGCGACCATCAGCTCGCTTCCCCTTGGTTTCCAGCCCTGCCGATCATCGAATCGCATCTCCCCATTGCAGCGATCACCTTACCCTCACTAAGCGCTCGGCGGTGTGCTCGTCTGATGTTTCAGCCAGATGCGGAATTGGACAGGTGTCACGACGTGGATCGTGGAGCGCATCAGCGAATGCCCGACGCCACACAGCAGGTTGCACACGACTGGGTAGGAGCCCAGCAGGTCGGGCGTGGCCCGATAGCTCGTGGTGATGCCCGGCACCGCGTCGATCTGCAATCGGAAGGCCGGGATCCAAAAGGCGTGGATCACGTCAAGCGAATGGATCTGAAAGTCGACCGATTCGTTGTCGGGCACATACAGCTGTGTCGTCTTCAGCGGCGCCCCGCCGGTCACGGAGCTCGGGTATGCATAAGACCACTCGAACTGGCGGCCGGTGACTTCGACCACCATCTCCTTGGCGGGCTTCTTTTCGTTTTCGTGCAGCACGACGAACGAGTAAGAGACGAGGCCGAGCAGAAGCACGGCCGGGAACACGGTCCAGATCACCTCGAGACGCGTATTGCCGTGGATCGGCGGCCCGTCCTTGAGCTCCTCGCCCGGCTTCATGCGGAACTGCCAGATCGAGAAGAGGATCACCGTGACGACGAGCACGAAGATCGGCACCGAGGCGATCACGAGCACGTGGTAGAGCGTGTCGGTGTGGTGCGCTTGCGTGGAGGCTTGCGGCGGAAACCATTTGATCGCGTAGCTGAGCACGATTCCGATCGCGGTGGCAAGCGCTCCCGCCACGATCGTCCCCACGATCGTGCGCTTAGACATCAGCGCCCCCTCGGTGCGCCAGCGTGCTGTTCAGGGCAAGCCTGTACATCGCAACGGCTGATGCTAATGCTTCGGGCCGATGGACGCGTTTTTGTAGCGTTTGGCGCTTGCTAGCCGAGACGCCGCGGCCCGGTAGCGTGTCCGCTTGGGTGCACTGTCGCGGTTTGGGTCGGCCTGCAGCGGGTAGGGCAGATGCAGCGACAGGCGCTTGACGGAGAGCGCTACACGCAATACATTGAGACAATCGTTGCAAACGCGAATGAGGATCGGAGGTGGAGGCGATGCAGGTTCGAGACGGGATGAGTCAGGTGGTCTTGACGATCGGCCCGAGCCACACGTTGCGCGAGGCCGCCCGGCTGATGTCCGAGCGCCAGGTTGGAGCCGCGGTGGTGATCGATCCCGACTCCGGCGGGCTAGGGATCCTAACCGAGCGCGACGTGCTCGCCTCCGTCGGCGCCGAGGAGAGTCCGGAGCTCGAGCTCGTGGCCGATCACTTGACCCGCGACGTCGTATTTGCTGAGCCATCCTGGTCGTTGGAGGAGGCCGCCGCCGCAATGGTTCGCGGCGGCTTTCGCCACCTGATCGTCGTCGAGCAAGGGGAGACAATGGGGATCCTCTCCGTGCGCGACGTCGTGCGCTGCTGGACAGATGAGGGGGCTATCTGCCCTGTCCCGGCAAGCGCAGCCGTGGGGTGAGCAGAGGGAGGTCGACCCCTTTAGGGGCAGGTGTGACCTTCCACCGGGGCCGCGCGTGATTGGGGAATTGCGCGCGGCACCTCACCTGGCGAGTCCGGGTGCGACTCGTCTGGCGCGACCTACTTCGTCGCCCCTACACGGTTTATAACCTTATGGTTATTTCCCAGTGTGCCTCGTTGGTTTTACGCGCACCGTGGCCCCTCAGGGATTGCAACTCTTGGTCATGCCCAGGCGTGTCTCGCGGTTGTGGACCACAAGGGTTGTGGCCACATAAGTATACCCGCCCAGGGGTGGCATGCCGCGCACGACGCCCCATCGGGCGGGCAGCGAATCAGTGGTTGTGATCGAGCGGGAGCTCGTCGATTTCGCGGCGCGTGTCCATGATCCACCGGACTACGCATACGACCGTAAGAATCACACCCGCAACCAGCAGGATCTTGCTGAGCGTGATGCCGATCACCGCGAGCGTGATGCCTGCCGCGGTCAACAGCGGCAGGATCGTCGGCCCGGGAAGATGGATCTCCTCGCCGGTCGGTGGTATATCGGGATCGAGCGGACTCACGAGACGTAGACCGCCGCAACGATGAACGTGAGTCCGAACATGAACATGCAGATGCCGGCCACTATCAGTCCGGCGCGGACGTTCTTCTTGGCGAGGCGACGATCCATGAGGACGTGAAGATTACAACTTCGCGGCGAGGAACATCGCGCTCAGGGCATGTCTCGAGCCGATTCACGGCAATGAACATCGTGTTCGGTGCGCGCGATCGCGCCGGCTCCGCGGAGGCTCGGAGCTCTCAGAGCTTTACGTCGGCCACCATTGCGCAGAACAGCAGCGCCAGATAGGCCAGCGAGAACAGGTAGAGCTGCAGCGCGCTGCGTCGATCGGCGTGTCGATAGAGCCGCACGGCACCGGCGATGAAGCCGAGCCCGAGGATCAGCGAGGCGGTCAAGTAGATCCCACCGAAGCCGCCGGCGCAGAAGGGCAGTTGCGTGACCGCGTACAACAGCACGGTGTAGAGCAGGATCTGTCTGCGTGTCTCTGCCTCACCGCGCACGACCGGCAGCATCGGCACTCCCACCTTCTCGTACTCGCCCTTCATCAGCAGCGACAGCGCCCAGAAGTGCGGCGGCGTCCAGAAGAACACGATGAAGAACAACAGAACAGCGATCCCGTTGACAGAGCCGGTCACGGCGGCCCAGGCGACAAGCGGCGGGACCGCACCGGCCGCTCCGCCGATCACGATGTTCTGGGGCGTGCGCCGCTTCAGCCACATCGTGTAGACGAGCACATAGCCGAGGAAGCCGGCAAACGAGAGGCTCGCCGCGAGCACGTTGACCGTCAGCGACAGCTCCATGAAGGACAGCGCAGCCAGCGTGCAGCCGAATGTGAGCGCCGCGTTTGGAGAGACGCGTCCCGAGGGCACGGGTCGGTTGGCGGTGCGTGCCATGCTCGCGTCGATGTCGCGGTCGAACCAGTGGTTGACCGCCCCGGCGCCGCCTGCGGAGAGATAGCCACCGAGGCAGGTCAGCGCGATCAGCGCCACCGACGGATCTCCGGCGACGAGCATCGTCGTGATCGTCGTCAGCAGCAGCAGCGACTGCACCTTCGGCTTCGTCAGCTCGAGGTAATCCGAGAGCAACTGACGCGTCCTGGAGCGCTCGTTTGCGAGCGGCGCCGCGATCGCGCCGGCGCTTTGCGACGGGTAGGTCGTGGACGTGCCGTCCATCAGTAATCGTCCCGCGCGCTGCGAGTTCCCTGGGTCACGACCCGCACTCTACCGGTGCGCGGTGCGTTTGACTCCAGCGCTGTCAAACCCCGACTTGCGTGGCCCCGGCAGGCACGGTCGCGCCTCCGGGGGACGGTGGTACCACAGCAGAGGTGCGCTGCTCTATCTCGCGGCGGATGTCCTTCATCGGCTCGTAAGAGCGTACTAGCGGAACCACGTCGAAGTTGTTGGTAGGCGGGGGAGATGTCGTAAACCACTCGAGCGAATTGGCCTTCCAGGGGTCCGGACCGGCGATCGCGCCGTGCTTGAGACTGCGCGTAACGTTGACGATCGTCACGAGCACACCCGAGGCGAGCACGAATGAGCCGATCGTCGAGATCAGGTTGTACAGCGCGAGGCTGCCCACGTTGTCGTACTCGTACACGCGTCTTGGCATCCCGTCGAGGCCGATCACGTGCTGGATCAGGAAAGTCATCAAGAAGCCGAAGAACATCAGCCAGAAGCTCAATTTGCCGAGGCTCTCGCTGAGCATCCTGCCGCTGATCTTCGGGAACCAGAAGTAGATCCCCGCGAAGATCGTGAACACGGCTCCGCCCATCAACACGAAGTGGATGTGGGCTACGACGAAGTAGGTTTCGTTCAGCTGCCAATCGACCGGGAAGACGGCCAGGAACACGCCGGAGATGCCGCCGATCATGAACAGCGCGATGAAGCCGGCGCTGAACAGCAGCGGCGTCTTGAATTCGATCGTGCCGTGCCACAGCGTGGCGATCCAGTTGAAGATCTTCACGCCCGTGGGCACGGCAATCAGGAACGAGCTCATCATCACGAAGATCAACAGCGCCTCCGGGATCGGCGCGGTGAACATGTGGTGCGCCCAGGTCAGGAAGCCGAGGAAGGCGATCGCTACCGTCGAGGCCGCGATCGCCTTGTAGCCGAAGATCGGCTTGCGCGCAAACACCGGCAGGATCTCCGAGACGATGCCGAAGCCCGGCAGCACCATGATGTAGACCTCGGGATGCCCGAAGAACCAGAACAGGTTCTGCCACAAGAGCGCCGAGCCACCATTGGCGGGATCGAAGAAGTGCGTGCCGAAGTGCCGGTCGGTCAGCAGCATCGTGACGGCTCCGGCGATCACGGGCATCGCGAAGATGATCAGGATCGAGTAGGTCAGGATCGCCCAGATGAACAGCGGCAGGCGGCCCCACGACATGCCGCGAGCGCGCATGTTGGCGATCGTCACGTAGAAGTTCATCGCGCCGAGGATCGATGAGAGGCCGGTGAGGTGGACCAGATAGATCCATGCGTCTTGACCGCCCCCGGGCGAGTAGGTGATGCTGGACAAAGGCACGTAGCTCGTCCAGCCTGCTTCCGGCGGGTTCCAGAAGATCGAGGCGTAGAAGACGATCCCCCCGGCCAGCAGCAGCCAATAGGAAAGCGCGTTCAGGCGTGGATAGGCCATGTCGCGCGCGCCCACCATCAGCGGCACGAAGTAGTTGGCGAGGCCGGCCATCATCGGTACGACGAACAGGAAGATCATCGTCGTCCCGTGCATCGTGAACAGCTGGTTGTAGATCTGGGGCGAGACCAGCGTGTTGTTGGGCACGCCCAGCTGCAGGCGGATCAGCAGAGCCTCGACGCCGCCGAGGATGAAGAAGGCGAAGGTCGTGACCATGTACATGATCCCGATGCGCTTGTGATCGGTCGTGGTGACCCAGCTCACCCAGCCTTTCGGCTCGGGCTTGACGTCATGCGCGACTACTTGTGGGATCGGGGCTGCGTAGGTGGCCATCTGGCTGGGCTCCTAGTGTCCGGAGTCGGAGATTCGCTGGTGGGTGCGGCGGGGGCTGCGCGTCACGGGTTCTGGACCTGTCCGGCACCGACCTGCTTGTCGAGCTTCGCGCGTGCCACCGCGGCCTGCGCGTTGGCTTCCGCGAGCTGCTTCTTCTGGTAGGCCAGCCAAGCTTCGAACTGTGCCGGCGGGACGGCCTTGACGGTGGCGGTCATGCGTGCGTGACCGCGCCCACAGATGAGCGCGCACTGGCCGCGGAAGACGCCCGGTTTTTCGACCTTGAACCAGGTGTAGTTGTGGTAGCCGGGCACCGCCTGGAACTTGCCGCCGAGCTGGGGCACCCACCACGAGTGGACCACGTCGGCGGAGACGATGTTGAGCGTCACCGTGGTTTTGGTGGGCACCACCATCTCCTGGTAGGAGTACGGGGCGCCGAGGCCGTCTGCTTCGTTTGCGCCAGGGTAGATGTATTGCCATACGAACTGACGGCCCACCACCGTGATCTTCAGCGACTTGCCGTTCGGAGGCAGCTTCTGCTGGGCACTCGCATACAGCCGTGAGCTGTCGCTGACGAGATGTTCGCCTTCGGGGCTCGAGTTGACTGGATCCTGGATCGAGGAGAGCTTGGCAAACGTGAGTCCGGCCAAAGCCAGCAGGATCACCGCGGCACCTACGGTCCAGCCGATCTCCAGGCGCGTGTTGCCGTGAATCTGCGCTGCCACGGCGCCCTTGCGCGCGCGGAAGCGGAATAGGGCATAGCCGAGCGCCCCCTCGACGAGCACGAAGATTACGAGCGCCACGTACAGCGTGATCTTGTAGAGGCTGTCGATCTGATCGGCGTTGGACGACCCGCCCGACTGGGGGGTGAAGAACGCGAGGGGTGTGGCAAGCAGATGACTCAAGGCGGGCAGGATTCTATTCAGGAGCGGACGGAACGCGCGTGCCCAACAACCGGAACCGGCGCAAATGGCTTTGCGAAGGGCGCCGTGAAGCTGCTCGAAAGCTACTCAACGCCCCGAAAAATTGGCTGGGCGCTTTGTCAAGAAGGCGCTGACACCCTCGACGAAATCATCGCTGCCGGCCATCTCTTGCTGAAGCGTCGCCTCCAGCTCGAGCTGCTCAGCCATGTTCGAGTACAGCTGGGCATTGAGCTGGCGCTTGCTTGCGGCATAGGAGCGCGTCGGCCCGGCGGCCAGGCGTGCCGTCAGCGCGGCGCTCTCGCGCGCGAAGTCCTCATCGGCGAAGACGCGATTTACGAGTCCCCAATCGAGCGCCTGGGCCGCGGACACGCGCTCGCCAAGCATTGCCATCTCGGCGGCACGCGCCATTCCAACACGGGTGGGAACGAATAGCGAGGAGCCTCCGTCAGGCACCAGTCCGATGTTGACGAAGGCAAGCAGGAAGTAAGCGCTCTGCGCCGCCAGCACCAGATCGCAGCAAAGCGCCAGCGAGCATCCGATGCCGACCGCGCCGCCATTTACCGCCGCCGCCACCGGCTTTTCCATTTCGCGAATGGCGTGCATGATCGGGTGGTAGCGCTCGGTGAGCACCCCGTAGACGTTCGGGCGTCCCTCGGGCGTCAGGTCGTCTCCGCTGATGTCGCGCAGGTCTGCGCCTGAGGAGAAGGCCCGCCCGGCGCCTGTGATGCGAACGGCCCGGACGGCCTCGTCAGCGGCTGCTTGGCTGAGCGCCGTCAATAGGTCTTCGCCCAGCTGCTTGTTCCACGCGTTCAGGGCCTGTGGTCGGTTCAGCTCGATCGTCGCCGCGCCGTCGAGGAGTGTCAGGTTGACTGTGTCGAGTTGCATCGGTGCGGGAGTTTATGGTGTGTGGAGATGACCAGACCTGTGATCGGCATATGCACAGCGCTCGAGCGAGCCCGCTGGGGCATGTGGGACCAACAGGCGGTACTGCTCTCGCGCAGCTATGTCGAGGCTGTACAACGTGCCGGGGCACTCGTCGTGATGCTGCCTCCCGACGAGCTCTTGCTCACAGAGCCCGGGGAAGCACTCGACTTGCTTGACGGTCTCGTGATGGCTGGCGGCGCTGACATCGACCCGGCAAGCTACGGCGCGCAGCCTCATCCCGAGACGCTCGACACCGTGCCCGAGCGTGATCGCTTCGAGATCGCGCTCGTGCGAGCCGCGATCGAGCGCGAATTGCCGGTGCTCGGTATCTGTCGCGGTATGCAGCTGATCAACGTGGCCTATGGCGGCACATTGCTGCAGCATTTGCCTGAGCGCTTCGGACATCACGAACACCTGCGCGTGCCAGGCACCTTCGATGGTGCCGACCACGACGTCGAGTTGGTTGAGGGCTCGCTTGCCGCACGTGCGGCCGGAGAGACCCACCATGCCACCAAGTCCCATCATCATCAGGGTGTGGACCGGCTGGGGGAGGGGCTTCGAATCAGCGGCTCCTCGGCTATGGACGGTCTGCCCGAGGCAATAGAGATGCCCGGTCGACGCTTCGTGCTTGGCGTGCAATGGCACCCCGAGGCCGACGAGACCAGTCGCGTCGTCGGCGCGCTGGTCGCGCAAGCCACGGAGCACATGCGCGAACGGGTCGAACGCGGGACTGCGAGGGCCGAGGGTGGGATGGCGAGGGCCGAGGGTGGGATGGCGACAGTCGAGACAGGCACCGCGAAGGTCCAGACCGGGACGGCGGCGTAACATCAGAATTGGTGCTGCCCCCTGCGCGCGCGGGGGGAGCTGCCGAATGGGGTCATATACTCCCCGCCCCGTGTGGGGGTCGAAGGCCATCAGGACAGCCGCCTGGGGTCTCGTGGCCGCGGGTGCGATGGTGCCGCTCCTGCGCAAGCGCCTCTCGACGCCACCGATCGTGGCTCAGGCAGTCGCGTTTGCCGCTCCGATCGGCCTATGCGTGGCCGTGCCCCGCTCTCGCGCGCGTGACGTAGCGGTGTGTTCTCTGCAGATGTGGGCCTACCTGGCGGCCTACAAGGCTCCCCATGACGACGAGAGCGCCCAGGAGCAGCGGGTGCTCGTCGACTACCCAATTGCTGTCGACCGCGTGCTCGGCCTGGGCCAACTACCCACCGTGCGTTTGCAGCGCAGGCTGGCGCGCGGGCAATGGCGGCTAGGCGACCGCGTGCTTGTTTGGGCGCACTGGGTTTGGTTTCTGATCCCGCACGGGACACTCGTCTACATCATGCTGCGTTACCGCTCCCGCTTCGACCACTCCGCGGTGATGACCTATGCGGTGTTCGATATCGGCGCGATGGTCTACTGGATCCTGCCCACCGCACCGCCGTGGTATGCGGCGGGGTATGCCGGTCGTGGCAGCCACTTCAACGGTCGTTTGCTCGGCGCGTCGAGTACGAACGGAGACACGCACGACAACGCTGTGAGACCAGCAGCCACGCCACCAGCGGGCGCTGATGATATAGCGGTCAGGCGAATGATGGTGGAATATGGGGAGTTCTTTTGGAAAGACGGCTGGGGGCCCCTCTACAGTGTGCTCGGAGGCAATCCACTGGCCGCGATGCCCTCGTTGCACTTCGCCACATCGATGATGGCCGCCCAGCTGCTCTCGGAGACTGGGGCGGTTGCCGGTGCCCTGGGTTGGGGCTACACCGCCACGCTCGGCTTCGCGCTCGTGTATCTCGGCGAGCACTACGTCGTCGATTTGATCGCCGGGGCAGCGCTAACGACGACGGTGCGCCGGCTGGGCCCACAGGCAAGTCCCGCATTGCGACACTTCGGTGCGGCGGTTGCGGCTATCGAGGCCCGGGCACATGAGGCGATATGAGCTTGCGGGGAGATGGGATGAACGCGGCAGATTCCTCTGAGCGCGAACCCACCGCCGCCGATCAAGAGGAGACCGTCGCGGTGGCAGACAGCGCCGGGGCCAATGGCAAGGCGGTCGACCAAGAGGACATGTCGGCGCCGGCGGATCCCGCCGCGCCCGATGGAGGGAGCGGCGACGAGCAGATGCCGCGCGTGCCGGTCACGCGGCGCAGCGCGGTTGCCTTCGGCGTGTTCGTCCTCTCGGCCATCGCGTTCTTGTATTTCGTGCTGCCCAAGCTCGCCGGGTTCAGCAGCACGGCCCATCGCATCGAGACTGGCGACACCTGGTGGATCGCGATCGGGGTGCTGTTGGAGATCTGTTCGTTCGCGGGTTACGTCGTGCTCTTCCGGGCGGTCTTCGTGCGCGATCCCAGCCCGATTGGCTGGTCTGAGAGCTACCAGATCACGATGGCTGGATTGGCGGCCACGCGCCTGTTTGCCGCCGCCGGCGCTGGCGGCATCGCGCTTACCGCTTGGGCCTTGCGCCGCTCGGGCATGGAGGCGCGGCTGGTGGCGTGCCGGATGGTCGCCTTCATGGTGTTGCTGTACGTGGTCTATGCAGGTGCCGTATTGCTTGACGGAATCGGCATGGGTACCGGAGTGCTTCCGGGCGAAGGCTCGTTTGCGCTGACGATCGTGCCGGCCGTCGTGGCGGCGCTGCTGTTCGCGGTGGCCGGTGCGATGGCGCTGCTACCTGGCGACATCGAGCGGCGTCTGGCTCGCTGGGCAGCCGGGTCGGGCCGCCTGGAGCACTGGCTGGCAAGCGCAGTGACCGTGCCCGCGCTGGCGGCAAGCGGTGTGCGAACGGCGATTGAGCTGGTCCGCAAGCGCGACCCCGGGTTGCTGGGAGCGCCGGCTTGGTGGGGCTTCGATATCTGTGTGCTTTGGGCCTGCTTTCACGCATTCGGCTCCGCGCCGCCGTTCACGGTCATCCTGATGGCCTACTTCCTTGGCATGGTCGGCAACCTGCTGCCGCTGCCAGGCGGCCTCGGTGGTGTCGAGGGCGGGATGATCGGCGCCTTCGCGGCCTTCGGTGTCAATCTCGACCAAGCGGTGCTCGCGGTGCTCGCTTACCGTGCGATCTCCTTCTGGCTGCCTACTGTCCCGGGCGCCATCGCCTATTTCCAGCTACGCCGCACCGTGGCGCGCTGGCGCAGCGAGCAGGCTGCTCCCAAGCCGGCCACAGCGAAGCCGATCGAGACCGCTGGACCGCTTCACGCCTAGCAAAAGCGCTATACTTTACAAAGTAAAGCGAGTGCCAGTCGGGTATTGGCGGGCACAGGGCGTGCGAGCTTCCAGGGTTGGATTGGCTACTTTGAGTTGACAGCGCTCGCCCACGCGAGTGAGAAAACGAACTAAGAGACGGAGTCAGCGAGATGGCGGATGTCGAGAACACGATCATCATCGGCAGCGGGCCCGCGGGATATACGGCGGCGCTGTACACCTCGCGCGCCAACCTCTCGCCGCTCGTCGTCGAGGGCTTCGCATGGGGCGGTCTGTTGCAGCAGACGACCGACGTCGAGAACTATCCGGGCTTCCCCGAGGGCATCATGGGACCCGACCTGATGATGAAGCTGCGCGAGCAGGCCGAGCGTTTCGGCGCAAAGCTGGAGACCGATCAGGTCGAGCGCGTTGAGCTTGCCAATCAGCCAGGCGGAGTGCACAGCGTCTGGGTTGGCGACACAGAGCATCGCGCGAGCACCGTGATCCTTGCGATGGGAGCGGAGCACAAGAAGCTTGGCGTGCCTGGCGAGGAGGAGCTGAGCGGCCGTGGCGTCTCCTACTGCGCCACGTGCGACGCCGCCTTCTTCAAGGATGCCCAGACCGTGATCGTCGGCGGCGGAGACTCGGCGATGGAGGAGGCTATCTTCCTGTCGAAGTTTGCTGCCAAGGTCACCGTGGTGCACCGCCGCGATGAGTTTCGTGCCTCGAAGATCATGCTCGAGCGGGCGCGCGAGCAGGCGAACATCGAGCTGTTGACGCCCTACGCCGTCGAACGTTTCGAGCCGGGCGAGAACGGTGCGTTGGGCATTGCCAAGCTTGTCAACACCGAGACCGGCGAGCCGCGTGAGATACCGATCACAGGCGCCTTCATCGCCGTCGGTCACGAGCCGCAGTCCTCGCTTGTGGACGGTCAGATCGAGCTCGACGAGGACGGTTACGTGAAGGTCGAGGGTCGTTCCACTCGTACCAACAGGCCTGGCGTCTTTGCCGCCGGCGATCTTGTCGATCACACATACCGACAGGCGATCACCGCGGCCGGTTCAGGCTGTCAGGCGGCGCTCGACGCCGAGTGGTACTTGCGCGACACGCCCGAGGTGCCCACACCCGAGGGGATGCCAGTTGGTGATCTGGCCGAGGCCCAGTGGGCGGCACCGGCCCCGGTCGCCGACGCGACCTCCTGAGAATCGACGCCGGCGGTGGCGGCCGCATCGCGGCTCAGCGGACTTCGATCGCAAGGCAGCGATGTGCGGAAGCGGCGGTGGTCCTGCTCGTGCGTAGAAGGTCAGTCGGCTTCTGCTGCGAGGCGAAGCAGGGCAGGGGCTGGGCGGTAGCGCTCCTCGCGGTAGATGTCACCCAGCGCTTCGAGCGTCGACAACACTCGACCTGGCCCGATCTCTCGCATCCAGGCAAACGGGCCACGAGGGTGGCTCAAACCCAGCATCATGCCGGTGTCGATGTCATCGGCCGAGCCGACGCCTTCGCCGAGTGCGAACGCCGACTCGTTGATCACCTGGCACACGATCCTTGAGAGCACGCCGGCGGGGGCGGGTTGCACGCGCTCGGTGTGAAGGCCAAGGCCCCTGAAGGCCTGCTCGCCCGCCTCGCCGGTGACCTCGACCAGAGCGAGCGGCACGATCGCGTAGAACGGCTTACCGTCCACGGTACCGCCTAGCCCGTCCACGGCTATCTCAGGGCCGCCCTGGCCGGGGGCGAGTGCGCGCAACGCATCCGCCACGGGCCCGCTGCCCGTCACGATCGCGTCGCCTCCGCCCGCGGGCGGGTCCGGGTCGGCGAGCCGATGCGGACCCTCTCCGCTGTAGTCGTAGTAGCCGCGGCCCGTCTTGCGCCCGTGCAGCCCCGCCGCCACTTGGCGCGCCTGGATCGGGGAAGGACGCCAGCGGGGCTCGCCGAAGCTCAGCTCGTAGAAGCTCTTTGAG
Source organism: Solirubrobacteraceae bacterium (assembly GCA_049287685.1). Classification (GTDB taxonomy): domain Bacteria; phylum Actinomycetota; class Thermoleophilia; order Solirubrobacterales; family Solirubrobacteraceae; genus Palsa-744. The sequence continues at coordinate 10,880 of JBAQGH010000157.1, read as the reverse complement.
ACGTCGAAGCCGGTGTCGACGCCCACAAGGTCGCTCAGCTCGAACGGCCCCATACGAAAGCCGCCGCCGAGGCGCACGATGCGGTCGATCGTCTCAAGGTCCGCGACCCGCTCTTGCAACAGACGAAGTGCCTCTAGGCCGAAGGGGCGGTTGCAGCGGTTCACGATGAAGCCCGGTACGTCGGCGGCGCGGATCACGTCCTTGCCCATCGCGAGGCCGGTCGCCTGCGCGATTGCCAATGCACGCTCGTCGGAGAGGAGGCCGGCGATGACCTCGAGCAGGCGCATCAGCGGCGCCGGGTTGAAGAAGTGCATCCCCACCACGCGCTCTGGGTGCGTGGCCCCTGCGGCCACTGCCGTGATCGGCAGCGAGGAGGTGTTGCTCGCCAGTACGCACTGCTCGCTCACGATCTCCGACAGGCGCCCGTACAGCTCGTGCTTGACGTCAAGCCGCTCCGGGGCCGCCTCGATCACCAAATCGCACGAGCTCAATTGCTCCAGTCCGTCCACCGGTTCAAGGAGCTCGCCGGCCTCGCGCGCCTGCTCGGCCGTCAGCTTTCCCTTGCCGGCTTCCTTCTCCAGACCCTTAAGCACGCCCTGCGTCCCGCGTTCGAGCGCCTCGGGGATGGGGTCGTGCAGGAGCGTGCGGGCACCGGCCTTGCACCCCAGCTGGGCGATGCCGCTACCCATCGTGCCGGCGCCAACTACCCCGATCGTCTGAGCTGTATCGCCACTCATCGCGGCGGGAGATTACTGCTTGGAGCTCTGTGGACTCTTCTCGAAGCCGCGCCAGGTCGGATCGATGCCCTCGCTGCGAAGCAACTCATCGCCGATGGCAAGATAGTCCTCGGCTGTCTGGTTCGGCCCAAGCCGGAAGCCCAGATGCAGGTCTACTCCGTCCAACCGGTCACTCTCTTGACCAGGTCGTATACCTCTTGGTTTAGCCATCGCGGTCTCCCCGATTCCTTGCGCTGGCTGCGTGTGATCAAAAGCGAGTAGATCTCCGCGACCAGCTCATGGGTGTATTCATGAGGACGATAGCCGGCGTCTCGGATGGTATTGCTGACAGCTGTCGGAGCGAGCTTGAGGAGCCGCGGGCCGGCGGTGATGTCTTCTTTGGTGCAACGCGCAACGCTCAGCGCATGCCCCCACTCGTGCCAGGCCGTTCGCGTGAGGAACTGCGAGGCCGCGCGCGGGCTCAACCCGGCAAGCGCCGGATGCCGAGCATTGAAAACGACGATCCGCAGATCGGGAACCCAAACGGCTAGCGCCGCGTCCGTCTGGAGACGCGACTGTTCGGAGAGTCCACGATGGCCGGCGGATCGAAGCAGTTTGTGAACCGGCGATCCAAGAGACTCCTCGACGATGGTCCACTGTGAGGCGCCGACCTCCTCCAAAAGCAGTCTGTGCTCTGAGGGCAGATCCTTCCAGGCCATCTCGACGCTCCGCACCGCCCGTGCGAGTCCTGGTGATGTCGGTTGTTCTCGCCGCCGGGCCACCCCCTGCCTATTCCGACCTGTCGGCCCGGATGGGACGATTGCTTCGTTCAGGAAGGCACGAGCGCGTTGATGCCGGTCATCGCGCGGCCGATGATCAGCTTCTGGATCTGGGAGGTGCCCTCGTACAGGGTGGTGACGCGCACGTCGCGGAAATAGCGCTCCACAGGGTGGTCGTCCACGTAGCCCGCGCCGCCGTGCACCTGGATCGCCGTGTTCGAGCACTCCACCGCCGCCTCTGTGGCGTGCAGCTTGGCGACTGAGGTCTCAAGCGTGTTCGGGCGGCCCTTGTCCTTGAGGAAGCCCGCGCGATACACGAGCATGCGCGAGGCATCGGTCTTCAGCACCATGTCGGCGATCATCGCCTGCACGAGCTGGAAGCTCGCGATCGGTTTGCCGAACTGCTCGCGCTCCTTGGCGTATTTGACCGACTCCTCCACACAGCCCTGGCAGATCCCCACGCAGCCGGCCGCCACCGAGTAGCGCCCGGAGTCCAGCGAGGACATCGCCACCTTGAAGCCGTCGCCGATCTCGCCGAGCATCTGATCGTCTGACACCTCGACGTCTTCGAGGGCGATCGAGGCGGTGTCGGAGGCGTGCAGCCCCATCTTGTGCTCGATCGTGCTCGCCTGATAGCCGGGCTGATCGGTGTCCACCATGAAACACGCCAGCCCCCTGTGGCCCTTCTCGGGGTCGGTCTGGGCGAAGATCAGCGCCACCTTCGCGAAGTTGCCCATCGAGATCCACATCTTCGCGCCGTTGATCACCCAGCCTGTGTCGGTCTTCTTCGCACGCGTGCGCTGTTTGGCGGCGTCCGAGCCGGTGTCGGGCTCGGTCAACCCGAAACACCCCAGCCACTCGCCCGAGCACAGCTTCGGCAGGTAGTGCTGCTTCTGCTCCTCGGTGCCCCACTTGAGGATCGCGCTGCACACCAGCGAGGTTTGCACCGAGATGACGGTGCGCACCGAGGAGCAGCCCCTGCCGATCTCCTCAACTACGAGCCCATAGGAGATGTAATCGAGACCCGCGCCACCGTACTCGCGTGGCACGATCGCACCCAGATAGCCCTGGTCGGCGATCTTCTTCACGATCTCCAAGTCGAAGTGGTGGTTGCGCGCGTTCTGCTTTGCCTGCTCCACGATCTCCTTGTCGGTGAACTCGCGCGCGGTGCTGCGGATCAGCTCTTGCTCGTCGGTCAGGTCGAAGTCCATCTCTCTCCTTATGCGTTCAGCTTGGGTGTTTGCCAGGGCGCCGCCAGGCGCATTTCGAGCTCGCCGGGGAGCTCCTCGATCTTGATGCGATTTTGGGCGAGCGAATCGCGGTCTCGTAGTGTGACGGTGCCGTCGTCGATCGACTGGTGGTCGATCGTCACGCCCCACGGGGTGCCGATCTCATCCTGGCGGCGATAGCGCTTCCCGATCGAGCCGCCCTCGTCGTACTCGGCCTGCATCCGCCCGCGCAGCTCCTCGTAGACCTTGCGCGCAAGCTCGGGCTGGCCGTCCTTCTTCACGAGTGGCATCACCGCCACCTTCACAGGAGCCAGGCGCGGGTGCAGGCGCAGCACGGTGCGCGTTTCCGGTGGCTTGCCGCCTTTCTCCGCCGATCCACTCTCGGTGTCCGCGCTTTGCACCACTTCCTCGTCGTAGGCGTCCACGAGGAACGCGAGCGTCGCCCGGTCGGCGCCCGCGGCGGGCTCGATCACGTGGGGTATGTAGCGCTCGCCGCTCTGCGGATCGAAGTACTCCAGTTTCTCCCCCGAGAACTCCGCGTGCTGTTTGAGGTCGAAGTCGCCCCGGTTGGCGATCCCCTCGAGCTCTGACCAGCCGATCGGGAATAGATACTCCACGTCGCTTGTCCCCGAGGAGTAGTGCGACAGCTCGTCGGGATCGTGTGCGCGCAAATGCAGATGGTCTGGCCTGATGCCGAGCTCCACATACCAGCGCATCCGCTCAGAAAGCCAGTGCTCGAACCACTTCTGCGCCTCGTCGGGTGGCGTGAAGAACTCCATCTCCATCTGCTCGAACTCGCGTGTGCGGAAGATGAAGTTGCCGGGGGTGATCTCGTTGCGAAATGACTTCCCCACCTGCGCGATCCCGAAGGGGGGCTTCTTGCGCGAGAACTGCAGCACGTTCTTGAAGTTGATGAAGATCCCCTGCGCGGTCTCCGGGCGCAGGTAGGCGACCGAGCCCGACTCCTTCACCGGGCCGATGGTGGTCTCGAACATCAGGTTGAAGTCGCGCGCCTCGGTGAGGTCGCACTCCTCGGTCTCGCCCGGGTGCTTGGAGGGCTTGCGCCCGCACGGCAGCTCGCCGAGGTGGTCGGCGCGGAAGCGCTGCCCGCAGGTCTTGCAGTCCACGAGCGGGTCGGTGAAGCCGGCGAGGTGGCCCGAGGCCTCCCACACGCGCGGGTGCTGCAGGATCGCCGAGTCGAGCGCCACGATGTCGTCGCGCTGGCCCACCATCGCGCGCCACCACTCGTTCTTGACGTTGCCCTTGAGCAGGACTCCGTAGTGGCCGAAGTCATAGGTCGAGCCAACACCGCCGTAGATCTCCGAGGAAGGGAAGATGAAACCGCGGCGCTTGCACAGCGCCACGACCTTGTCCATCGTCACCACGTCGTTGCTGGGGTATTGCTCGGGCATCGGCTGGGATGGTATTGGAGCACGCTTACACGAGGGTCCGAGCGGGCGTGCGCGTTTGACGCGGGCGGAGTGCAACCCACAAAAAGAACGCCCTTGACATATCCCCGCACTTGTGTTTACATACGTGGTGTTCTCTTGCTGACAAGACGACGGAGAGGAGGACTCTCCGCCACTAGGCGGCAACGAGCAATCGCAAGAGCGTGAGTGAGCACGATCGCGCACAGGGGTCGACGGGACGTTGTATCCAACCTCTCCCACGGCGTCTCGCACATATTCCCTGCTGCCACCAGACGTGCCCGCTCTGCTCGATCGGGCGTCGCGGTCCCCCACCGGCCGCGGCGCCCCAATGCGTTGGGCATAGGATTGCCGGGTGGCGAGAGTCCTGATCGTGGAGGGCGCAGAGAGGGGCTTGCGTCTTGCCGAGGCGCTGCTCGCCGAGGGCCATGCGGTGCGAGCCACGACGAGCAACCCCGGCAGAGCTGGAGCGATCGAGGCTGTCGGGGGCGAATGCCTGCTCGGCACGCCCGAGCGGCTTGCCACGCTGCGTGGCGCGCTCGAGCACGTCACGGTTGCCTGCTGGTTGCTTGCCGACGTCGGGGATCCAGAGCTGGCTCGCGCGCTGAACGGGCCGCGTCTGGAGCGCTTCCTCGGCGATGCGATCGACAGCACGCTGCGCGGCTTTGTGTATGAGGCCGGCGGCAGGACTGTGCCGGCCGAGGTGCTCGCCGTCGGCGAGCGAGTCGTGTCAGAGACGGCGCGGCTCAACTCGATCCCGGTGGCGCTGCTGACGGCCGATCCGCTCGATCTCGACGTGTGGTTGGCGCAGGCTCTACAAGCAATTGGAGGCCTGCTGGAAGGTCGCTAGATCGGTGCGCAAGCGCGCTATCCTGGTCTCTATATACCAAAAAGCCGATCGGCTTTTGACGATGAGCTTCTACACAGGAGGACAGGCGACTTGTCCGGATACTCAAAGAACGTGCTCGTCGACGCGGCCTGGCTTGAAGAGCATCTTGGCGACAGCGATATCCGCATCGTCGAGGTCGACGAGAACCCCAAGCTCTATGCCGAGGCCCACATCCCCGGCGCCGTTGGATTCGACTGGAAGCAGGATTTGCAGGACCCCGTCAAGCGAGACTTCCTCGGCCCCGAGGACTTCGGTGCGCTGTTCTCGCGCAACGGAATCTCAAGCGACCACACGATCGTGCTCTACGGCGATCGCAACAACTGGTTTGCCGCCTACACCTACTGGTATTTGAAGTACTACGGCCACGACAAGGTGCTGCTACTCGACGGACCGCGCGAAAAGTGGATCGCCGACAGACGGCCAACCACGACCGACGCGCCCGGCCACGTCTCCGCAAGGTTCGTGGCCAAGACGGGCAATGAAACGATCAGAGCGCGACGCGATGAGGTGTTGGCCGCGGTCGGCGACTCGGTCAACCTCGTCGACGTGCGCTCGCCCGCCGAGTTCGCCGGCGAGATCATCTCGCCCAGCGGCTACGAGCAGGAGGGTGCTCAGCGCGCGGGTCACATTCCGGGCGCGGCTTCGATTCCGTGGGCGCAGGCGGTAAACGAGGATGGCACCTTCAAGAGCGCTGAGCAGCTGCGTGAGCTCTATGGCTCCAAGGGGGTGCTTGACGGCAAGAACATAATCGCCTACTGCCGCATCGGCGAGCGCTCGGCGCACACGTGGTTCGTCCTACACGAGCTGCTTGGCTCCGAGCATGTCAAGAACTACGACGGCTCCTGGACGGAGTGGGGCAGCCTCGTCGGTGTACCCGTCGCCACGGGCCCAGAGGGTCGCTGAGCGGCGCAAGGCTGCGTCCTCACTCGCTTATGTGCAGACAGAGCACACTGCGCTCGTTGCGTCCTTGCCTCGCTTGCCCAGCGACGCTCTGGGGGCTGTAGGTACAACACTTCGAGCCCACCCCCTCTGGGCTCGTGGACGGGACCGTCGCGTCACTCGTTGGCGCGGCGGTCCAGCAGTGGGCTGACCCGCTCGAGCAGACCCTCGAGGATGCGCGCCGTAGCGCCCCACACGAGCTGCTCGTCGAACAGATAGGCATCGGTCTCGAAGGAGAACCCGCGCCGTTCGATACGTGTACGCGTCCTTCCCGCGCGAACGTCCCGCAGCGTCGGCTCGAGCACCGCATCGACCTCGAGCTCCGAGGCGTGCCACGGATGGGGGCCCTTCAGCAGGCCGACAAAGGGATGGATCACGTAGTTGGTCACGAACGTGGAGGTGCGCTCCAGCGCCCCGACCACCGTCACCTCCGAGCGCGCGAGCCCGATCTCCTCTTCGGCCTCGCGCAGCGCGGTATCCCTCAATGTCGCGTCCTCGGGATCGCGACGCCCGCCCGGAAAGGAGATCTCGCCCGCGTGGCGGCGCAGGTCCGCGCGGCGCTTGGTCAAGACCACGCGCAGCTCGCCGTCGCCAGACTCGTACAGCGCCACCAACACCGCCGCCGGTACCTGCTCGTCGGTCTGCTGTTGGGAATGCGAGGCCGCGTCGAGCAGTACCGCGCACAGCGCCGGTGCCAGCGTCACGCTTGAGCCTGAGCGCGGCAGCTTCTCAGACTGGGACGCCGGTGCGCTCGACGCGCTCCTGGAACATGACCTCACCGTCGAGTGTTCGGTGGACCGGACACTTGGCTGCGATCACCTGCAGGCGTTCCACCTGCTCCTCGGGTAGATCGTCTGGCAGTCGCAGCACCACATCGAACTTGGTCGGGCATCCGCGCTCGGCCGGTGTGTACTGCACATCCACCTCCACTTTGCCGATGTCCCAGCCCTTGCGTGCCGCATACATCTCCATCGTGATCGCCGTACACGAAGCGAGGCTCACCGCGAGCAGCTCCTGTGGATCGGGACCGGCATCGTCGCCGCCGGACTCCAGCGGCTCGTCCACCGTCAACTGATGGTCGCGCACCTGAACTGTGTGTTTGAACGCCGAATCCCTGCGCCTAACGCTGGCCTTCATCACTGCAACACCTTCCGATCGGGTTGTCACAGCACCCTCTCCTTCCATGGTATCGACGGCACTGGGCTACGAAAGGGGGTTAAACAGCAGCCCGGTCAGTAGCTTCGGGTAAAAGAACGTCGACTTGGGCGGCATATTCTCGCCGGAGGCCGCAATCTTGCGCACCTGGTCGACGAGCGTTGGACGCATGAGGAAGGCCGCCTCGTACTCGCCCGAGCGCACCATCGTCACGGCCTCCTCGGTGCTGCGCGCGTAGAACAGGCCGTTGAAGTGCGAGATGTCATCGTCGGACAGCCCCAGCGTCTGCTTGAGAAGCAGCGCCTCCAGTACCCCGGTGTCCAGGCTGCGATAGGCCTCGGAGAAGTCCGGCAGAGCGGCGTCGGCGATCGCCTGATCCTTGAGCTTCAGGCGGTATGGCTGCTGGTGGTGAGCGTCGATGTAGCCGAGCTCCAGCGGCCCCGTGCCTGGCTGCGGAGCGAGCTGATCGAGTGGCACCTCGACGATCTCGAAGTCGCGGCGCAATGTTTCTCTTAGTGCCTCTTGGCGTGCGCGATCGAGGCCGCGCACGAGACGGTGGGTCGGGAAGACCGTGAGGCCGGGGTCCTCGAGCGCGACAAGGCACATGAGCATGTAGCGGTGCTCTCCCTCGCCGCCGAGCTCATTGGCGTAGGTGTCCGCGGTCTCGTAGCGGTGGTGCCCATCGGCGATCAACAGCTCCACGTCGCTCGTGGCCTGCTGCACGGCCGCGATCGCCTGCTGGTCGGTCACGCGCCACAGCTTGTGCACGGTTCCCTCCGCATCGGTGACCTCGCCCCACGGGGCGCTCTCGGTTGCCGGCTCCAGGGCCTTCCAAGCCGCGTTCGTCGGGTCCGAGAACAAGGAGAAGATGGGGGAGAGGTTCGTGCGTGTCGTCCTCATCAGGCGTAGGCGATCCTCCTTGGGCCCCGGATGCGTGCGCTCGTGCGGGCGTACCCGGCCGGGGCCGTAGCCTTCGATCCGCACTCGGCAGAAGAACCCCTTGCGCGTGCGGGTCTGTCCGTCTGGGCCGGTGTACGTCTGTGTGTGAGCCCACAGCGACGGCTCAGGATCGCGCACCACCGCGCCCTGTAGCTGCCATGCCTCGAACAGCTCGCCTGCCCGCGCGTATGGGTCCGGCTCGCCTTTGGGCAAGTCCACCGCGACCACGTTGAACGGCGAGCGCTTCAGCAGCTCCTCGCGCTGCTGCGCGTCGATCACGTCGTACGGCGGGGCCGTCACGTTCGCCAGCGGACCGGTGAGCGATTGGTCGTAGTGCAGTGCGCGCAGCGGTTGGATATCGGCCATGGCGGGGCGGACCCTAGCAGCGGCCACTACTCTTAGTGTTCATCGGGGCGTGGCGCAGCTTGGTAGCGCACCTGCTTTGGGAGCAGGGGGTCGCCGGTTCAAATCCGGCCGCCCCGATTGAATTGCTGTTGGAGTCAGGAGGCGGCCAGGGGCCTCCTGATAGAGCAGGGTTGGCTTCGGGACTGGGGTTCCTAGCTCTCAGCGCCGATGAGGTGGGCAAGCTGGTGCGCTCGGTTTGGTAGCTGACCGCACACGGACTGCACACGACTCCGTCAGTAGACCGCACACGTCTCGTGTCGGCAAGCATTGGCCTTTGCGCGTGAGGGAAAACCTACGCGGCGCGGACTCGCTCGGCTGCCCACCCCAGGAGCGAATCATCCTTCACGCGTCCAGCGAGGGTGTTCCTGCGACTTCTCTCAAGACGCTCCAAGCAACAGAGCGTCTGAGCCCGTTCGAGCGGATCTGAACTTGCACGGTAGACCTGAAGGAGCTTCTCCAGGTCAGCGTGTTCGCCGAACTTTCCAACAAGCGCACGAGCTACAGCCTGGATGTAGTGGGGACTTTCGCGCCGAAAGGCGAGCTGTCGTATTGCCTCCAGGGTCGCTGCTTCCAGGCTTGTGGCGTTCCTCGCGAGCCAATCGAGCATTAGGTAACGCTGATACGGATATGTAGCGGCGACTTCTGAGATCAGCACCTTGCGTACAAGGGGCTCCAAGGCAACGGGGTCAGCTAGCGAGTGGATGTAATCAGCGACCGCGGGAGTCAGCTCGGGTCTCTCCATCAACAGATCAGTGGCGTGATCTACGGCGAAATGGTCACCACTGCGCCCAAGTCGCTTGACGACGAACCGAAAGAGTGTGGCGTTGAATCGCGGCTGGCCCATTATAAACTTCTCATACGCCTTGTGGAGAACCTCGGCTGGGATCTGATGGGGATGTTCTCCCACTAGCTCATCGACGGCGAACATCGGCAGAGACACGTCTCCCTCCATCATGCCGGCAGCGCGCACCTCGTCGATATATGCCTTCTTGAGATCGGCAATAATAGGAACAACACCTTCAAACTCGGTCTGAGCCTCGCTACTCATCCGAATCTGGGTCTTTGCTGACTGCAACGTGAGGCCGCGCTCGCGTGCGGCACGCGTGACTGCCACCAGCGCGCGACGGGCTTCGGCGCGTGTCCTCGCGAAAACGCGAATATCGTCCGTGTAACGGACATGAACAAGACCCTCATTCCGCATGTGCTCGTCAAAAGCCTCTAGGTAGAGCTTTGCGAGAATGTCAGAGGCCATGACGCCTTGGGGAATCCCTCTGTCTGGGGACATGGCCCACACATTGAGACACTCCGATATAAGTTTGATAGCTGGAGATGGGCACTCGATGCGTCGCAGGTCGGATGCGAGCAGGTTCATACTGATGTTCTCGAAGTAGCCTGCAATATCTGCCACGACCACAACTGGATGCGTCTGGCAGCGATACACACTTCGGTCGACGAACTCCTTCCACCCTCTAAATGGATTTCTCATCCACTCCGTCGCGTCAAGTTTCGATGAATTGAGGCGTGTGGCAAAGTCGCAGGTACCCTGAGACCAGCGTGTCGCCGTGAAGATATTGGGCAGGCATGCACCGACGGCGGCCGTGTAGACCACGCGATCTTCAATTCCTAGCCGAGCCGCTGGTCGAACAAGGTTCCCACCCTTGGGCGCGTCGCAGATTTCGATAGGCCCTGGAGACCAGCGGCCAGACTCTACGCGACACTTTAGGTCCTGCAACCATTCCTCGCGATGAGCTTCCACGAGTTCGGCCTCGAACGGGTTCGCGACGAAGGCCCTCCCCGTTCGCGGCTGATCTCGTAGCTCGCGGGTCACCCGCTGGAGAGCGAGGCCGAAATCGAAGTCGAATAACACAGGCACAGCCAGAATTTATGGTCGGCTGGTAGTCCGAACAGTCAACCGACAGCAGAGCGGCGTCCGCGGCAAGGACCTCTGTTGCCAGGCCAATAGCTGTTCCGTGGAGCCCCATGCGCCAGGTAGCGATGACTGTTGCTCGCCCCACTCCTGTACGACATTGACCTCAAATCCCGACGGCACCGGACGATCTTAGCTCTAATGACTATCGCGACCTTTGCAACTTGCCATGCCTGGCGGTGGCTCGCGGGCAACGCCTAACCAGGTGGTTCTCTTGGTCCTTCGGGCGCAGTCGAGGACCAGACTGCGTGCACACGGGGTGGGATAGAGCTTGGTCTCCGCACCTCCGAATGCCGACTCTAGGCCTCTGGCATGGCGAGGTGGCACAGCAATCGCACAGTGTTCGCTGGGCTGATGCTTCTATGTTTGTCAAGTTTCGCTATTTGCGGGATTCGGCGGTGAGGCTTGGAGTAGCCGGTAGAGGTGTCTGGCGGTGTAGCGCTTGAGGCATCGCTTGATTTCTCGGGTGCTGTGT
>JBAQGH010000156.1:0-7363 GCA_049287685.1 Solirubrobacteraceae bacterium | reverse complement strand
CTCTACGCCAGCGCGGCCGCGGGCTCCTCGACGCGCCTGGGGAGCAGTGTCTCCCGCGCGATCACAAGCCGCTGAATCTGCGAGGTGCCCTCGTAGAGCTGCATGATCTTGGCGTCGCGGAAGAGCTTCTCGACGGGGTACTCCTTGATGAAGCCGTAGCCGCCGTAGACCTGCACGGCGTCGGTCGCGATCTTCATCGCGGCGTCGGCGGCGAAGCGCTTGGCGTGCGAGGAGACGAGCGTGTTGCGCTGTCCACTGTCCAGCAGGTAGGCCGACTTCCAGGTGAGCAGGCGCGCGGCCTCGATTTCGGTGGCCATGTCGGCGATCATGAACTGGATCGCCTGGTGCATCGCGATCGGCACGCCGAACTGGACGCGTTCGCGCGAGTAGTCGGTGGCGAACTCAAACGCGGCGCGCGCGATGCCGGTGGCCATCGCGGCCACTCCCGGACGCGTGCGGTCGAGCGTCATCATCGCGAGCTTGAAGCCGGCGTTTTCCTCGCCGAGCAAGTTCTCGGCGGGAACCTCGACGTCGTTGAAGGAGATCGTGGCGGTGTTGGAGGCACGCTGACCGAGCTTGTCCTCCTTCTTGTCCACCACGACGCCCCAGTCGCGCTCGACGACGAAGGCGGAGATGCCGCGGTGGCCTGCCTCCTTGTCGGTCTTGGCATAGACCGTGTAGTAGTCGGCGTAGCCGCCGTTGGTGATGAAGCACTTGGAGCCGTTGATGACGTACTTGTCGCCTTTCTTGACGGCGGTGGTGCGCATCCCGGAGACGTCGGAGCCCGCGTCGGGCTCGGTCAGGCAGAAGGAGGCGAGCTTGGGCGCCTCGGTGAGCATGCCCAGGTACTTCTTCTTGATCTCCTCGGAGCCGCCAAGGGCAACCGGCGCGGTGGCGAGGCCGTTGCAGCCTAGGGAGGTCTGGATGCCTGAGCAGCCCCAGGAGAGCTCCTCCTCGATCAGGCAGCCGTCGAGATAGCCAGCGCCCGGCCCGCCGTATTGCTCCTCGATGTGGGTGTTCATCAGACCCACGTCCCATGCCTTCTCGATGATGTCCTGCGGCCAAGTGCCGTCCTTGTCGTACTCCCAGGCGACCGGCCGGATCTCTTTCTCGGCGAAGTCGTGGGCCATTTCGCGAAGGTTCTTCTGCTCGTCGGTGAGCGTGAAATCGACCATGGTCTGGTGTTCTCCTAGGACGGACGCAGGTTTTAGATTGACTAGTCAGTCAATCGTGGCCTCAAAGGGTAGCGAAGGTCCCATTTGCACGATGCCGCACGCGCGCGCGGGGCATCGTGCAAAACGGAATATCCGCCGCCCACCGCGGTCGGCGTGCAAGACGGCCTCGAGTGAGCCACAATCAGACAATGGAACCGTTCACGGTCGTAGTGGTCGGCGCGGTGGTGCTGTTCGTGCTCGTCGGCGTCGGCTCGTTTCTCGCCGGCGGCAGCCTGTACGACAAGATCGGCGAGGGCGGTCTTTCGATGGGCGAGAGTGGCTCTGGCGGGCCGCCACCGAACTCACCGCTGGGTCGTGCCGAGCGCGAGCAGGAGATCCGCCAGATGCTGCAGGCACGCAGCGATAGGCAGGTACGCAAAGGCGGACGGGCGCTCGACATCGACGCCGAGCTAGCGCTGCTCGAAGAGCCGACGGATGGCACACCTGTCGGCAAACACGACATCGGACTGACCGAAGAGGTGCGCCAACTCGTGACAGCGCGCAACGAACGCAGGGTGCGCAGTGGCGAAGAGCCGATGGATGTCGAGTCAGAGGTGCGAAGAACTCTCGACGAACTGGACCCCCAAGGCTAGGAGATCAGCCCCCGGAGAGTTCTTCCAGCGTGCCCGAGCTCGTGCCGGAGCCCGAGGAGGTGCCCTCAAGTACTCCCACGAGCTGTTGCAGCGCCGGGAGCAGCTGGGTTGGTGGTTCGGCGTTTGCTGGCGCGCTGATCGTCTGCTTTTTATTGAGGTCTGTGAATTCGAGCTGGACCGTCAAGTTGGCGCTGCTGAGGCCGTCGAAGAGACCCTGCGTCTGAGGGGTGCCCGTGATAGCAGCGGTGATTTCCAAGCGGCGCAGCATGTGGTCGCTCTCGCCCGTGTAGACGTCCACGTGGGCGGATTTGATCGATTTGGCCAGTTCGTCGATTACGCTCGGCGAAAGCGTGCCGCCGGCGCTTGAAGCTCCAGGCACCGAGTCCAGGCCGAGCGAGCTGCCGGCTTGGGAGAGTTTGGTCACGTCGGCCAGGAAGGCCGGTATGTCCACTGCCGCGATGAGATGAATCGTCGCTTCGCCGCCTACCGTGACCGTGCCGACCTTGGTGGGATTCGACAGCCAACGACCCGGTTCGATGCCGAGCGAGGAGAAGGTCGAGCGGACCTTGGCGCTTGACGCCTTCTTGGTGGCTTGCGTATAGCTTGCTTCGAGCGCTTTGTAGGTGCTCGAAGGCGTCGAGAACCATGTGCCGGCTAGCTCGACGAACAAGGCTGAGCCGGTCGACGTGGCGCCCGCCTGGAGGCTGTGGCCAGCAGCGCCGAGCTGCAGTTGAAGGGCAAAGCGAGGGAGCTTGCCTGCACCGACGCTTTCAAACGGGCCGCTGAGCGTCACCGCGAGCGGCTTGGCCTGAGTGCTCGATCCGCCGGCGCCGAGCGCCAAGGAGAGCTTGACGTTGCCACTTTCGATTTGCTTGTGCCCGGAGAAGGTTTCGTCGAGCAGCGCTTGCGCGCTGCCTGGGGAGGCGCTACCGCAGGCCGAGAGCAGAAAGCCACAGGAGATTGCCAGCAGCAGCGCAACTGCCGCTCGCACGGTTGTGTTCTTCAGGAGTGCCCTCAACGCTTCGACCCGGTCGGCGCGCTGCAACGTTTGCTGCGACGCCCGACGCGAATGAGCCTAGCATCAGGCCGATGCATTCCAAGCCACTGCGCGCCCGCGGCCAGAGAGCGAGATCGCGCACGTTGGCGCTGGGGCTCGCTGTTGTGGCCCTGGCCGGTCTGACCGCGCTCGCCGGCGGCGCAGGCGCCAGTGGACGCGTGACCGTGACCGCCGCGCTTCAGCGGCTGCAGAAGAGTGGCGCGATTACTCAGGCCACCTACGCCAAGTACCAGGGGGCCTTCAGCGCCGCTAAGAGCTCGCTGCGCAAACTGTCTGGGACGCGTGCTGCCGAACTCGGTGCGGTGATGGCCAATGTCGAAGCGATGGCAGCCAGCAACCAACTGATCCCCTCGCGTCTGCCCGTGGTCTTCACCACGCTCGAACGCAACCGGCAGTGGTGGACGACCGAACGGCTGCTTGGAGCCGACCAGCGCGTGTACTTCAGCGGCAGCAAGCTTGTTTGGGAGTACTACCCAGGGCAGGGCATCGAGATCCAGTGGCTGGCGACGTTTGGCAAGGCCAACGCCTACTTTCTCGACAAAGAAATCACGACGCTGAAGGAAGTGCTGAACGAAGCTATCGCGCTCGCCACTCAGCGCGCCGGGGGGATCGCCTGGGAATATATGTTCCAGTTCGACGGCGGGATTCCGCCCTGGACCAGCGGGCTCTCGCAGGGGACCGCGCTACAAGTGTTCTCTCGCGCTTGGAGCGTGACTCACGAACAGGTCTACCTGACGGCCGCACAACAGGCGCTTGGCATCTTCGAGATGGCACCGCCTACCGGGGTGCGGGTCGCTACACCCGCCGGCGCCCATTACCTGGAGTACACCTACGCGCCGAGCGAGCGCATCCTCAACGGCTTCATCCAGAGCCTCGTCGGGCTCTACGAATACACGAAGCTGACCAAGGATCCCCTGGGCCAACAGCTGTTCGAAGCCGGCGACGCCGAGGCGCGGGCTGAGGTGCCCCACTACAACACCGGGGCCTGGTCGATGTATGACCAGCACTCCGAATCGGATCTCAGCTACCACGAACTGCTTGCGGAATTCCTCGAACACCTGTGCGAAAAGACGAGCAAGGGCGAGCCGTTGACGCCGACCACCGGGCAGATTCCCGGCGATCAGATCTACTGCACGACGGCCAAGGAATTCCGCGCGGACGAGAAGACTGCCCCGGCGATCGAGCTGCTGACACAGAGCGTGCGTACGAACGAACGCGCCGGGGTGCAGATCGAGCTGTCGAAGGTCTCGAGCGTCAGCATGGTCGTCAAGCTCGGCGAAAAAACCGTCTGGAGCAACAGCGCGACCGTCGAAGGCGGCAAGCCGCGCCTGCTTTGGGTGACGCCCTCGAAAGCCGGGACCTACTCGGTTGGGTTCAAAGCCATCGACCTTGCCGGCAACGAAGAAGTGGCGACGGGCACGATCGTGGTCAAGACATCCTCCAAAGGAGGGGCCAAGAGCGCCCGTGCGGCAAAGATCGCTGGGGTGGAGCGGATTTCGGCTCCAGCGCGGCGGCAGCCTATTCTTTGAGGCTCACCGATGCCGGACGCCACACCCCAAACCTGGATCCTGACCGCCTCGCCCGAAAACCACGAGGCCACGCGCGCGCATGGGTTCAGCGTGATCGGCATCAAGGAGCGCAACCGTCCGCGGGCGCTGCAGATCGAGCCTGGGGATCGCATCGTTCTGTACCTGACGAAGGTGATGAGCTTCGCCGGCAGCATTCTCGTCACCGGTGAGATGTACGAGGACCGCACCAAGCTATGGCCCGGCAAGCCCGGCAAAGCCGACGCCTACCCCTGGCGCTTTGCCACCGAGCCTGAGATCGTGCTCGAGCAGGACGAGTGGGTGCCGGCCGAAGAGCTTGCGACCAAGCTCGAGCACATCCGCAAGTGGCCCGCCGAGCACTGGAAGCTCGCCTTCCAGGGCCAGCTGCGGACGATCGGCGCGAAGGACACGAAGCTGTTGGTCAAGCGGCTGGGCAAGGCCGCTAAGACGCACGCCTGAGCCGCCGCGCCGCGCACCATTGCATCTGAGCCGCTCGCGCTGCGCCGCGCCATACAATCGATCCATGCCTCACGATGCTCCCCGCTGCGCACGCGTATGACGCGCATGACACGCGCCTGGGGTGCCCTCGGGTACGAGCAGCGCATCGCCACCGTGGCGGCACTGGCGCTGCTCGTGACGATGTTCTTGCCTTGGTATGACCTGCAGTCGCTGGACCGTAAGACCGACGCGATCTACTCGCACTCGATCAGTGCCTTCGGCGATGTGTCGTTCGTCGAGGCTGCAGTGTTCCTGGTGGCGGCCGGCGTGATCGCGCTGATGTTCGCGCGTGCGGAGCGGCGCGACTTCCACATGCCCGGCAGCGACGGCGCGGTTGTGATGGCCGCCGGCGCTTGGGCTGCCCTGCTGATCTTCTACCGCGTCTTCTCGCGCCCCGACGGCCATGGCTATCCCGTCGGCATCGAATGGGGGTTCTTCCTTGCTTTCGTCGCCGCCGGCACGCTTGGCTACGCCGGCTGGCGCATGCGCGCCGCGAACACGCCCGAGATGCCATTGATGCGTCCCCGCGGGAGCCGCCGACGCACGCCCCGCGACGAGGACGTCACGGCCGTCACCCCCTCCCCGCAACGCGCTTCGCGGGCGAGACCGGTCGCGGCGCGGCCCTCCCCGCCCCCGGCAGAGGACATCCCGCCCTTTACGCGGGACTCCGACTCATCCGAAGACATTACAACGGTTGTGAAGCGTGACTCCGACCCCTCCGAGGACATCACAACGGTCGGGGAGCAGAGCGCCCGAGCACCTCAGAGCACGAACCCATCCCCCACATCCAGACGGCCCACAGCTCCATTCAAGCGGCCCCGCTTCCCGCCCGGACCTTCCGAGCAACTTTCCTTCGACGACTCGCCCGTCGAGCCGGAGGAGCGCTGAGGGGTCCGTATCATTCCCCCGACGATGCCCCCTGAGGGACCCCTCTCCTCCGCCGTCCTCGCCGACGGACTGCGCTCGGTCGGCTACCTGCCGAGCGAGTCCACCGCGCTCGTCGCCTTCCTTGCCACCAAGCTCGGCAAGCCTGTGCTCGTGGAGGGGCCGGCCGGCGTCGGCAAGACCGAGCTGGCCAAGGCGCTCGCGCGCTACCTCGACCGTGAGTTGATCCGCTTGCAGTGCTACGAGGGCCTGGACGAGGCCAAGGCGCTGTATGAGTGGAACTACCGCAAGCAGCTGCTGCGCATCCAGGCCGAGGCGTCCGGCGCCGGCTGGGAGGCCGTGCAGGAGGACATCTTCGGCGAGGAGTTCCTGCTAGCGCGGCCTTTGATGAGCGCGATCGCCTCGGAGCAGCCCGTGGTGCTGCTGATCGACGAGATCGACAAGACCGACCAGGAGTTCGAGGCGATGCTGCTCGAGGTGCTCTCGGACTTCCAAATCTCGATCCCCGAGCTCGGGCGCGTGACATCCACGACGCACCCGGTGGTGCTGCTGACCTCCAACAACTCGCGCGAGCTGACCGAGGCGCTCAAGCGACGCTGCCTTTACCTGTGGCTGGACTACCCCGCGCTCGAGCACGAGCTTGAGATCGTCAAGCTGCACGCGCCCGACCTCTCCGACGCGGTGGCGCAGCGGCTAGTGGAGGTCGTTGGCATGGTACGCGAGCTCGACCTCAAGAAGCCTCCCTCGATCGCCGAGTCGATCGACTGGGCGCGTGCGCTCCTGCTGCTGGGCGCGAAGGATATCGACGCCAGCGTCTTCAACGAAACGATGTCGGTGATCGTCAAGCACCGTACCGACATGGACATCGTGGCCGAGCGGGTGGGCCTCAAGCTGGCCGAGGCCGCCGATGCCGCCCCCGCCTGAGCAACCCCCCGGCCAGAGCGCCAACGCTCTCGATCCCGCGCGCCGCGCCGGCGCACCCACGAGCGACAGTCCCCCGGAGGGAATGGCGGCACGCCTGCTGGAGCTGGGAGAGCAACTGCGCGCGGAGGGCGTCGCCGTCGGCACCTCCGAGCTGCTCGACGCATTCGCCGTATTGCGCGAGATTCCCTGGACCGCCCAGGGCGAGTTTCGCGAGGCGCTGGCCGCCACGCTCGCCAAGAGCCAGGAGGACCGGCGCATCTTCGAGCTGGTGTTCGACCGCTTCTTCTTCCGTGCCGTGGAGATCGCCTCCGTGCGCGAGGGGGTCAGCGAGCGAGAGGGGTCGCAGTCCGATGGGGTCGACATCACCGAAACCGAGCTCGACGCGTTGCGCATGCAGATCGCCGCCGCCCTTCGCGACGGCGCCGAGGGGGCGATGCGCGATCTCGCGCGCCTGGCGATCGCCACGTTCGGCCAGCAGGAGCAGGGGTCCGGCGTGATCGGCGTGGACGTGCAGCGCATCCGCCGCGCGCTCGGGCTGCGCGCCGAGCCCCAGCCCGACCTGCCGCCCGAGGATCCCCGCCGCGACGGCGTGCCACGCGAGGCGCTGCGCCGCTTCGAGGCATTGATGCGCCGCGAGCTCGAACG
>JBAQGH010000155.1:0-21054 GCA_049287685.1 Solirubrobacteraceae bacterium | reverse complement strand
AGCCAGGACTCATCGTCTCCATCGCTCCCAACAAGACCGTCTCGACCGTGCGCTCGACCGAGCGCACCGCCATGCTCTCCTCCATCAGGCGATCGGCCTTCTCCTCGCTGAACTCGGAGAACGCGGCCGATAGGCGTGTGGGGCTCGATGGCCCCTCGCCGCGCTCGCGCGCTACGGAGATCGCCGAGGCGATGTCCTGCGTCTCCGCGTATGCCTGTCTCAGTGCCTCGATCTCGGCGAGGTCGAACTGACGATGGCCACCCTCGGTGCGCTGCGGCTTGGGGTAACCAAAGCGACTCTCCCAGCTGCGCAGGGTGTTGGGGCTCACGCCGAGCAGAGCAGCGGCGGCGTTCGTGCGGATCACGCTCATCTGCAGCAATGGTGAGCTTTGACAGGCGCGCTCGCAAGCCCCGCAAGCTGTGCTGCATCCTGGGATATCGCCTGCACGGGCAGGAGCGCGGCCGTGCGGGACGACGCTCAGGCGCCAACAGGAACCGGCCCACGCCGCGCGAGGCGAGCGACGCGCGGTCGCGCCACAGCTTGATGCACTCGCCCAAGCGGGGATGCATCGTCTGTCTCTCCATACGATGAGGGTCGTGCCCGCGCGCGAGACACCCCCGATGCGGCTTCGCCTCTACCACCACCACGACGGTGCCCGCGTCGCCTACCGCGAGGTCGGCACCGGCCCGCCACTTGCGTTGCTTCACTGCGCTCTGCTGTCTCATCGCGAGTGGGAGCCGGTCGTCGAGCGGCTTGCCGAGTGCCACCGGCTAGTGATCCCCGACCTGCCCCTGCACGGCGATTCCGAGGATCGCCCACGCCATCCCTACACGATCGACTGGTTTGCCGAAGTGATGAGCGGCTTTGCGGCAGACGTGCTGGGCCCCAATCCGCTGCTGGTCGGTCACGATGCCGGCGCCGAGATCCTCATGCACGCCGTCATGACAGGACAGCTGGAGCCCAGCCGGCTTGTGTTGATGCCAAATCGCCTGCACCGGCCGGTCGAGTACGTGCGCAGGCGCGAAGCGTGGCGGCTGGCCGCTCTCGGCGGCTCGCTCCCGGGTATGGATCGCGTGCTCAGCCACGCCACCAAGCTGGTGTTCACTCCCGAGCTAGGCATGCGCATGTCCGAGCGCCGCGCGCCCGAGGCCGGAGACCTGATGCGCCACGCCTTTGGCGACGTGCCCGGCAACCCCAACCTTGCCCGCTCGTGGGCCAAGTGCGCGCGGCGCTGGCCGCGCGGTGCCCAGACGCAGCTGCTCGAGCTCTACCCCAAACTCGACATGCCCGTGCTGCTGCTGTGGGCCGACAACGATCCTGTACATCCCTTGGCCGGCGCGGAAGAGACGCTGCGTCTGTTGCCGCGCGGACAGCTGCGCGTGCTTGCCGGAACGGGCTTTCTGATGACCTATGACGACCCCGTGGGTGTGGCACGCGAGCTCGTGGCCTTCTGTGGGTGATGTTCTTCCGCGAATGCGGTGCCCTCCGCGTGTGCGGGCGCGCTCGGCTTTCTTAACAACACTAAGCGTGATCCTGCGCCGCGTGCCCGTGCGCGGCTTTTAACATCCAGCGAGGGTTCTGCGCCACGCGCGAGCGCGCGAGCTTTTAACAAGGCTTGCGCTTGTTAAAGCGCCGCGCATGCGCGCGCGGGGGGACCGCCAGAATCGACCAACACACCTCGAAGGTCGAGTCGCGGCAGCCGGGGGCCGAAGGGGTCGCTAAATTACGAGCCCCGATGCCGACAGGAGACTCGATGACCGACAAGCAGCTCTGGGGCGGGGAGACCGCCAAGGCAGTCGCAAACTTCCCCATCTCCGGCGAGACCGTGCCCGTGTCCGTCGTGCGTTGGCTGGCTCGCGTCAAGGGTGCAGCCGCCGCCGTCAACGGCGAGCTGGGCTTGCTCGACAAGCGTCGCGCCGCGCGTATCGAGAAGGCCGCCGGCGAGATCGCCGCGGGCAAGCACGACGCGCAGTTCCCGATCGACGTGTTCCAGACCGGCTCGGGCACCTCTACCAACATGAACGCCAACGAGGTGATCGCAAAGCTTGCCGGCGAGAACGTGCACGCAAACGACCACGTCAATATGGGGCAGTCCTCAAACGACGTGTTCCCCTCCGCCGTGCACCTCGCCGCGCTCGACGTCGCCCAGAACGAGCTGCTGCCGGCGCTCAAGCTGCTGGAGCGCTCATTTGCTAAGAAGGCCAAGAGCTTCTCCGGCGTGGTCAAGTCCGGCCGCACTCACCTGATGGACGCGGTGCCGGTCACCCTAGGCCAGGAGTTCGCTGGCTATGCAGCCCAGATGGCGCTTGCCCGGGAGCGTGTGCAGTCCGCACTCGTGCACGTCGGTCAGATCCCACTAGGCGGCACCGCCACTGGTACCGGTTTGAACACGCATCCGAAGTTCGCCGAGAAGGTGCGCGCGCGCCTGAAGCGCGAGTCGGGCCTCAGGCAGATCGCTCTGCCGCTCGACCCCTTCGAGGCGCAGGCCAACCGCGACGCGCTTGTCGAGCTCTCCGGTGCGCTCAAGACGATCGCCGTGTCATTGACGAAGATCGCCGGTGATCTAGCGCTGATGGGCTCCGGGCCACGCGCCGGCATCGGCGAGATATTCTTGCCCGAGCTGCAAAAGGGCTCCTCGATCATGCCCGGCAAGGTCAACCCGGTGATCCCAGAGGTAGTGCTGCAGGTCTCCGCACAGGTGATTGGCAACGACACCGCGATCACCGTCGGTGGGCTGCAGGGCCAGTTCGAGCTCAACGTGCGCATCCCCCTGATCGCGCGCAACCTCTTGCAATCTTTGCGTCTGCTTACGAGCGCATCGCGCGTTTTCGCTGAGAAGTGCGTCGACGGCATCCAGGTCAACAAGGCCGGTTGCGCCGCCTCAGCCGGCGCCACGCTTGCAGTAGCCACAGCGCTCAACGGTGCGATCGGCTACGACAAGGTGACGGCGATCGTCAAAAAGGCCACCGAATCTGGCCGCCCGCTGCGCGATATCGCGCTGGAGGAGGGGGTCGACGCCAAGCTGTACGACGACACGATCGACTTGAAGAAGATCGCGGCCGGGAATAGGGGATAATCCCACCCGCCAGGCATGGATGGCGTCCTGTTGGGCGCCTACCATCTAGGGGTGGTTCCGATTGTCATGCATGCCGATCAGGCGCAGTATCAGGACGTAGATCAGGCGCTTGCGCGTAGCTCCGCTGGCTTGCTGGCGTTGCATGCTCTACCTCGGGTAGGTCCCAAGACGGCTCTGCGGGCAGCGCTTGCGAGCTCCGAGTTCGAGGTGCTGATGGAACGGCATGGGGCTGCTTGGCCCGCGGCTCTCGCGCGAGCCCACGACACGCTCGAAGACTGCGATCGACGCGGCATACACGTGCTGAGCTTCTTCGACGAGAGCTATCCGCAGCGTTTGCGCGTCATTCACGATCCACCACCGCTGCTGTTCGTGCGCGGCTCTACCGATGTATTGCTCGACGAGCGCATGGCAGCCGTTGTCGGTACACGTGAGCCAACCAGCTTCGGGTGCGCCGCCGCCGCGCAGATCACAGCTGCCCTCGCCCGCGAGGGGTGGGGCGTCGTCAGCGGTCTTGCGAAGGGCATCGACACAGTGGCCCACGGTGTGGCCTTGAAGCACGACGCATCCACGGTGGCAGTAATGGCTGGTGGTCTCGACCGCGTCTACCCGAAGGAGAACACCAAGCTTGCGGCAGCCATAGTCGATAGTGGGGGCGCGCTGATCGCCGAGGTCTCGCCCGGAGTCGCACCCCGACCCTCCAGCTTCGTGGCACGCAACCGCCTGCAGACCGGGTTGTCCGTGGCTGTGGTGGTTGCCCAGACGGGCGTGGAGGGCGGCACGATGCATACGGTGCGTCACGCCGCGACCCAAGGCAGGACTGTGTTCTGCGCCAAGCCGCTTTCCAAGCACGAGCAGAACGCTGGGCTCTGGGTGCTGCTCAGCTCACCAGCCCGCGACTTGTGCAACCAGCTGCTGGCGTGGAGCGATTCGCAACGTCTCTGTCGGCGTCTGGGCTCACAGCCGCTGGCTACGGCCATCGGCAGAGACGAGCTGGACGATCTGCTCGATCTGTGCGAGTTCGCCCTGACGGCGCCGCAGATGGCTTCAGAGACCCGCTGGTGGCCGGCGCCGGCCGAGGCCGAGAGCGCCTCCAGCGCGAGCGCGGCGCTCGAGGATCATTACCAGCGGTCCTCGCTCTTCGCGCTCGTCGATTGAAGCTCTCTCCACCGCGGCGCGGCCCGCGTGTAGCGACAGCTTGGATAGTTAGAGCAGCCTATGAACGGCCTTCCATCCAAGCGTCGCGGGCGTGTCACCAGATTCGATCCGCACGATGGGCACGAGTCGGGCAGCTTGTCCTGCGTCACGGACAGCGTAACGATCGTCACCGAGCCACAGCCGGCGCTGTGAAGAGCCTCACGACACGCGCCGGATTGTCCACCTGAGGTCAACACGTCATCGATCAGAAGCGCATTCTCCCCCGACAGCGGTGTGGCAATGAAACGATTTACGTTCAGGGCGGCGCGTGCATCGCGGGATACTTTCTTGTAGTCATCGACGGAATGAGACATCCGTAGCACCTCGCCGCCGTCACGGGCGTCGTAACGGCGGGCGAGCACGGCGCGCGCGGCGGCGAAGCGGTCCCGTGCCTCTGTCGGTGCAGGGGGCACCGACACGATCAGGTTCGGGCGACGGCCAATCGGAACTCGGGTCGCCAGCGCCTCAAAGATCGCAGCGACCTCAGTGTCCCTCGTGGGATCGTCCTTGGCCTTCAGCACCAGGCGTGAAAGCTGATGGTTGGCAGAGCGTGGATCGTGTGTGGAGAAGTAACGGCCAAGGGCGTACACGCCCGCGCCCAAGCGTGCGGCGCTACCCCAATGAATGGAAGGCTGTTCGCTGTTTGCTATGGCCTCTCCCAGCGGGTCGAGCCCCGTTTGGCCATCCAGATAGTCCAGCAGGGTTGCAGGTCGGTCGATCGCGATGTCCGGCCACCCATGACGCCAGGCGGCCCGTGGGCTCGCCGACCAGGCGACGCCGATGGATGTCATGCCGGCGGCCGCGGCGGCCGCGAAATCGCCGACGCTGTCACCGACATATACCGACTCTTTGGTCTCCACGCCCAATCCGGCTGCCACCGCGCACAGACCGCCGGGGTCTGGCTTGGCCGGATAGCCGTCCGACCCGCTCACAAGCAGGTCAACGCGGAGGCCATAAATGCGCAGCAGTTCCCTTGCGTATTTCTCTGGCCCATGGGTGAGCAGCCCTACCTTCAGTCCCCGCGTGCGCGCCTGCTGCACAAGCTCAATTACCTCTGTTGGGCCGAAGTGAGCGGACTTGAATTGCCTGACAGCCGTCAGGCGTCCGAAAACGCTGCGCCAATCACGTCGATCGCGTGCGTCGCGAAGGACGCTCGTGTCAAGCAGCGTGTCGTCAAGGTCGAATATGGCGGCGGCAGTGCGCACCATGCTCGATCTATATCGACATTTTGACCAATCTCTCAAGCACCACGAGCGCGCCGGCCTTCGACAACGGTTCGTTGAGGTTGCCGCACTTCGGCGACTGTACGCATGACGGGCAGCCGCTATTGCAGGGGCACTCCGCGATCAGCCGGTGCGCGTCGCGGCACAGCTCCTCGAAGCGCTGAAAGGCCAGCCGGCTGATGCCGATGCCGCCGGGGTGCCCGTCGTAGATGAAGATCGTCGGTCCGCCGGTTTGGGGATGCGCGTTGGCGGACAGCCCGCCGATATCCCAGCGGTCGCACATAGCGATCAGGGGAAGCACCGCGATCTGGGCGTGCTCGGTGGCGTGCAACGAGCCGAGCAGCGCGTCCATCGGAACGATCCCGTCGTCATCTCCGTCCAGGCCGGTGAGCGTGGCGCCGTCCAGCTCGAACCACAGGGCCTGGGTAGAGAAGGAGGTCTGCGGTAGATCGAGCATCACGAGATCGATGACGGAATGCCCACCCGCCCCATGGTCGGTGAGACGCTTGCGCTGGTAGCCCAGCACAGTCTCCGTAACCGACACCTCGCCAAAGGAAAGCGTCACGCCAAGCACTTCACGACGGTCAAGCATGCGCTCGATATTGGTGTCGGTCTCGCGCTTGGGCTGCGTGTACCAGTCGCCGTCGAACGGCGCCACCAATGCACGACGGCGCTCAAGGTCCAATTCGCGCACCTCATAGGAGCGGCCCTGATGAAGGTAGATCGCGCCGTCATGGATCGTGGAGTGGGCACGCGCGGCCTCGGTCTGGCCGAGCAGCTCGCCGGATGACACGTCCACGATCGCGAAGCTGTCGGGCGAGGATGAGCGCAGCGAGACCTTCGCGGCTGGGTAGTCGTCGGGGCGGCGCAAAACGTACATCTCCCGCCTCCCCAGACGGTTTCGATCCGTCTCCGTGTCACCGGCGTCACGCCCGGCCACACGCTTGCGCAACAGTCCGGCGGAGACGAGCGCCTCGGCATGGGCCTCCCAACGTGGGCCGAAGAACTCTGCGTCGGCGCCCTCCAGCGGCCCCTCGTACGCCGCGCAAAGCAGGTGTGCCTGGTGGATCTGGGCGCTCTCGTGGTCGAGGATCGCGGCCTCCACCGCCCGCTCCAAGAACTCGTCGGGATGACGGCAGAAGAACTGGTCGAGCGCGTCCTCGCCGGCGACGTAAACGGCCAGACCCTTGCCGCGGCGCCCGGCGCGCCCCCACATCTGGCGCAGCGCGGCCACGGTACCGGGAAACGTCACCACCACGGCTGCGTCGAGCTCGCCGATATCGATTCCCAGTTCCAGCGCGTCGGTCGTGATCACGGCGCGCAGCTCGCCGCCTGTCAAGCGCGCCTCGAGCTCCCGTCGCTGCTGTGAGGTGTAGCCGGCGCGGTAGGCGGCAACCCGCTCAGCCAAGTCGGGATCGGAGCGTTGCAGGTCTTCGCGGACCATGCGCGCCAACAGCTCGACGCCCTTGCGCGACTTCATGAAGCAGATACAGCGTGCCCCCTCGCGCACAAGCCGTGCGAGCAGCTCGGCGGCCGCGCCGATCGCCGATCGGCGCGCGCCGATCGCCTCGTCTGTCAGCGGCGGGTTCCACATCGCGATCTGTCGGCGCGGGGTGGGGGAGCCGTCGCCGTCGATCAATCCGACGTCGTCGAGGCCGGTCAGGCGCTCGGCCAGCTCCAGCGGGTTGGCGATCGTGGCGGAAGCAAGCAGTACGCGCACGTCGCTGCCGTAAGCTGCCGCGACCCGCAGCAGGCGACGCAGGACGTTGGCCATGTGCGAGCCGAACACGCCGCGATACACGTGCGCCTCGTCGACGACGACGATGCGCAGGTGGCTGAACAGCCGCTCCCACGCGCCATGATGGGGCAGGATGCCGATGTGCAGCATGTCGGGGTTGGTGAGCACGACGTTGGCGCGCCGGCGGATGTCGCCGCGCACGTCGCGCGGCGTGTCGCCGTCGTAGATCGCGGGGCGCACCTGCTTGGTGAGCCCAAATGCGTTGATCGCCCGCGCCTGATCCTGGGCGAGTGCCTTCGTCGGATACAGGTACAGCGCCCTTGCGAACGCGTCGCGGCAGAGCGCGTCGAGTGTCGGCAGATTGAAGCACAGCGACTTGCCCGAGGCCGTGCCGGTCGTGACGATCGTCGTGCGCTGCCAGGCTGACGTGAGCGCCTGCGCCTGATGGGAGTAGAGCTGCTCGATTCCGACACGATCGAGGCTGGCCACTACATCGGGATGCAGCTCCCCGGGAATCTCGACAAGCGTCGCCTCGCCCGGACCTTCGCGCGCCTCGCGCACGAGTCGCCCGTCCTCGCGTGCCTCGTCGAGCAGGGCGCTCCAGGGCTCGATCATGTGTTCTATGGCCACGCCTTGCGATAGTAGAGCCGATGATCAGGCCCCACAGTCATGCCACATGCGAAAGTTCGCACCCTCCATCATTCGTCGCCGGAGCACCACGATATTTGGTCACATGGGTATGAGCGTTCGCTGTCTGTATCTTGATCTCGACGGCACCCTGCTAGGGCGGGGAGCATCGCTCGTACACGATGGCGAGGGCAACGTCTCGCTAGAGGGGGTGCGCGCGATCCAGGCTTGCCTGCGGGCTGATGTCGAGATCGTGCTCATGTCAGGTCGTCGCCGCATCCAGGTGGCCGAGGACGCGCGCCTGTTCGGTCAGGGCGCCTACATCTATGAGGCCGGAGCATGTGTTGTCCTGGGTGGCGATCCGCGGCTCGGCGGCGAGGAGCACTGGCTCACCGGCGCGCTGCTGCCAGGCGAGTTGACGATTGCCCAGCAGATCGAGCGCTCTGGCGCTCCCGCGCTGCTGCTCGAGCGCTACGAGGGTCGCCTCGAGTACCACGAGCCGTGGCATGTCGACCGCGAAGTCTCACACCTGTTTCGCGGTCTTGTAGACGCGTTGGAGGTCGATGCGCTGCTAGCCGAGCACGGTCACGAGGACCTGCGACTGGTGGACAACGGAGTTGTCAATCGTCGCTCTCCCGCGCTGGCGGATCTACCGCATGTGCGGGGCTATCACCTCGTGCCCGCCACCGCATCAAAGGCGGCGGCCGTTGCGTTTCATCGACAAGTGCGAAACTACGCGCGCGAGGAGACGTTCGCCGTTGGCGACTCACGGGAGGACCTGGCGTGTGCGGCGCACGTCGGCGCTTTCTGGCTGGTCGCCAACGCCGTCGAGCGAGATCCGTCGATCTGTGGGGCGATTGCGGCTTTCGACAACGTGCGCGTCGCCGATGCGGGTCACGGCGCGGGCGTCTACGAGGCTGTGGTCAGCACCCTCGTCAATCGATGATGCCCTCGCGCTTCTCCTCCTCGTAGAGGCGTTCGACGACGAACTCCTTGAGAAGGGTCTGGTAGCCGGTGTTGCGGCGTTTGGCGAGCCCCTTCAGCCGCTTGATCGTGAATTCGTCGAAACGTACGGCGATCGGGGTCGTCCTTCCCCTCGCCCGCGGCGGTCGTGTGGCGTGTCCGCGCTGCTCTCGCTCGTCGGCCTCGGCCAGTTGCGCTTCGACCTGCACTCGTGCCTCTTCGCCGGACTCCTGCAGCTGACGTCGGAGCTTTTCGGTGGCGGTGTCGTTGGGCTTGTCGCTCTTGGGTATCTGGCTCACTTTTCCTCCCTACTACTATCGTGATTACTATATGTAGCTACAATAGTAGCAGAAAGGAATTTTGTTTCACATATTCCGCGAGAGCCATCGCCACGTTCGTCGCCAGAAGCCCGGCTCGGGCCGGCGTCGCCAACGGGCCGGCGGGGGGACGGCCGTGCGCACGAGCGCCACCCACTCGTCGAGCGGTAGCTCACCGGAGATCAGCCTGCCGAGCGCGCTCGTGACGGGTGCTTCAACGCCGGCCTGCTCGAGCGTGCCGGAAAGTAGAGGAACCAACTCGAGAGCCTCTACAGCCTGGCCAATGCGAGCCGGAATCTCCACCGCCGGGACCCCTCCGGCGAGCAGTTCGCCCGCGCGGCGGTTGCGGCTCTCGCGCGCAAGAGCCGTGGCGACGAGATCGCCGATGCCCGCGAGGCCGATCATCGACTCGGGTCGCGCACCGAGCGTCTCGGCGTAGCGCCACACCTCGGCGAAGATGTGGCCGGCGGCTGCCCCGGCCGCGTTTGCCCCTTGTGCCTCGGTAGCGCCCGCGGCCAGTGCCGCAGCATTCTTGGTCGCACCGGCGAGCTCGACGCCGATCGGGTCGTTTGACTGCTCGCACACGACCCCGGCGCGCGTGAACATCTGCGCGAGCGTACGCGCCAGCTCTTCGTCGCCGCACGCCACAACCAGGCCGGCGCCTGAACGCACCATCTCCTGTGCGTGGGCCGGCCCGCCGACACAGGCAACCCTGTGTTCGCCGAAGATCGCGCTAAGCACCGTCGTCGGTGGGCGCCCGTCGGGTGGGACGAGGCCCTTGGCCACAGACACGATCGCGGTGCGTCGCCCGAGCTCGCCGGCCTGCAAGGCCGCGATGGCCTGTCCCAGCCCGCGCGAGGGCACCGCCAAGAAAACGTAGTCGGCGCGTGCCACGCCCGCGGAGACAGGCTCCACGCGCAGCTGGCTCGGCAGCTCGACGCCGGGCAGGTAAAGCTTGTTCTCGCGCTCGTGCGCCAGCAGCGCCGCCTGTTCGGGGCTGCGCGTCTGCAAAGTCGTGCGCAAGCCGGCCCTGCTCAGCAGTACCGCCAGGGCTGTGCCGAAGGAACCGGCGCCGATCACGGTCGCACGACGGGCTACGGGGCTGGGGAGCGTGCGGCCGCGTGTCCGTACCGGTGTCCCGGCAGGCGTCGGCGACGAGGACGCCGTGGGGATCGACGGTACATCTGGGGCCGAGGAGCTGGCGCCCTCCGGCGCGGACGTCGGAGCGGTGCTCGGAGTAGCCTCGGGCTCGGTCATCATGCGCGAGCCTACTGCCCTGAAGAGAAGCGATGTGGAGTGGCGCAACTGGACCGGCGACGAGGTTTGCCGTCCTGCAGCGATCGAGCCCCGGTGCTTTCTGTGAGCTACACCAGCGTTGCCAGCTTGCGCCCCGCGGCGCTCAACGCTCGTACGGTGCTTGCCGTCAAGATGATCTGCAAGTCCACGATGCGAGCCTCGAACGGGTCGAGCACGTCGTGTCCCGTAACCGCATAGGCAGGCACGCCCGCCTGGCGCGCGCGAGTGGCGGCCTCGAACGCGATGCTGCCGGCGAGCGTGCGGTCGTCGAGCTGCGCGCATGCGATCACGAGCGCCCGGGCGGCGCGCATGCGCCGGTCGAAGTCGGCTTCGTCGAGTGGCTTCGAGGCACTCACGGCGCGGATGCCGAGGTCGGTCTCGAGTGGGCATGCATCGCACTCGAGTTGCCCCTCGGCCGTCAGCCCGCGCGAGATCGCGGCCGAGACGCGGGTTGCGGCCAATCGGTCTTCGAAGGGGCCCGCAAGCACGAGCACGGTCTTAGAGATCACGCCTGGCATCCTTTCAGTCATGGCCGATGACGATCACGTCATGCTCGATGTCTGTGGCCGCGAGCTGCGCGTCTCCAAACCGGAAAAGCTCTTCTTTCCTGAGCCTGGTTTCACGAAGCTCGATCTGGTCGCCTATTACATCGAGTGCGAGCAGGCCGTCGTGCGCCACCTGCGCGAGCGCCCGACCGTGATGAAGCGCTGGGTCGACGGGGTGCAGGGCAAGCCCTTCTTCCAAAAGCGTGTGCCGGGCGGCGCCCCAGAGTGGATCGAGACCGCGACGGTCACCTTTCCCAGCGGTCGTCACGCGCGCGAGCTGGTGCCCAACGACGCCGCTCATCTCGTCTGGGGAGCGAACCTCGGCGTGATCGATTGGAACCCGTGGCCGGTGCGCCGCTCGGACCTAGACCATCCCGACGAGCTGCGCATCGATCTAGACCCGGGTCCGGGCGTCGACTTCGCGACGGTTCGCCGCGTCGCGGTCACGGTGCACGAGGTGCTCGAGGAGCACAAGCTCCTCGGCTTCCCAAAGACCTCCGGCTCGCGCGGCATCCATGTGTTCGTGCGCGTCGTCCCCGAGCATGGCTTCGACGAACTGCGGCGAGCCGCGCTGGCGCTGGCGCGCGAGGTCGAGCGACGCATGCCGGGGCAGGCCACCAGCCGCTGGTGGAAGGAGGAACGCCAGGGAGTGTTCATCGATTACAACCAGAACGCCCGCGACCGCACCGTGGCCTCCGCATATTCGGTGCGGGCTGTGCCCGACGCGCGTGTGTCCTGTCCGCTTGAGTGGGAGGAGGTCGCTGACGTAGAGCCCGCCGAGCTGCGCATCGACACGGTGCCGGCAAGGCTGCAAGAGCGCGGCGACCCCTCGGCCACGATCGACGATCATCCGGGCTCGCTAGCAGCCCTGCTCGAGCTTGCGGCGCGCGACGAGCGCGAGGGCTTGGGCGACGCTCCCTGGCCGCCCCATTTCCGCAAGCAGGCCGGCGAGCCGAGCCGCGTGCAACCGAGTCGGGCCAAACGGCGATGAGCCTGCCGCTTACCCCACCGCTCAAGCCCGAGCTGGCGCTCTCGCGCAAGGCACTACCCACCGGCGAGGATTACGTCTACGAGGTCAAGCTGGACGGCTTCCGCTGCATCGCCTTCGTTGACGGTGAGGATCTGTTCCTGCAGTCGCGCAACGGTAGACCGCTCGGTCGCTACTTCCCCGAGTTGAGGTTTCCGCCTGGCCAATACGTGCTCGACGGGGAGATCGTCGTGCGCGACGCCTCGGGACGCGAGGACTTCGACGCGCTCGGCCAGCGAGTCCACCCGGCCGCCTCGCGCGTACAGCGTCTCGCAGCCGAGACCCCTGCCGTGTTCATCGCCTTCGACCTGCTCGCTTATGAGGAGAGCTCGTGGCTCGAGCAACCCTTCGCCCAGCGCCGTGCCGGCTTGGAGCGACTGTTCGAGGCGGAGCTGTTCGCCGATGCCCCAGTCGAGCTGATGGTCTCGGTCGACACGCCACAAGCGGCCGAGCCGTGGTTGGCAGGCGCCGAGGGCGTGATCGCCAAGGAGCGTTCCGCTCCCTACCTGCCCGGCGAGCGCAAGGGCATGGTCAAGGTCAAGCGCACGCGTACGATCGACGCTGTCGTCACCGGCTGGCGCCCGGGCAAGGAGGAGAACACCGTCGGCGCGCTGATTCTGGCCCTCTATGACGGCGACGAGCTACGTGTCGTCGGGCACTGCTCAGGTTTGACGGCGAAGGTCAAGCGCGAGTTGGTCGACTTCTTTGAGCCATATGAGACAGGCGAGCGCGGCTCATCCGACCCCAGTCGCTGGAGCGCTGAGCGCAATTTGGAGTGGGTCGCGCTGCGCCCCGAGCTGGTCGTCGAGATCGACTTCGACCACGTCTCCGCCGGGCGCATCCGCCACGGCGCCAAGCTCAAACGCTGGCGCGAGGACAAGCCCGCACGCGAGTGCACGGTCGATCAGCTCAAAAGCTAGATACGCTGGTCAGATGAGCGAGGAGGCAGCCGCCACAGCCACCGTGGCCGAGGAGGAGTACTTGCAGATCCTCTTCTGGCTGCACGAGGCCGGTCTGCCGATGACCGGCGCCAACGTGGCCAGGGCCATGCAGCTATCTGCCCCGACCGTGCACGAGATGGTCGGACGTCTCGAGCGTGACGGCTACATCACGCGCAACTCCTCCCGCACGATCGCCTTTACCCCCGTTGGCGCCGAGCACGCCGAGGGCATCGTGCGCCGTCACCGCCTGATCGAGCGCTTCCTCACCGATGTGCTTGGTGTGCCGTGGGACGAGGTACACGAGGAGGCCGAGCGCCTGGAGCACGCCATGTCGCCGGTGCTCGAGGAACGCATGCTCGCCGCGATCGGCGATGCCAAGACCTGTCCGCACGGCCACCCGATCGTCGCCGGTGCGCGGCTGGCAGGCGTACCGCTCGCCGACGTCGAGATCGGCGCCAAGGTGCGCATCCTGCGCTTTGAGAACGAGGCGGAGGATCTATTGCGCTACCTGAAGGCCTCCGGCATCGAGCCAGGGCTCGAAGGTAAGCTCGTGAGCCATGACGACGGGCAGGTGGTCGTCGAGACCGCGGAGGGCCAGCAATGTGTCCTCACGCCCTCCGTCGCCGAGACGGTCTCCGTCACAGCCGACCCCTCTCCACCCCCGCGCACAGCGCTACCGGAGCAGTTGGTCCTGGGCCAGCGCTACGGTCGCTGACACGCTCGATAGCCGGCGCGATACTTCGTCCTCGGCCGCTCGCGTGCTGAGCACGCCACGCGGGGTGGGTGGGCCTTCAATCCTCTCGCTTGGCTATCGAGCGCGTCAGGAGCTAGAAAGCGACCTAAAAGCTTCGGCCAGACGCCCGACGCCGTCGTCGATCTGCTCGGGCGTCACCCCCGAGTACGCCAGGCGCAGCGTGTTCTCGCCGCCCTCGAGCAGGAAGTCGGTCCCCTTCACAAACGCCACTCCCAGCTCGCTGGCAAGGCTGAACAGGGCGACGATGTCGGTGCCCTCGGGCAGCGTCACCCACATGAAGTAGCCGCCCTCCGGCGCCACGTACTCGGCCTCCGGCAGCTCTCGCTCGAGCGCCGTAGCGAGCGTCCGCGCGCGCTTGGCCAGCGCCGTGCGCACCGTCTCGATCGAGCGCTCGATCGCGCCCGAGGCGCAGAACTCGTACACGATCGACTGAGAGACCATGCTCGGCGAGATGTAAGTGTTCGTGGCCAGCTTGGCGATCTGCGCGATCAGCTCTGTCGGGCCCACCAGGTACCCGACCCTGATCCCGGGACACACGGTCTTTGAGAACGAAGACGCATAAACGACGCGCTCTGGGTCCAACGAGAGCATCGTCGGCAGCTTCTCGCCGCTGAAGCGCAGGTCGACGTACGGATCGTCCTCGAAGATCAGGAAGTCGTGCTTCCCGGCCAGCTCGAGTAGTGCTTCGCGCTTTGGGAGCGACAACGTGTAGCCGGCGGGGTTCTGGAAGTTGGGAATGATGTGCGCGAGCTTCGGCGCGATAGCGCCGTCCAGCAGCGCCGCGAGCGCCTCCGTGTCGATCCCGTCGGGCTGCAACTCCACGGCGCGCACCTTTGCTCCGCGGTCGCGCAGTGACAGCAGCGTGCGGTCGTAAGTCGGCCGCTCGACGATCACTTCGTCGCCACTTTTCACGAGCTGCTCGAACAGAAACGCGTCGGCCTGCATCGACCCGTTCGTGACGAGCACGCGCTCGGGCTCGACGCCGTGCTTGTCGGCGATCCAAGCGCGCAGCCGCGGATAGCCGATCGAAGTGCCATAGGCGGTGCTCCCAGCAGGGTCGCTCTCGAACGCGCGCACAGCGGCGTCCTTGAGGCCCTGCACGTCAACGATGTCGAGCGACGGCGCGCCCCGCGCGAAGGAGATCATGGACGACATCCTATGAGGGCGGCTTGGGCAGCAGCAGCTTGCCGTACTCGTCGACCAATTCCTCCATTGTGCGCTGCAGCTTCTCCTTGAAGCGCACAAGCTCGGCCCTGTCGATCGGCTGAGGCGGCGGGAGTGACTGTGACGTCTGCGACTGAGGGTTGGGCGGCTGTGGAGTCGCCGCCGGAGGCGGCAGCGGTGGCGCAGGTGGTGGCAGCGGCGGCCCGGGCCGGGGCGGCCCCGGCGTCGCAGGCGCGAAAACGCCAGAGGGGAAAGACGCAGTGGGAGGCGCCGCTGATCCGGTAGCGATCTCGCCGTAAGCGGTCTCGCTCACCGGAAACGCCGAGCCAGCCTCGATCGTGGCGCCCTGCGCGGGCACTTCCTCGCCGCCGAAGACCGCCGGCCCGCCAAACGCGTTGTCCACGGCCCGCTCTTGCTCGTCATCTGCCGCGGCGCCGCTGTCAGCCTCGACCGCCTCGTCGATCAGCTTGCCTGGAGCCTGCAATTTGCTCGGCTGCGCGTCGCGCTTGCCGATCGAGGTCAGCTCGCGCTCGAGCTCCTGGAGCTTGATCTCCAGCTCGCCCAGCGTCTTGGCGACCTCCTGGTCCATGTGCCTTAGCGTAGCTGCTGGCTGATCGTTAGCGCTGTCGGCTGCCCGGTGATCGCGTCATCGTCGATCGGCGCCAACTCCGCCAAGGATCTCGATCGCGATCTCGGCCACTTCGGTGGGGGTGCGCCCGACGCGCACGCCCTTGTCTTCGAGCGCCTGCGCCTTGGCGGCTGCGGTGCCGGCGGAGCCCGAGACGATCGCGCCCGCGTGGCCCATCTGCTTGCCCGCCGGCGCGGTGAAACCGGCGATGTAAGCCACCACGGGCTTGCTGACGTGCTCGGCGATGTACTCGGCGGCCTCCTCCTCGGCGGACCCTCCGATCTCGCCGGAGAGCACGATCAGCTCGGTCTGCTCGTCGGCTCCGAACAGCTCGATGATGTCCACGAACGAGGAGCCCGGTACAGGATCGCCGCCGATACCGACGATCGAGCTGCAGCCGAAGCCGGCCTGGGCGATCTCGTTGCCGATCTGGTAGGTGAGCGTGCCCGAGCGCGACACCACACCGACGTTGCCCTCTTTGAAGAAGGAAGCGGGGATGATCCCGACGTTGGCCTTGCCGGGGGAGAGGATGCCAGGGCAGTTCGGGCCGACCAGGCGTGTGTTCGGATGGTCGCGCTTGAGCGTGTTGTAGACACGGAGCTCGTCGTGGGCGGGGATGCCCTCGGTGATCGCGATCACCAGCTCCACGCCCGCAGCGGCGGCCTCGAGGATCGAGTCGGCCGCAAAGCGCGGCGGCACGAAGATCATCGCCGTGTTCGGCTGTGCCTCTTTGGCGGCTTGCTCCCAGCTGTCGAACACGGGAATGCCCTCGACATCCTGTCCGCCCTTGCCGGGCGTCACACCGCCGACTACGTTCGTGCCGTAGTTGCGGTTGTTGAGCGTGTGGAACGAACCCTCTTTGCCGGTGATCCCGGCAACCGCGAGGCGCGTGTCCTTGCCGACGAGAATGCTCATCAGACAGCCGCTCCTGCGCTCTGGGCGCCAGCCGCAAGGGCCACTACCTTCTCCGCCGCCTCGTTCATCGTCCTGGCCGCGTGCACGTTGGGCAATGCCGCCTCTTGCAGCAGTTGGCGTCCCTGCACGTCGTTCGTTCCATCGAGGCGCACGACGAAAGGCACGCTCGGTTTGATGTCGCCGAAGGCGGCGATCAAGCCCTTGGCGACCTCATCGCAGCGGGTGATGCCGCCGAAGATGTTGAACAGGACCGCTTTGACTTTGTCGTTGGCGAGGACCAACTCGACGGCTTGCTTGACCTTGCCGGCGTCCGAGCCACCGCCCGCATCGAGGAAGTTGGCCGGCGCGCCACCTGCTTGGGCGACCACGTCGAGCGTGCTCATGACGAGCCCCGCGCCGTTGCCGAGGATGCCGATGTCGCCATCCAGCGCCACGTACTGCACGCCTTGTTCCTTAGCCTTGCGTTCGATCGGATCTTCGTTCTCGCTGTCGGACAAACCCTGGTTCTCGGGGTGGCGGTAGAGCGCGTTGCCGTCGAGTGAGACCTTGGCGTCGAGCGCCTTCACCTTGCGCTCCGGGGTCACGATCAAGGGGTTGATCTCTGCCAGCGTGGCGTCCTCCTCGAGCCACACCTCATACAGCGCCACGAGCGCGTCGGCCACGCCCTCGATCACGTCGGCGTCGGCACCCCCCTTGGTCGCGATCTGGACGGCCTCCTCGCGACTCAGTCCCTTCAGCGCGTCCACGTGGTGGCGCACTAGCTTCTCCGGCGACTCCTCGGCCACCTGCTCGATCTCGACGCCTCCCTCGACGCTGAAGATCACCATCGGCTGCTTGGCGGAGCGGTCCAGCAGCACCGAGGCGTAGTACTCGGTGGCGATGTCGCTCGCGTGCTCGATCCAGAGCGTGCGCACGATGTGGCCCTTGATGTCCAGGCCAAGGATTTTGCCGGCGTGCTCGCGGGTCTTGGCCTCGTTGTCGGCGAGCTTCACGCCGCCGGCCTTGCCGCGTCCGCCGATCAGCACCTGTGCCTTCACGACAACGGGATAGCCGATCTCATTGGCGGCCGCCACGGCGTCCTCGACGGTGGTCACGGCTCTGCCGTCGGACACCTCCAACCCGTGCCGGGCGAACAGCTGCTTGCCTTGGTACTCGAGCAGGTCCATGCGCGGCGCGAGACTCTAATGGATTTAAGTCCCACCCGCCCAGGCGCAACGCGCGCCGAGGCGTCCGCGAGGCATAATGCCCGCCTCATGCCTATTCCAAAGAACATCACCTTCGTCACCTTCGACGTCTACGGAACCCTGATCGACTGGGAGACAGGCATCTACGAGGCGTTCGCCAAGGAGGCCGAGCGCGACGACTTCGAGATCGACCGCAACGTCCTGATTCCGCTGTTCCACGAGATCTCCCAGGAAATCGAGGCCGGCTCCTACGAGCTCTACGCCGAGGTTCTGCGCCGGACCGCGATCGAGATCGCGGATCGCTTGGAGTGGAAACTCGAACCTTCCCGCTCCGGCTTTCTCCCGGACTCGGTGCAGCGCTGGAAGCCGTTCAAGGAGACCTCTGCGCAGCTGAACAAGCTGGTCAAGAAGCACAAGCTCGGGCTGATCTCCAACATCGACGACAAGCTGCTCGGCCAGACGCGCCGGCACATCCCGATGGATTTCGACCTCGTCGTCACCGCCCAGCAGGTTCGCTCCTACAAGCCAGACCCCGCGCACTTCGTCGAGTGCGCGCGGCGCCTGGGCTCAAAGAAGGGCTGGGTGCACGTAGCGGCAAGCCATCACTCCGACGTCTCTCCGTGCATCAAGGCGCGCATACCCGTGATCTGGGTCAACCGCAATAAGCAGACGCTCGACTCCTCGCAGCGCAAGCCAACTGTGGAAGTGCCCAACCTGCGCGAGGCCGCAAAGCTCTTGGGTATCGCCTGACGCGTGCGCGTCGTCTCGCTGCACGCTGACGTACTGCTCGCCACAAGCGCCATCTGGCAGACCAATTGCGTGATTGTGCGCGGCGCTGCGCACAAGGGCACGGACAGCCCCGTCAAGGTCCTCATCGCGGGAGAATCGGGTGCCGGCGACGAGACGTTTGTGATCGACTCGCCCGTCTTGCCCGAGGAGCTGGAGGTCCTGCCCGCCCTACTGGAGCAGTCGCGCTTTCCCCAGCCCAGTGGTCTGCTGATCACCCACGCCGACTGGGATCACCTGCTCGCGCGGCTGGCCTTCCCCGAGGCCACGATCGGCTGTGCCGTCTCGAGCGGGGAGCGGATGCGCTCCACTCCCGGCGCACCACAGCGTGAGCTGCGCGCGTTTGACGAGCAGCACTATGTGCGCCGCCCCACCCCGCTCGCGCTCGGCTCGCTACAAGCGCTCGACGTTCCCGGGGACTGCGAGATTGGCTCGCATGAGCTGGTGTTCTATCCGGCCGAAGGTCACACCGCCGACGGGATGGCGGTCTGGATCGAGTGGGCCGGTGTGTTGGTCGCCGGGGATTATCTATCGCCGGTCGAGATTCCCGTGCTCGGCGAGGGGGGGTCGGTCGATGCCTACCTCGCGACGCTGGAGCGCTTGCGACCGCTTGTTGCGGCCGCCGTGCACGTCGTGCCCGGCCACGGGTCCGTGCTCGACGCTGAGCGCGCCACGACGGTCCTGGAGGAGGATGTCGCCTATCTGATTGCGCTGCGCGACAGTGGCACAACAGCTGAGCTCCCAGCGGGGCGGCGCACCAAGACACAGCGCCGCATTCACGCCGAGAACGCGGGTCGAGCTCGACTCTACTGAGGGTCGCCTCAGCCTCGGTGAAGCCAAGCCAAGCCAAGCCCGGCTCGGGTTGCTCAGCGCGCCGCGTCGTTGCGGCGTACGTACCAGTTGACCGTCATCTCGGCGATAATGGCGCCGTCGGTGTTGGTCATCTCCACCTCGACGGG
This sequence comes from Solirubrobacteraceae bacterium, assembly GCA_049287685.1. GTDB lineage: Bacteria > Actinomycetota > Thermoleophilia > Solirubrobacterales > Solirubrobacteraceae > Palsa-744. The sequence goes on along the minus strand of JBAQGH010000155.1, from coordinate 1,717 downwards.
GAAGCGGATGCGCCCGTCCTCGTTCAGCTTGGTCTTCAGCGCGTCGGCGTCCTCGCTGAAGCGGGCCGTTGCGATTATCTCGCCCTTGGCGAGCTTTTTGTAGGCGATCTGCGCCGACTCGGCCAGCGGCGTGATCTCGCCCATGATGTCCAGGAAGGCACCGACGAACGCGGCCCCGGAAGCGGCCTCGCCAGCGGCGAACAACGCGCCCGCGTGCAGCGAGCCGACGTGGTTGCGCAGGTGCTGCTCGTCTGGCAGCCTCACGACGCCGTGATCCTCGGACACCGTGATCGTGTCGAGTCCCAGGTGCACGTTGAAAGGGATCGCTTGACTGAGGCCGGCCGCCACGGCCGTGTAGTCCACTGCTGACATGTTTCAACTCTCCTGGGGTGGATCGCTCTTGATGGTGGCGATCGGTGCGCCCGCGTTGATCGGCTCGCCCTCGACGATCGGTAGCTCGGCGATCGTTCCGGCCTTGTGCGCTGTGATCTCGTTCTCCATCTTCATCGCCTCGATGATGCACAGGATCTGACCCTCAGCGACGCCGTCGCCCTGTTTGACGAGGACCTTCCACATGTTCCCTTGCAAGGGCGACTCGAGCGTGTCCGGTCCGCCGGCGCTGGAGGACTTGGCACGTGCGGAGCGCTTGGGGGCGGCTTGGCCTGACGGCGCGGAGCCGTTGAGCGCCACGCTGCCACCAAGTGGGGGGCCGACGACCTTCACGTCGAAGCGCTGCCCTGACACCTCCACTGTGTAGCTCTGCTCGACCTTCTCCGGCTCGTCCTCCTCCCCCTTGGGGGCGGGCTTCTCGAACGCGAGCGTCTTCAGCCAGGTCTTGTCCTCGAGCAGTTCGCGGCAGGTCTCGCCTTTGGCCCACTGGTCGGTCGCAAGCAGCGCCTGGTGGAACGGGATCAGCGTCTTCAGCCCCTCGATCTCGTATTCCTTGAGCGCGCGCAGCATGCGTCTGGTCGCCTGCTCGCGGTCGGCGTCCCACACGATCAGCTTGGCCACCATCGGGTCGTACATCGGCGACACTTCGCCGCCGGCCCCAACGCCCGAGTCCACCCGCACGCCCGGGCCTTTCGGCTCGGAGTATGCGCCGATCTTGCCGGGCGCGGGCGCGAAGTTCTTGGAGGCGTCCTCGGCGTTGATGCGGCACTCGATCGCGTGACCACGCAGCTGGATGTCCTCCTGCTTGTAGGCCAGCGGCTCGCCCGCCGCGGCGCGGATGCCCTCCTTGACGATGTCCACGCCCGTGGTCATCTCGGTCACGCAATGCTCAACCTGCACGCGCGTGTTCATCTCCAGGAAGAAGTACTCCGGCTCCTTGCCCTCGGCCGCCGAAAACAGGCCCTCGATCGTGCCCGCGCCCACGTAGTCCACGGCCTTGGCGGCGTTCACGCCGATCTCGCCGATACGGGCGCGCAGCTCCTCGTCAACCACCCACGAGGGCGCCGGGGACTCCTCGATCACCTTCTGGTGGCGACGCTGGATCGAGCAGTCGCGCTCACCCAGGTGGATCACGTTGCCGTGGCGGTCGGCCAGCACCTGGACCTCGACATGGCGGGGATCGTGCAGGTAGCGCTCCAGGTAGACCGTGGGGTCGGAGAAGAACTTCTCGCCTTCGCGGCTTGAGCCCTCGAAGGCTCCCTCCAAGTCATCCGCGGTGAGCGCCACGCGGAAGCCCTTGCCGCCGCCTCCCCCGGCTGCCTTGACG
>JBAQGH010000154.1:0-14838 GCA_049287685.1 Solirubrobacteraceae bacterium | reverse complement strand
GTGCATGCCCGGGCCCATGCCGCGCCCGCCGCCGCCGCGCCCACCGACGCCTCCGCGACTCGTGCCGCCCGGGCTCATATGCCGCTCACCTCGCGCTCGCGCGTCTCGGTCGTGAGGAAGATCTGCTCGGGCAGACCGCGTTCGACGATCTCGCGGTACAGATCGGATTCCTCCAGCAGGGCCTCGTGGCCGCCGTGAGCGACGATGCGCCCGTGGTCGAGCACGACGATCTCATCGGCCAGCGCAATCGTCGAGAGGCGGTGGGCGATCACGAACGTCGTGCGGCCCGCCATCGCCTCGGCGAGCGCGAGCTTGATCGACCGCTCGGTGGAGGCGTCGACCGAAGAGGTGGCGTCGTCGAGGATCAGCACGCGCGGGTTGGCGAGCAGGGCACGGGCGATCGCCAAGCGCTGGCGTTGCCCGCCCGAGAGCGACAGGCCGCGCTCTCCTATCTGTGTGTCGTAGCCGTCGGGCAGGCGCAATACGAAATCGTGTGCCTGCGCGCGCTTTGCGGCCTCTTCGATCTCAGCGCTGGAAGCATCGGGTCTGGCATAGGCGATGTTCTCCGCGACGCTGGCGGAGAACAGGAAGGGATCGTCGCTGACGACCGCTACGGCCGAGCGCAGCGACTGCAGGCCGACACTGCGCACGTCGGCACCGTCGAGCAGCACCTCGCCCTCGACCGGGTCGTACAGTCGCGAGATCAAAGCCACGAGGCTGGTCTTGCCCGAGCCGGTGGCGCCGACCAGCGCGACCGTGCGTCCCGCCGGCACCTCGATGTCGAGGTCGTGCAGCACTGTCCGTCGCGCGGGGGCTGGCGCCGTGTGTCCATTCTGCGCGGCGGCATCGACGCTGTCCTGTCGCCGACCGACCTGGGCAAAGGTGCCGACGTTCAGCTCGTCGTGCGGGTCGCTGTAGCGCAGCGTCACTCCGCGCAATTGCACATGCCCGCTACCCGCTGGCAGCGGCGGTGCGCCTGGAGGGTCGGCAAGCGTCGGCTCGCGGTCGAGCACCTGGAAGATGCGCGCGCCGGAGGCGGTGGCACGCTGGGCGAGGTTCAAGGTCACCCCCAGCGAGCGCAGCGGGCCGACGAGCATGTTCAGCAGCAGGTAGAAGGTCGTGAACTGGCCCAAGGTGAGGTGGGCGTGGATCACGGCGTTGCCGCCGAGCAGCAGGACGGCGGCGATCCCGAGCTGCGGCAGGAAGCCGATCGCCGGGTTGTACGTGGCTTCCAGGCGCGTGGCGACCATCGCCTGCTCGAATGTGCGCCCCACGCTGCGGCGGAAGCGCTCGAGCTGGCGCGGCTCGCGCGCGAAGGACTTGACGATGCGCACACCGGAGATGTTCTCCTCGGCGTCCGCGGTCAGTTCGGCGATGCGCTGCTGCACCTCTTGGATCGCCGGGCGGGCACGGCGGCCGTAGCGGTAGGAGATCACCACAACAAACGGAGCCGGAGCAAGCGAGATCAGCCCGAGCCACGGATTGATCACGATCATCACGATGCCCGCGAGCACGATCGTGAGCACGAACTGCAGGATGAACACGAGCCCGTAGCCGAGGAAGAAGCGCACGGCAGGCAGATCGACGGTCGCGCGGCTCATCAGCTGGCCGGTCTGCTGGTGGTCGAAGAATCCGAGCTCCAGCCGCTGCAGCTGGCTGTAGAGGCGCTCGCGCAGGTCGTATTCGACGCCGAGCGAGACGCGCCCGGCGATCATCCGCCGCCAGTAGGTGAAGCCCCAGCGCGCGAGCACGACCGCGATGATCGCAAGCGCGTACACGAGCAGCGTGTGGCGGTCGTGCGAGCGCTGGACGAGTTCGTGGCGGCGCGCATGACGGGCGCCGGAGTTGATCGTTTCAACCGCTTCGCCGGTGAGCAGCGGCAGGATGACGCTCATCGCCATCGCGAAGCTGGCGAGAATCCAAGAGACGACTACGCCGCGCTTGTAAGGGCGCAGAAAGCCGAGTAGTCGGTAAAAGGTAGTCATAGTTGCTTAGTCAACTATTATTGCAGGGGATAGCTGTTCGTGCTCGGTCGGTCGGACCCGGCCCTTTCCACGTCCCAGACCCGTGGTGGACGGTCGGGGCGTGCCAGGTCGTATTACTACGCTCTGCTGCATGTTCGGTCAGGACCCTTCGATCTCCAGCGCGCCCAGCCCAAGCGCGGGCCTGTGCGATACGTGCAAGCACCGCCGGCTCGTGCCCAACACGCGCGGTTCGGTCTTCTCACTGTGCGAGCGCTCGCGTACCGATCCAGCTTATCCGCGCTACCCGCGCTTGCCGGTGTTGCTCTGCGCTGGACATGAGCCCCAGAGCACGACAGCTTCGTGAGGCGTCGGCCCTGCGTGTTTCCGCTCAGTGTGCGCCGACGCTTTGCGGCTCGGGCCCAGCTGGTGCGCTCTCTGGCGACACCTCCGCCGGTGCCTGCGAGCTGACGAAATCCCGCTGGCGCACCAGAACCAGTGCGCACACGGCTCCAACGAACGCGATCCCGGCAGCGATCAGCAGGATGTTGTCGAAGGCTTCGGTGAAACCAACTCGGTAGGAATGCTTGAGCGCGATCCGCGCGGCAGGGGAGAGGGCGTGGAACACCTGCTTGACTTCGCCTGACTGAAGCAGCGTGTTCAGGTGCCCGTGCGCGGCGGCCTGTACCGCCGGCAGCTGCCCGCTGAGGCGGCTCGTGGTCGTGTTGAGCACGTCGTGCTGGAAGACGGCGCCGAGCCCGGCGATACCTGTGGCAATACCGACCTGACGGAAGGTGCTGTTGATGCCTGAGGCCATGCCGCTGCGCGAGTAGTGCACGACGCCGATCGCGGTCGAGGCGAGCGGCGGGTTGATCAGGCCGATGCCCACGCCTGTCACCGCGAAGCCGGGGATCAGAGTCGTCCAGCCGGAGGTCGCGTCGATCGCGGTCATCGCGAGCAGGCCGGCGCCGACGAGCAAGAGGCCGCCGCCGAGCAGATAGCGCACGGGCATGCGCACGCTGAGGCGGCCGGCGATCGGGGCGGCGACGAATGACAGCAGCGTGATCGGCAGGAAGCGCAGGCCTGCCTGCAGGGCGGTGTAGCCGAGCACGTCCTGGATGTAGAGCGTCAGGTACAGGAACATCGCGAAGATCGAGGCCGACACGCTGAAGGCGACGATGCTCGCGCCGGTGAAGGCGGGCTTGCGGAACAGCGACAAGTCGAGCATCGGCCGTGACTGCTTGAGCTCGGCGACCACGAACGCGATGAACAGCACGAGCGCCCCGAGCAGCAGCGAGACGATCTTGGTCGAGCCCCAGCCGTCTCCATTGCCCTCGATCAGCGCGAACACGAGCGCGAACAGCGCGCCGGAGAACGTGACGAGGCCGATCCAGTCGACGCGGCGTGCGCCCGGATCGCTCGACTCAACGACGCGCGAGAGCGTGATCGCGACCGCCGCGATGCCGATCGGGACGTTGATGAAGAAGATCCATTCCCAGCCGATGCCGGAGGTGATGATGCCGCCGACGACTGGACCGATCGCCACGGCGGCGCCTGTGACGGCGCCGAACACGCCGAAGGCGGTGCCGCGCTCGCGCCCGTGGAAGGCCTGGGCCAGCAGCGCGAGCGAGGTGGCGTACATCATCGCCCCGCCGACCCCTTGCACGGCGCGCGCGAGGTTCAGCATCAGCGGCGTGGTCGAGAGCCCGCACACAGCCGAGGAGGCGGTGAACACGATCAGCCCGAGCGTGAACACGCGGCGGCGGCCGATCAGGTCCGCGACCGAGCCCGCCGTCAGCAGGAAGGCGGCGAGCGTGAGCGCGTAGGCGTTGACGACCCACTGCAGGTCAGAGAACGAGGATTTCAGCGACGACTGGATCGAAGGCAGCGCGACGTTCACGACCGTGATGTCCAGCAACAGCATGAAGATCGCCACCGAGACGGCGATCAATGTCCACCACTTGCGCTCCACGGCCGGCTCCCTTCGCGTCAGGAGGACGCTGGACTCATCTCACTGTAGGACGCGATCTCCTCTAGCCGGCTGAGCACGGTGTTGCGCGTGCTCGAGAGCTCGCGGCGCAGCTTGGCAAGCTCGGAAGCACGGTGCTCGACCAGCTCCAGCTGGCGGTCCAGATGTCCCAGCGCCTCTTGCAGCAGCTCGCGGCGGCGCTCGGGGTGCACGTCGTCGCGGCGCAGCTGCGCGCGCACGGCCGCGCGTGCCTCCTCGGCCGTGAGCAGGTCCTTGAGCTCGTCCAGAGTCACGCCGAGCAGCTCCTTGAGGCGGATCACCTCGCGCAGGCGCTCAACCTCAGCTTGGGTGTAGAGACGATGTCCGCCCGAAGGCCGCTCGGGCGCGCCCGCGAGCAGGCCGAGCTCCTCGTAGTAGCGGATCGTGCGCGGAGTGGTGCCGGCGAGCTTGGCCACGTCGCCGATGCGCAGCGGCGCCTCAGGAGTGCTCACTACCCTGCTCCCGCCTTTGCTTCGCGCACACGCCCAGCGGGGGCTGGCGTTGGCGGCGGTGTGTTTGTGCTCTGAGGGCCGATGCCCCCCACGCGCGCGGGGGGCATGCCGTTTTTTGAGACTTCGACAACGTCCGCCGAAGGCTCGGCGGCGACGTGCCGAGGCCGCAGCAGACACACGACCGCGCCCACCAGTGACGTCGCCACAAGCACCCACAGGGCGACGTGCATATTGGCGATGAACGGCGCCAGCTTCTGCTCAGAGAGGCCGCGCGTGACGCCCGAGAAGACGGCGAACAACGTCGCCTTGGGAACGGCCGATGTGACGATCGCGAGCACGAACGCGATCGACAGCACCGCCCCCGTGTTTTGCAAGAGCGTGCGTGCGCCGGCGGCGATGCCGCGCCGCTGCGCCGGCACCGTGCCCATCATCGCGGCGGTGTTGGGGCTGTTGAACATGCCTGAGCCGATACCGACGAGCGCCAGCCAGATCATCGACTGCCAATAGGGGCTGTGTACCTCAAGCGTCGTCATGCCGGCAAGGCCGACGGCGCTGACGAGCATCCCGAGCGAGGCCAGCATGCGCGAGCCGTGGCGGTCGGCGTAGATGCCGGCCAGGGGGGAGGCGACGAGCATGCCGAGCGCCAGCGGCATCAGCTTGATCCCCGCTTCTATCGGGCTGTTCGACTGGGCCCCCTGGAAGTAGAAGACGAACAGGAACATCAGGGCGAAGCGGGCCAGCCCGTTGATGAACGAGGCGGCGCTGGCCGCCGCGAACAGGCGGTTGTCGAAGATCGACAGGTCGAGCATCGGCGCGCGCGTACGTCGCTCGATCATGACCCACAGCGGCAGGAGCACGACAGCGCACGCCAGACCGCCGATCACGACCGGATCGGACCATCCGGTCAAGCCGCCCTTGGAGACACCAAGCACGAGGCCTGTAAGCCCCACTACGAACGTGGCCGTGCCGAGCGTGTCGAAGCCGCGCACCTTGTCGGGCTTGGCCAGCTCGCGCAGGATCAGCGCACCCCAAGCCGCGCCGGCCAGGGCGAGCGGCACGTTGAACCAGAAGACCCAGTGCCAGGAGATCTCGACGAGCGCGCCGCCGAGCACCGGCCCGAGTACCAGGCCCACGGCGGCAACCATCGTGTTGGCACCCATAGCCAGTCCGAGCTGCTCCTTGGGAAAGGCGTCTGTTACAAGAGCTGCCGCGTTAGCGAACAGGAACGCAGACCCAATCCCCTGCAAGACCCGCCAGCAGATCAACTCGGTGGCGCCGCCTGAGAAACCGGCGCCGAGCGAGGCGAAGGCGAACAGCAGAAAGCCGCCGATGTAGGCGCGCTTGCGCCCGAACAGGTCGCTGAGGCGGCCAGCGGTCAGCACGAGCACGGTCGCGGCGATCAGGTAGGCGAGGATCACCCACACGAGTGCCAACAGGCTCGCGTGCAGCGAGCGCTCCAGGCTCGGCAGCGCGATGATCAGCGTGCCGGAGTTCGTCGCTGCCAGCAGCATCCCTAGGCTCGTGCAGGACAGCGCCCACCACTTGTAGTGCTCGTGGTCGGCGCTGACGCCGAGGCGGGATGTTGAAGTTGACGTGAACGTAAAGATCAGGATAGCAGCTGGGACGTGCACACTGGCGATGGTCAATCGCTTTTGTACGTAAACACCCCCCTTGTGCGGACACGCCCGCGCGGACGCTTGCGTATAGACACTCGCCTGCGTCTGCTCGGTCCTGCTAGAACGTCAGCATGAGCGAGCAACGCGTGGAGAAGTCAGAGCAAGAGTGGCGCGAGGAGCTGACGCCCGAGCAGTACGAGGTGCTGCGCCGCGCGGACACAGAGGCTCCGTTCACCGGCGAGTACGTCTACAACAAGGACTCCGGCATGTACCGCTGCGCCGGCTGCGGTGCGGACCTGTTCAGCTCCGACACCAAGTTCGAGTCGGGCACGGGCTGGCCCAGCTTCACCGAGCCGGCTGTCGCCGAGACGGTCGAGCTGCGGCCCGACAACGGCTTGTTCATGAAGCGCACGGAGGTGGTGTGCCGCCGCTGTGGCGGACACCTCGGCCATGTCTTCGACGACGGCCCCGGACCGACCGGCCAGCGCTACTGCATCAACTCGGCCGCGCTGTCGTTCGCGCCCGAGCCAGACGAACCCGCCTAGCGCACCGATACTAGACTGGGCCGCGCGATGATCATGGAGAACCGCTCCAAGCGGCTGTCTGAGCCGCTGCGCTGGGGGCGGCGCGAGAAGGCCGTGGTTGCTGTGTTGGCCAGCTGCGTCGTGATTGTGTTGATTGGGCTCAGCGCCTTCGCGCTGACGAGCGGCTCGAAGGAGCGGAAGGACTGTGTGGACATAACGTTCGCCAGCACCCTTGGTGCTGCCAGGATGCATGCTTGCGGCGCGCGCGCCAGGACCCTGTGCGCCGCTCCACAGGCCTCGAAGGAGATCTCGCAGCCGCTGAAGCAGGCCTGCCGCCGCGCCGGCTATGCATTTGAATAGCAATGCCCCCCGCGCGCGCGGGGGGCATCTCGGTTTTTTCTAGGTCCTGCTCTTGGGGCGAGTGGCATGCCGACGACCACAAAGCCCGCCGCTGCGGCCCATCTATACAAATGTCGAAACGCGCCGGTCAACTGTTGGCCACCGTGTCCCTAGCCGTGTCGCGCGCTCCCCGGTTTCATAAGGGGAGCTAAAGAGGTGAGTCAGCCACCGCGGGCGCACCCCATGCGGGGCACAAGCGGGCGGCGGCTCGCCGTATCTACAACGGTAGGAAACGGAGGCATATGTCCATCTTGGCGACAGCAGAATGGCTGGCGTACGAATCCTGGCTCAAGCCAGGCGACAACGCATGGCAGATGACCGCGGCGACGTTCGTCGGGCTGATGAGCCTTCCCGGTCTCGCCATCCTGTACGGCGGGGTCATGCAGAAGCGCTGGTCGGTCAACAGCATGATGCTCACGTTCGTGGCGTTCTGTCTCGTGCTCGTAGCGTGGTGCCTGTGGGCCTTCAAGATGGGCTTCGACAACCCGATCGCGCACAGCGGCGGCGGCATCTTCGGCACGAAAGGCTTCCTGGGTACAGCGCTTGGGGAACCGGGAAGCGTGCTGGGACACGCGGCCGAGGAGGGGCAGGCGCTGATCCCGTCGATTACGACGGGACCGGAATTCCACTTCCCCGAGTCCTCGCTCGTGTACTTCCAGTTCGTGTTCGCGGCGATCACGCCGATCCTGATGCTCGGCTCGGTGCTGGGACGGATCAGCTTCAAGGCGTGGATCCCGTTCGTGCTGTTGTGGATCACGTTCGTGTACACGGTCAACGCGTTCCTGATCTGGGGTGGCGGCTACTTCGCGGCCCATGGAGCACTCGACTACTCGGGCGGTTACGTCATCCACCTCGCGGCCGGCATCTCGGGCTTCGTGGCGGCGGCGGTCATAGGACCGCGATTGCAAAGAGACAGAGAGGTCGACGCTCCGAACAACCTGCTGATGGTTGCCGCGGGCGCCGGTCTGCTGTGGCTCGGCTGGAACGGCTTCAACGGTGGAGACTCCTACTACGCGGGTGCCGATGCCTCGGCGGCGGTTCTCAACACGAACCTCTGCACCGCGGTGGCGATGCTCGTGTGGATCGCGTGGGACTACATCTTCCGCGACAAGCCATCGCTGCTCGGCTCCGTCAACGGCATGATCACGGGGCTGGTGGGCATCACGCCTGCCGCGGGCTTCGTGAACGGCTATGGAGCGATCATCATCGGCGTGGTGGCGTCCACGATCGTGTGGATGTCGATTCGCTTCCTATCGCGTGCGCCAGTGTTCCGCCACGTGGACGACACGCTGGGGGTGATCTATACACACGGAATAGCCGGGCTCTGCGGAGGCCTGCTGGTTGGACTGCTGGCCGACTCCAACGTCGTCGAGTACATAGGCAAGGGCGGCGATACGAACCTGCCGGGCGTCTCCGGTCTGCTCGTCAACGGCAGCTGGACGCTGCTGCGCTGGCAGGCCGAGGCCGGTCTGTGGGTGATCCTGTTCAGCGGGACGATGACGTTCCTCCTGCTGAAGCTCGTCGGCATATTCATGCCGTTGCGACTCTCCGACGAAGAGCTGGAGATCGGCGATCACGCGATCCACGGCAACGAGGTCTACCCCTCGGATGTGCCGACGCTCGGTGGGCCGCACGCGCCGTCCTTCCAGCCGACCCCGGCGGGCAGCGCGGCATAAACAAACGGCGGATCGGGTTGGGCGTGTCTCCTCTGTGCGCGCCCGCCCGGTCTTCTGGTCAGTCACGATGACGATCCGCGACCCCGCTTCGGCGGGGTCGCGGTCGTTCAAAGACCGCCGTCAGGAAGTCGTCAGGCCAATCGGGCAGGCCACGCCCGTGCCGCCCAGACCGCAATAACCACCAGGGTTCTTCTCCAGGTACTGCTGATGGTGATCCTCGGCGTAATAAAAGGGATGGGCGGCGCCGCCGGGCTCGATTTCGGTCGTGATCTGGCCGTGGCCGCTTGCGGAGAGCATGCGCTGGTAGGTCTCGCGTGAGGCCAGCGCTGCATCGCGCTGGGCATCGTCCTCGTAGAGGACCAGCGAGCGGTACTGGCTGCCGACATCGTTTCCTTGGCGCATGCCCTGTGTCGGGTCGTGCCCCTCCCAGAACAGCCTCAGCATCTCGGCGAAGCTCGTGGCGGTCGCGTCGAAGGCGACCAGCACCACCTCGGCGTGGCCGGTGCGCCCGCTGCAGACCTCCTCGTAAGTGGGGTTGGGAGTGATCCCGCCCGCATAGCCCACAGCGGTCGTGTACACGCCCGGCGCCTGCCAGAAGAGTCGCTCCGCGCCCCAGAAGCAGCCCATGCCAAATACGGCCTGCTCGATGTCCGCCGGAAAGGGCCCTTGCATCGGCGTGCCGAGCACGATATTGCGCTCGGCGACAGGCAACGGCTGCTCTCGACCGGCGAGCGCATCCTGCGCGCTGACCATGCTCGTGTGACGCGATTTGAACAGGCCCATAGCTGTTCAGCCTAGCGCGCAGGCGTTCCCTCCCAGCCGGCACGCCGCGATCAGAGGCGGTTAGCCGGCTGCGCCCGGCCGGCAAGGTTTGTTGTTAGCGGGAGTGGGTGCTCAAGGGCACGCCCATCCAAACCGAAAAGATGAACAAGCGATGTCGACAAGCCAATCTCAGACGCTCTCGCAAGCCGCGGAGGCCCACTTGCCGCTGTCGCGGAGCGGGTCGGCGCCGCTGCGCTCCTCGCTGCAGCGCGTCGTGGCACGTCGCCCGGCGATGGCCTGGTCGCTTGCTTTGCTGTTCATGTTCAAGGCATTCGTTTGTCTGGCGGCGATCCTGTTCCCGGTCAGCTCAAACGAGCCGATAGCACTGATTGGGGCCGCCGGTGCCCTGGGGGTGGTTGGCGCTTGTCTGGTGTGGCTGGCGGCGCGGCGCATTCCTCTGCTCGGCTTCGAGCTGCTCGCCGCCTGCGGCACGCTCGTGAACAGTGCCCTGGTCGCGCATGCGAGCACGCACGGCGGCATGATGATCGCCGCCTTCTCCTATCCCTGGATCGCGATCTACTCGGCTCATTTCTTCGAGCGCCGCGTGGTGATCGCGCAGGGCGCGCTGATCACGATCGCCTTCGGCGTCGCCCTGCTGCTGGGCGGCCTGCCGCACGTCGGCATCTACTGGATGATCGTGACCGTCACGATCTGGTCGATCTGCATCGTGCTCGGGCGTCTCAGCGAGAGCTTGCGCCGCCAGGCCGACACCGACATGCTGACGGGCCTGCTCAATCGCAACGGCTTCATGGCGGCGGCCGTCCGCGAGCACGCGATCGCCCAGCGCAGCGGCAACCGGCTGACGCTCGCGATGCTCGACCTGGACGACTTCAAGCAGATCAACGATCTGCGCGGGCACACCGTCGGCGACCGCGTGCTGGCCGATCTGGGCCAGTCCTGGCGCGAGCGTCTGCGCACCGGCGACATTCTCGCGCGCCACGGCGGCGACGAGTTCGTGCTGCTGCTGCCCGCCACCACCCCTGAGGGCGCGGGAGCGGTGCTCGATCGCTTGCGTGACGAAGACCTGCCGGTCACCTGGTCGGTTGGGATCGGCGAGTGGCTGCCGGGAGAAGGTCTGGGCGAGTGCATCGCTCGTGCCGACGCCGATCTGTACAGCGTCAAGAAGACCATGCGCGTACGCGATGCGCGCGGCGGCGCTCGCGTAGAGCAGCTGCTCAGCTCGTAGAACGTGTTTCAAAACCCCGTGCACGCCTGACCCCCCCTTACTGAGGCGGGGAGGAGATAGTTTGGTACCTAATCTTTAGATGCCTACTCAAGTTTCCCAAGCTTTTGCGTAAGAACGTTTTTGAAGATGACCGACACGCCCAATGCGGGCCACCTCGGTACGTCGCGGCTGATCGCCGGCGGCGTGTTTGACGAAGGCCACTTCAGGCAACACTCAACTTGAGGGCATCGTTCCTCCCTCATTCCCTCCCCGGATCGGCCCGCCCGTGCGCGGGTCGATCTGTGCCTGGTCGCTGGTGATAACTTCGCCGAACGATGCCCCGCCCGCGCATACTGCTGATCGGCGCCGCTGTCGTTGCGGCTCTTGTGGTCTTCGTCGTGTTCGGGCTTGCCGGCAGCAAACCGAACAGCGGGCACCCGGCGCCGCCTCTGCCGCTTGAAAACCTCTCCGGCACGACGGTCACGCTGGCCGCCTTGCGCGGACGCCCGGTGCTCGTCAGCTTCTGGGCCAGCTGGTGCGAACCATGTGAACACGAGGCGCCGGTGCTCGAGCGCTTTGCGCGAAGCCTGCACGGTAAGGCCACGCTCGTCGGGGTCAACTGGGAGGATTTGTCACTCGCCAATGCACGCAAGTTCATCCGCACCTATGGCTGGACGTTTCCCAACCTGCGCGATCCCGACGGCAACGTCGGACGCGACTATGGAATGACCGGAGGACCGCCGGTGACGTTCGTGATCGACAGCACTGGGCGCCTGCGCGCTCAGTTGCGCGGACCACAGACACAGCAGACGCTCACCAATGCGCTCGAGAGCCTGGGGGCCTGAACGGTGGGCCGGGCCAGCGGCTGGCGTGTGATCGTCGCCTACGGGCTGGTGTGCGCGGCGACGCAGGTGCTGTGGTTGACCTACGCCGCGATCACCACCGAGACGGCTCGCCACTACGGCGTCTCGGTCGGCGCGGTGGGCTGGCTGGCGGAGATCTTCCCACTGCTCTATGTCGTGCTGGCGATCCCTTCAGGCATCCTGCTCGACCGCTGGTTTCGTCCCGTGCTGGCGGGGGGAGGGCTGCTGGTCGCGCTCGGAGGACTGTTGCGCCTGGGGGGCGACACGTTTGCCTGGGCGATGGCGGGTCAGGTCACGGTCGCGGTCGCCCAGCCGGTGGTGCTGAGCGCGGTGAGCAAGCTCGCGGGCGAGTACCTGCCCGTCGAGCAGCGCGCGGCCGGCATCTCGCTGGGCTCGGCCGGCGGCTTCGTCGGCATGCTGATCGCGCTCTTGCTCGGTCCCACGCTGGGCGGGCACGGGCACATCGAGCGGCTGCTGGTCGTGGAGGCCGTGCTGGCCGGACTGCCCGCGCTGGCTCTGGCCGTGACGTTGCGGCGTCCCGGCCACGAGAGCACAGAGCACGCCGCGATCGCCGGCAATGCCGCACGTGCGTTGTGGGCGCTGCCGAGCATGCGCACGTTGTGCGGCCTCGTGTTCGTCGGCTTCGGCATCTTCGTCGCGCTGGCCACGTGGCTGCAAACGCTGCTGCAGCCCTCCGGCGTATCCGAAACGGCCGCGGGGGCGCTGCTCGTCGGTATGGTCGTCGCCGGTGTCGTCGGCTGTGCGGTGCTGCCGCCGCTCGTCGCGCGCCGCGGCAGCGAACGCAATTTCATGCGTGCCGCGGTGATCGTCGGCTGTGTCGGCTGTGTGGCGCTCGGAGTGATCCCATCGCTTGCGGGCCGCGCCGTGGCGATCGTGGCGATGGGGGCGATGCTGCTGCCGGCGCTGCCGGTGATCCTCACCTCCACCGAGCGCTTGGCCGGGTCCGCAGCAGGGACAGCCGGCGCGATCGTGTGGATGGCGGGCAACTTGGGCGGGCTCGTGGTGGCCTTGCTGGTACAGATCCTGGTGCACCGCCCGCTGGCGGCGTTCATCGCGATGGCCGCCGTATCGCTGCTCGGTTTGCCGCTCGCGGCCAGGCTCAAGCCGATCGCAGGCGCCGAGGTGAGCGCCGAGCCTGTCGAGCGGCTGGCCGTTACAGCCGGCTGAGCGCTGTGCAGCTGGTCGTGGCGAGAGGCTGACCTCCCAAACTCTGGTCGTGGCCGCCGGCCGAGTCGCGAGGCGGCCGGCCGTGGCGGCCGGCTGAGCTGTCGCGACGTGGCCGGTCATGACGGCCGGCTAGCTCTAGCGGTCGTCCTCGTCGAGCTCGCTGCTGCGCGCTTGGTCTGCTTCCGAGTCCTCGCGGCGTAGGTTCTGCTCCTCGTCTGCGCCCTGATCGTGGAGGATCACATGCGCCGGCTCCTGGTCGCCGTGGGAGGCATGGTCGATCAGCGCGGCCTCCGCGCCCTCGAAGCCCTCCGCCTCGCCGCCGCCTGCCTCCAGGACCGCACGCTGTGCCGGGTCGAGATCCTCATCGCCGGCGTGGCCGCCGATCTGCGCCGCTTCGCTCGCGGCCAGCTCTGCCTCTTGCTGCTCGTAGGACTCCTCGGCCGTCATTTGCCTGCTCTCCTTGGTTTACCGATCATGGGTGGAACGCGTAGGGCCCAGCGTGGTGGGGTATGAGCGCTTTACCCGTGCGCTCGACGAGCCAATCCGCTGGGCGATCCTCAACCAGGCTGGGTGGCTGGCTCCTGGGCGAGGAAGGCGCTCAACAGATCCCTTCCCGTTCCCTTGACGGGCTCGCTGTGGGCAAACAGGAGCGTGTCGAACTCCTCGTCGAGCATCTGACGCAAGCTCTTGAGCAGACCCGCGCGAACGCGCCCGGGGTCATCGCCGAGCAGTGAGTCGGGCATGAAGGCAAGCGCGCCGTCGCTGTCGCGTGTGAGCCCATCGCCGAAGGACAGCGCGCCGGCGTGCGCTTCCAACAGCAGCGTGGTCTCCTCGGCGCAGATCGAGCCAAGCTCCAGCGCGCGCAAGCCGTCGGCGAGCTGCTCGTCGAAAGCGAAGCCTTCGACGGGGCGATCCGCCGAGAAGTGCGCGAGCCCCGTCTTGTGACAGAGCACAGGACAGCCAAAGCGCTCGACGTAGAGCGCGCTGTGGCGGTAGTGGTGGCGGTTGCTGAGCACGATCCGCTTGGGTGTGCCTAGCTCGGCGATCGCGTCCAAGCCCTCAGGTGGCTCCATCGGGTCGACCAGCGTGCCCGAGTCCAGCGCAAAGCTGCTGTGAACAGGGTGGCCGATGCCGTCGTGAAAAGCGCTCCAGTGAAACAGCTCAGGTGAGATTTCTTCGATCATGGTGGGAAATGATTCCCGTCAGGACGACTGCCTAATCGCAACGCGCGGTCGTCAGGGGCGTGAGATGGCGCCGCGAACACTTGACAAGTGACCAAATGGTCACCTATAATGGGTGGTATGGACGAGGTGTTCAAGGCGCTGGCCGACCCCACGCGGCGCGAGTTGCTCGATGAGCTGTTTCGGCGAGACGGTCAGACGCTGAGTGCGCTCGAGCAGCGCTTGCCGATGACGCGCTTCGGCGTGATGAAGCACCTGAAGGTGCTCGAACAGGCTGGTCTCGTCGTCGCGCGCAAGTGTGGGCGTGAGAAGTTGCACTTCTTGAATCCCGTCCCAATTCGGCTCGTCCACGATCGCTGGGTGAGCAAGTACTCAGAGCTGTGGGCCGCAACGTTGAGCGAGCTCAAGCGCGACATCGAGGAGAAACTCATGGAGAAGGTATTCGAGATCTACATCAAGACGACCCCCGAGCGTCTGTGGCAGGCCCTCACCGACGGTGAGATGAGAGGGAAGTACACATTCGGAGCCAGCGTCACCTCCGACTGGACACCCGGCTCGACCTACTCCGCGGGCAGTCCGAACGCGCCCGATCTGCTCATGGAAGGCGAGAACCTGGAGGTCGACCCGCCGCACAAGCTCGTCCAGAGCTTCAAGGCTCTGTGGGGTGAGGACGTCAAGCGTGAGGCGACCTCACGGGTCACCTATGAGATCGAGCCGGTCGGCAGCTCGTGCCGGCTGACAGTCACCCACGATCAGCTGCGCGAAGGCGCCAACGAACAGCTATATGGTGGCTGGCCGATGATCCTCTCGACGCTGAAGACGCTGCTGGAGACCGGCGAGTCGCTCGACACCCCGGGTTCGCTGCTTTATTTGGGTGCGCAGGGGGCTTCTTGAGAGGTGAGCATCGTGAGAAGGGTGTTTTGTAAGAGGGGTGTTTGTAACAGGGGTGTTTGTAACAGGGGTGTTCGCGAGAAGGGGGTGTT
>JBAQGH010000153.1:0-13642 GCA_049287685.1 Solirubrobacteraceae bacterium | reverse complement strand
CGTCACCGCAACCGAACTCCGCAACATCCAACGCAGCCTCAACGGACGACCACGCAAGACTCTCGGCTACCTGACACCATCAGAGAAGTTCGCAGAACACGTTGCAACGACCGCTTGAATCCGCCGTCTCGTTAGCGAGGCTCATCTTTGCCGAAGGCTCGTCATGCGTGAGGCTCCTGTTTCTGCGAAGCGCCCAAGTTTGAAGGTCTCTGCGCGAGGCGACACGCGTGGCGCGGCTTAGGCGTCGAGGCGTCGATACGGGCGGGGCACTGGTGTCCCGACTCCTGGTTTCTCGTCGGATTGTTCAAAATGGGCTGCCTACTGCATCGTGGCCGGAATACACGCTTTGAGAGGTGTGAAGGTGGCCGGCACTGCCGTTGAGACATTAGTGAGCCGTCGTGGGCTGGAAGCATTGGGCTGGGCCGGAGAGCAATACGCGGTCCATACCGATCAGCTTTGCGCGTTCTTGGACTGCACGCCGAGGACGGTGCAGCGTCTGCTTTCGCGCTTGCGCGAGCAGCGGCTTGTGGAGGTGCGTCGGGTGCTCGTTGGCGAGCCGGCTTGGGTGATACCGACGCTGAAGGGCTTGCGCGCGTCAGGTTTGTCCTTCGCCGCTTGGCGACCGACGCTTGGGCTACTCGCGCACGTCGCGGCGGTGACCGATGTGCGACTGCATGTCGAGTCGCGCTCGCCTGAGAGCGAATGGGTGTGCGAGCGGGTATTGGCGCGCGAGAAGCGGAGCCCGCAAGAGCACCTCGCGGACGCGGTTGTGTTGCTCGACGGTCGCCGGATCGCCGTCGAGGTGGAGTTGACGGTCAAGAGCAAGCGTCGTACGCGAGCGATCGTCGAGGAGCTGGTCGGCCGCTATGACGCCGTCCTGTACTACTGCGCGCCAGGGCCGCACAGGCTCCTCTCAGAGCTCGCGGGGGATGGAGCGTGGCCGTCGCTCGGCCTACGTCAGCTTCCCGAGCGCGGGGGAGGCGTGCGGGGATGAGCGATCCTTTGCTCGCGGATGCGGAGGGCGAGCAGGGGTTCGTCCTGGCCAAGCGTACGGGCGGGGAGCGGGCGCTACCTACCAGCCAAGGGTTGGTGTTGCTGTCAGCTTCACGGTTGTGCCGGCATGTGCTTGTCACCGGTGCGACGGGGTCCGGCAAGACCGAGACGTTGCTGCGGCTCGCGTGGACGATCGCCAAGACCAGCAGGGCACCCGTGTTCTACCTGGACGGCAAGGGCGATCGCAAGACAGCTGAGCGCTTCTGTGGGCTGATGGCAGACGCCGGCCGACCGTACAGGGTCTTTCCGAATGAGCCGTTCGATGGCTGGCGCGGCCAGGCGCACGAGATCTACGGGCGGCTGATGGAGATCGTCGACTACGCGAGCGACGGGCCCGCATCCTGGTATCGAGATGTCGCCAAGAACGTGCTGGGGCTCGTCTGCGAGCATCCCGACGGGCCGCCACGCTCAAGCGCGCAGACGCTCGCGCGCATGGACCTCCCGAGCTTGCAGGCCGCGCATGGCGCCTCGGGCGCGCTCGCGGCGCTGAGCAAGGATCAGGTGCGTCAGGTCAGGCTGCGCTACCAAGCATTCTTCGGACAGACGCGCGGGGCGCTCGACGGTGGCTGGGCATGGGAGGACACCGATGCTGCCTACCTGCTGCTCGACACGCTTACGCTGCGCGAAGAGGCCGACGGGCTTGCCCGCTTCCTGTTCGAGGACTTCGCGCACTACTTCACCGCCCGCAAGCTCTACGAGCAGTTCTGTGTGCTGATCGTCGACGAGTTCTCGGCGCTTGCTTCGAGCACGAGCATGGCGGGCAGAGTCGAGCAGGCCCGCGGCTTTCACACGAGCCTGATCCTAGCTCCGCAAGTGGTCGCCGGGATGGGCGACGAGCAGCAGGCCGAGCGCATCCTCGGGTCGGTGGAGACGGTCGTCTGCCACAGGGTGAACACGCCCGAGCGGATCGCAGCGCTCGCCGGGACTCGTGAACGGCCCGAGTATTCGATGCACTACGACGAAGAGGGGGCAAACGGCGAAGGGTCGGTGCGCATCCAACATCAGTTCAAGGTCGAGCCGAACGTTGTCAGATCGCTGGAGCCAGGCGAGGCGTATTTGATCAGTCGCGGCAGAGCGATGCGCGCACAAATCCTCACCGCCCCCAAGCTCACATGTCCACTCCCGGCGCATGCTCCCGCCGCACAGGAGCGCGCCGGCGAGCCGCATCGGATTGCCCAAGCGCACGGCGCACCCGACGAGGTGGCGGCTTCTAAGCCGGCATGCGCCGACCAGGAGCACTCGCCGCCAAGTGTCCCGCAAGAGGGCCGTCTGTCGGAGAAGGAGGTGGAAAGCCTTCCCTTCTAACCGCAAGGAGCGGTCATCGATGCGATATCACGGGATTCGCAAGCAAGCCTCAGGCCTTCCCCGACGCTTCCTGCGACGCTTCTCACTCGGCTCGCTCTGCATGTTCGCGATAGCCCTGATCAGCGAACTGCCCGTCCTGTTCGTGCGCGTCGTGATGTTGACCTTCACGATCGGGATCGTTGACACTCTCAGTGGCCATACAAGCCAAGAGCCCGAATGGTTGTGGGTCGGCACAGTCCCGACGCTGTGGGCGATATTCGCGCTGCTCACGCCTATTGGCTCTGGTTGGTGGTGGAAGCAGCGCAGCGGTGGACGCTCTCCCTCCGCGCGCGAGCAACGCGCCTACGACGACGCGGTCAGCCTGCTGCAAAGCAACAGCAGCAAGAGGTTGCCCCTGCCGAGCAGATGGTTCGTCATCGACACGCCCCTGCCTGACGCTGCGGTCCAGGGGGAGACGCTGATGCTCTCACGCGGACTCATGGAAAGCAACCATCTTCCCGCCGTGATCGCCCACGAGCTTGGACACCTCGCAAGCCCTGATGGGCGCGTTGCTGCTGCCCTCAATCGCCTCGTCCTGGTCAAAGCGGCAAACCTCAACAGCGAGCCGCTGGACATGTATCTGGAGCAGCACAGCTATCCCCAGCCCGAGTATCAGCCGCTACCGGGAGACAGTCTGATCCGCGATTTCTTTCAGCTCGCCCGTTTCACGATTCATCTGCTCGCGTTCGCGTGCGGCGGTCTTGGCCTGCGCCTGACCCGACCCGTGTGGGGTATCTACTGGCGCAGGCGCGAGTACGCCGCCGACGCCTACGCCGCCAACCTTGGCCAAGCCGAGGAGCTCGCCGACTTCCTCGAAACGCACGCCCTCCTGCACGACCATCCCGTCCCCTACATCTGGCTCACCGAGCACACCCACCCACCCGTCGAGCTGCGCATTGGCCGGCTCAGGGGAAGTTACCGACACTAAAAAAGGCCGATCTCTGCGAGACCTAGAGGTGAGCGAGTGCGAGTGCGCGCCCAAGACCAGCATCAACCTGCGCCATCAGCCAGTCCGGCAGCGTGCTGATGCGGCCCTCGAGGGCGCCCCGGTCGATCGTGGCGATCTGTGTGACGTTGACGACCGAATCGGCTTCGATGTTGGCAACATCGGCGGGCACCGCGACGTTGCCTGGGAGCGCGGCGAGTTGAGCGTTGCTTGTAAGCACAACCACAGTGACGGTGCGTAGGTTGGAGCGGTTGTACTGGTCGGCGCTGATGACCAGCACAGGACGCCGTAGAGCAGGAGCAGAGCCCCTGGGCAAGCCGAGATCAGCCCACCACAACTCGCCCCGCACCATCAGGTCTAGTCGCCAGCGGCCAAGGCCGCAGCAGCCGCATCGGTGAACCCATGATCATCTGGGAGCCCGGCGATTGCACGATTGATCGCCTCAGTAGTGCCACCATCCTCTAGAGCACCCAGCCAATTCTCCGCCGCACGCGCGAAGAACTCGCTACGTGACACGCCCAACCGCTTAGCGGCACGGTCCACGCGACGAAAGGTGTCGTCAGGAAGCGAGATAGCCGTCTTCATACCGCACAGTATAACCCGGTTATACCCAGCTTGCCAAACGCCTTATTGGCGTGGCCGAGTCAGTGGGTGCACGATCTGCGCAACCGAAGAATGGACGGTCCCAGTGGCTACTCCGTCACGCGTCCCTTTTGAGGGCCGTGGTCGGATTAGACAACGTGGCCCGCATAAAGCCAATGCCAGCAGCCGCGAGACGTGCGGCAGTTCAGACGTTCGCACGAATCATCAGCGAACGCCATCCGGGCGTGGTTGTGGTGCCGCTAGGCGATATGGGGACGAACAGGGCCGTTGTCGCGGCCACGCCGGGGGAGATCGTCCGGCCCTTCGCCGCGCCAAAGGATTGTGACCCGATCCTCGATCGGGATTCTGGAGTGACCTCGCTTGACGATCACCGCGTCGATGGAGCTTGCAAGAACGTGCTTGCGATCCTCGATGCATAGCGCATCGTAGCTTTTGGCAGTCTCGATCTTTGCTGCCGGACCGAGCATCTTTTGCATCGCGGCTTGGGCGTCGTTGACTGCTTTGATTCGTGCTCCCAGGGCAGCGTGATAGCCATCGCCAAGCATGCGTCGAGCCGTCAGGTCGGCCGCGAAAGCGGCTAGCTCCTCTTGGGCTGTTGAGAGGACGTCTGTCACCGCCTGCAGAGCTGTCGAATCGTATTGATAGGAGACTTCTTCTTTGGTTAGCTGCTCGCGCCATGCGGCCTCTACGAAACGGTCCAGCTTGCGTCTGTTGATGTTCGCTGGTTCTGTGCAGACGCCTGCCGTGTGTCGCTTGCGGCAGTTGTACGCAGGCCAGTCGCCGCCGGACCTGGATCCGGCTATTTTAGGGGCCAACACATAGCGACAGCCGGCACAGCGGGCGATCCCTCCAAGGAGGTTGGGCAGCTTGCCCCGCGCTTCAGAGCGCACGGGAGCAAGATTTGCCCCTTGCCACTCTGCTGCAGTCACAATTGCCTTATGTGCGCTGAGGTTTACATGCTCGCCACGGTAGGCGATGCCCATATAGGCGCGGTTTTTGATCATGCGATCGATCATCGGGGGAGTCCACAACCCACCGTTGGGGCGTGGCGCGATCTCATTGAGTCTGTGCGCGATCTGCGTGCGGGTTCGGTGGGCTCCTCGCATCAAAAATGCCTCGCGAACCGCAGGTGCCAGCTCGTTGGGGACCAGGCGTTTGTCTGGAGCCTTGTCGTAGCCGGTCAGCGCGAACTTGCCGATATGGATACCGCGAGCGATCGCGTTTGCACCCGCGGCATCCCATGACTCCTTGATGCGGTCCCGCTCAAGCTCGGCGAAGATGAGCAATATCCGCAGAAACGCCTTGCCCATCGGTGTCGATAGGTCGATGTTGTCGGCAACGCTTACAAGCACCGCGCCGTGGCGCTCGAACTCCTCAAGCGTACTCAGCGCCCCGACGAGCGTCCGTGCGAAGCGATCGAGCTTAGCGACGATCAAGCCATCGCTTTGGCCCGTGCGGACGCGCTGCATGATCTGATCGAAAATGGGTCGGCTCATGGTTCCGCCGCTGACATCCAGCTCGGGGGCATGCCATGTGAGCGTGTGGCCGTGAGCTTGTGCCCATGACTCGATCTGCTGGCGCTGTTGCTCGGGGGACTGAAAGCTCTCGCCCGCGCGTCCGGCGACCTTCGAGACGCGTATGTAGGCGTCGAGCTTGAGACCGTTCGGGGTCATCTCGACGAACCTCCTCTATTTGACGTTCTCGTCGCTGAAGAGGTTCTTCAGCGCGGAGACAACGTAGTCGGCGATCGTGTCGGCCGGCGCGTCCACGGCCAGCGGATTGAAGCCGCAAGTCGGGTGAGAAAAGTCAAGCAGCGTACACGTGCGGTCGGTCGGCACGACGCTGACGGCGGCCTCGGCGGCGTCGCCCTTGGGGTCTAGCACGATTACCGCGCAGCGCTCGCGCCTGAGATCCTCCGCGACCGTGGCCACCAGGTAGCTCGACTTGCCCTGCTCAACCGTGCCTGGCACCGCTGTGTTTTGGCGGCGCAGCGGCGGGTGGATCGAGGCCGCGCCACTGGCGTCGCGTAGCGTGCCCATCCCCTCCAGCGGGCGAAAGATCGTAGGCGCAGCCGGCGCGAGCGGCAATGGGTTGCGTGCGAAGGGGACCGTGGAGTAGTCCACCGAAGGCACCTGCCAAACGTTCGCGAGCTCTGTTGAGGCGAATACACCCTTGCGGATCGAGGGCAGCGGATTGCCCTCCCCGCGCGAGACCCGTCTGGTGTACATGCCAAACCAACCATGGCGCACCCATGTGCCGCGCTCCACCAAACGGTTCTCAGCGCTTTCGGCACGCAGCTCCGAGGCGATCCGCTCGCAGACAGAGCGCTTCGGCCCCACCATGCGCAGATCTGCGAAGAACAGAGGTTGGTGCTGGACGTCCAGCCCTCCCTTCAGCTCCTCGTCCTCCACCATCGAGCGATCGAGTGGCGGCAGTCTCAGCTTGCGCTGACGCGAGAGGTGGTGCTCGTGGCGCTCATAACTGCGCTTGGAGTGGCCCTCGAACAGCGCCGGGGTGGGCGTCAGCGCGATCTGCACGAAAGCCGGGGCTCGGCATGCAGCCATCGTCGTGATCAGCCGGTTGACCGCCGGGACGCGATCGCGATCGAAAGGGTCGATCAGCTTCGCGCGCTTGATGAACGGACTGTGCTTCTTCAACCGAAGCACATAGGGCGGCGAACCTAGCGTCCTCGGCTCGTCCTGTAGGCGACAGTTGGGGTAGGCGCTGCGCAGTGCCGCCTCCATCAGTGCCCGCATGCCTACAGGACAGGTGAGCGACAGCCATGCCTCGCGATGGCAGTGAATCTCAAGAGCGACGGATGGCTGGCCGCTGAGAAGTCTCCGCCACCAGCGGCACAACAGCCGCTTGTGCAACGCATCGAACATATTCACGACCGCCTCTATAGGCGGATCGTCACCGCGATAGGGCACAACCCGGAGGCGCACATACTGCCGTCGCCGGCGAGCGCGTAGACGAGCGACAACCAACGCAATCAAGCATGCGACCAGCGT
This sequence comes from Solirubrobacteraceae bacterium, assembly GCA_049287685.1. Taxonomy (GTDB): domain Bacteria; phylum Actinomycetota; class Thermoleophilia; order Solirubrobacterales; family Solirubrobacteraceae; genus Palsa-744. The sequence goes on along the minus strand of JBAQGH010000153.1, from coordinate 6,685 downwards.
GAGTCCCACCCCGAGGATGACCACGGTCGCGGCGTGGGAGGGCTTTGGCAATATCGCACAGAGCGGCAACTCCTTTTCTGATCCGACCGACAGTGCGTATCGGGACGGCCCGCGAGACGCGGGCTGTGGGACATGGTCTGCGCGGCAGCCCGCTCGTCGTCAGCGCAGGCGGACCTGCCAGGCGTAACTCAACCGTCGACTCGCGCTGCGACGATCGCGACGTCGTCGCGCAGGCGACCCGCTCCGCTTGCAAGCGCAAGTCGCTCGAGTTGCTGGACGATCGCAGTGGGCCCAGCCCCAGCCTGGCCGGCAAGTAGGCTACATAGCTGCCGCGATGTCAAACTCCGCATCGGTGCGCCCGCATCGAGTAGACCGTCGGTATAGAGCACAAGCGTCGAGCCCTGCTCGAGCTCCAGCTCCAGATCGAGCACATTCGAGCCGGAGCGCACGCCTAGCATCATTCCTTGCATGCTTGGACAATGGCTCGAGCCATCGCGCGCCAACACCACCGGCGGAGGATGACCGGCCGCCGCGACGACTGCTCGGGCCCGCTTGCGGGTGAGGTCCAGCCGCACAACCACGACGGTCGCAAACCGCTGCGCCAGCGCGTGGCCAAGCATCACCTCATTGACGGCCCCGAGAACCTGCGCCGGGCTCGCCCGCACAAACGCGAAGGCACGGATGCTGTGACGCACCAACGCGGTCACCGCCGCTGCCTCCGGACCCTTGCCGCAAACGTCGCCGACAACCAGCCAACAGCCAAGCGGGGTGGTGAACACGTCATAGAAGTCCCCGCCCACGTCGTTCCCCTCGCCGACGGGATGGTAGGCGGAGGAGAGACTTACTCGCTCGAGCACGGGCAAGCTCTCTGGCAACAGGCTGCGTTGTAGCGTGCGCGCCATTTGCGTGCGGGCGGCATACATGCTTGCGTTGTCGAGCGCCGTGGCCGCGCGATCCACGAGGTCGCTCATCAAGGCCATATGCTCGGCGTCGTGGCGACGACCGTCGTGCACGTAGAAGAACGACAGCGCTCCTAGCAGTCGTCCACGGGAGATCAGCGGCATCGCTATCGCAGAGCGATAGCCGCTGGAGACGAGGAGGTCGCGGACCTCGGGCTCCGGCGCGATCCGCTCGAGCGTGAGCGCATCGGTCAAGTCCTCTGCCGTCACCAGGGCACGCGAGCGGATCGCACGGGCGCTGGGGTGCTCGCCGTCAAGGTCCAGAGGGTGCTCGGCGCGCAGTGCCTCTAGCTTGCCCAGCTCTCTCTCGTGCTCGACCATCGCCACTGTCTCCCCGATCATGCCGTCCTCGCGCAACAGGTCGATCACGCACATCTGCGCGAGCCTGGGCACGGCCATCTCAGCGATCGCTCGCATCGTCTGATGCGGGTCGAGTGAGCGGTCGAAGATACCGCCAGCGGCTGCCAGTAGCTCCCTCGCCTCCCCTACCCTACGACGTTTGCTCCAGCCCGTCCGCAACATCAACGCTCACCCCTTGTTTCCACAGCTTCCCCGCCGCACTTCCAAGGTAGAGCAACGCGGGCCTTCGCGCCTGTTGGTGGGCGTAGAAGGACCTCAAGACGATTCCACTGGACTACGCGCCACAAGCTGTGACCGACGTCCCCGCGAATGAGCCGTTGCACCCAGGCGCGGTGCCGTCGGCGCTCACATCGGTCTGGTAGCTCTCTCCACCCGCTCGCCGCGCTCGGTAAGACACCATTCGTTGGGAGCGCCCTTTGATTGAGCATGGTCGACGTTTTCGATCAGGTCCAGTCGCTCCAGGCGCGAAAGCAGCTTCGATATCTGGCCTTGATCGGCGATACCCGCCCCGTCGGCGACTTCGCGGTTGCTGGCTCCGGGATGCTCCTTGATCGCCGTTAGCACTCGTACCGTCCTATAGGTCAGGCGCATATCGAGCCCAGCCATCGGATCCTTGCCGACACCCGGCTCAGCCTTGCCTCGCCGGCGCACCTCCGGCGGACGACGAGACAGTTCTCGGCTTGCGGCGCGAACCCCCAGGTAAGGAAGCACGACCATGCTCATCAGCGAACCGTGCAGGCTGATGTAGGGCTTGGTGCTTCGTTCGAGCAAGCGCGTGTGGATCACCGCGAACACGGCGCCGATCACGCCTTCAGCCGTGACGTTCGGCGGCTCACGCTTGACGTTGGCGGTTGTGCGGGCCCGATCGATCACCTTACGCAATTGTCCGAGCACCCGCGCGCGCTCTTCGAGTACTCGTGGACCCCCACCGAGCGCGTCCACGACACACAACCGGGCCAGCTCGGGCTCCTCGTCGATGAAGACCAGCAAAGCCGCCAAGCCCGCACGGACACCCTCACGCCATGATGTCTCCGGCTCATATGCCTCTACCACACGCGAACGCAGTTGCTCGAGCGTCCGCTCGAACACAGCCAGGAAGCAGTCCTCGCGATCGACGAACAGGTCATAGAACGTCTTGCGGGAGACTTTCGCCCGGCTGATCACCTGCGCGACAGTCAGTCGCGCATACCCGTTCTCCTCGATCGCCTCGACCGCTGCGCTGAGCATCCGGGCACGCTGGATCTCCGTGACGTGACCGCGCGGCAGCCCGTCGTCGCCAGGGCGCAATGCCCGCGCTTTCGAGCGTATCTGATTGATTGAAGCCATATTTCCCTGCCTGGTCGGTGCTGTTCATCGTTGATCCGAGCTCCGCACCCAACGGGCACAGCGCTCGGTCACAAGCGCGACGCTGACGCTCCTCCGCACACCCGTCTCGGCCATGCGTCACACACAGAGATTCCCGGGTTCGACCGCTCAAGTCGAGCCGTGTCTCCTACTCCATCTCTGATCGTCGCCGCTCTCGCGAGATGCAGTCACCGCCAATCGTGCATGCCGAGTCTTTGAGCGGCGACTCTGACGGTCTGCGCCATCGGTCACAACAGAAGCCCTCGCGAAAGCACACAAAGCCCTACAGCACCGACATCGAGTTCTCTCGGAATGTCTCTGATCGTCGCCGCTCTGCGTGGGCAAACCGACACTTACCGTGCTTTCTCGGCTTTGCCGCCGAGCACGACGAGAAGCGACTACCAATAGAAAAACCCCGCGTTAGCGGGGTTTTTCCTTAGCAGATCGATAACCCGGATCCTGTCGTTGAGCAACCATCCATCTGAGCGGCCTACCTGGATCTCGGCGGGCAACCTGCAAACGATCCGGTTTGACCTTGCATCGGGTGGGGTTTGCCCAGCCGCCGCGTCACCGCGACGCTGGTGCGCTCTTACCGCACCATTTCACCCTTGCCTGCCAGCCGTTCACGTGGGACGGCCGACATCGGCGGTTTGTTTCTGTGGCACTTTCCCGCGGGTTTCCCCGGGTCGATAGCTCGACCACCTTGCCCTGTGATGTCCGGAGTTTCCTCGAAGGCCCGATGGCCTCCGCGGCTGCTTGACCTGCCGCACAACCGTAGCGCGGAGTGTGCGCTCTGTGAAGAGTTGGGCCGATGCGTGCGCGTCACGACGCTCAGTCGGCGACCAATACGTCGGGTGAGTCAGCAGAGTTTCGAGCCGCAGCCGAGACAGGAGCCCATCTGTTGGTCATCGCCACCGTCGTGGGGGCTCAGAGCCATAGGGCTCGCACAGACCGGACATTCGACGGCGCCACGCACGGCGAGACCCTCCCATACGCCGGTGATGAGCTCATCCAGCGTAAGCCTGCCGTGCGCGTCTCGCGCTCGAAGCCCTCGCCAAAAGCTGGGGACCGCTCGAGCAGCAAGGTGCCCATCACATGCTCCTGAGCAAGCCGACCACGCGTCCGAGCACCTTGACCTCCTTGGTGCGGATCGGCTCCATCGTCTCATTCTCGGGTTGCAGACGGATGTGGTCGGACTCGCGAAAGTAGCGCTTGACCGTCGCCTCCTCGCCGAGCAACGCCACGACTATGTCGCCCTGCTGTGCGGTGTCTTGCTGGTGTACGACGACAAGGTCGTCTTCGACGATGCCAGCGTTCTTCATCGATTCTCCACGTATCCGTAGGAGATAGTCGCCGTCGCTGCCGCCGGCAAGACTTGGAACCGGCACGTACTCCTCGACGTTCTCTTCGGCGAGAATCGGCTGGCCGGCGGCGACCGAGCCAAGCAACGGCAAACTTTCCGGCCTTACGATGTTGCGCACGCTGTCGACTGCGCTTCCCACAGCCCTGTCGAGCAGCTCGATGGCCCGTGGCTTGGACGGGTCGCGGCGCAGAAGACCGATCTTCTCGAGATTGGCTAGATGCGCGTGGACGGTGGATGACGAGGCCAACCCAACGGCCTTGCCAATATCGCGCACCGTCGGTGGATAACCGTACTTGGCCGAGTACTTGCCGATGAAGTCGAATATCTCCTGCTGACGCTTGGTCAGATCCATGTGTGCGCGGCTCCCGTGTCGAATGGATTGGGTCCTGAAACGAACATGTGTTCGTACAGTAGCGCGGGCTGTGGACGAATGCAACCGGCAGGCTGCCCGAGCCGGGCGCCGGATATACTCGCCCGCTCTGCGCTCGTGGCGGAATTGGTAGACGCGCAAGGTTGAGGGCCTTGTGGACCGAATGGTCCGTGGTGGTTCGAGTCCACTCGAGCGCATGGAGAAAGCCCTGGAAATGCGGGGTTTGCTTGTTTTTGGGAGGCTGTCGCGGTGCGTTCTGTCCGTGTGCACACTATTCTCACGTGAGAACAATGCACACGTTTCCGCACACCCTTGTCGGCGTTGAGCGTTCGCGATGAGCGTGCAGGCTGATCGCGGGCGCTGGGTGGTGCGCTGGCGCGACGAGCACGGTCAGCAGCGCGGGAAGCGCTTCGACAGTGAGGACGCCGCGCGCGAGTTCGATGAGGCGCTGGGCGAGCTTGCGCCGCAGGAACGCCGAGCGAGCCGCGGCCGGCGCTCGGGCGGCGTGTACGCCTACTCCACCGCGGGCGGCACCCGCTGGTACTTCAAGGCGCGCGGGAACGGCGGCGTTCAGGTGACGAGGCGCGGCTTCACGAGCGAGCGCGCGGCGCGGGATGCCAAGCGACGCCTGGTCGAGCAGGTGGAGCGCGGCGAGGTGCGCCACACGCGCTTGTCCTTTGGCGAGCATTGGCAGCGGTGGTTGGCGCGACGTAGGCCCTACCTGGAGCCCGCAACGTGGCGAGGCTATGAGATCGACGGACGCAAGCGGTTGCTGCCGGCATTCGAGTCGATCCCGCTGGGGCGGCTCGGCGGCGAGCACGTGCGCGCTTGGATGGAAGAGCAGGCCGAAGCGGTCGATGCGGGTGAGCGGAGCCCGAAGACCGTCAACAACTCGCTGGGGACGCTTGTGGTGTGCTTGAACGCGGCTGTCGAGGATGGCTTGATCGCCACCAACCCGGCGATGCGGGTCGAGCGGTTGCCGCCGGAGCACATCGAGCGCGAGTACCTGCGCCTGCACGAGATCCCGCTCTACTTGGACTCCTGCTCGGACCTGTACCGGCCGCTGGCGGAGCTTTTGATCGGGAGCGGGTTGCGCATCTCCGAGGCGCTGGCACTGCTCGTCGGCGATGTCGAGCTTGAGCAGACGGGCGGGATGATCGTGGTCTATCGCTCGCGCAAGCGCGGGGAGACGGTGGGATCGACCAAGTCCGACCGGTTTCGTTCTGTGGAGATCGGGCCTGCCCTCTCGCGCGTGCTGCGCGATCACCTTGCGCGCCGTGCCGAGATGGCATCGAGCAACGGCAAGGCGCACGTGTTCGTGATGCCGGTACGGGAGCGCAAGCGCGACCGTGGCCGCTGGCAGGGCGGCGGAGACGGCCAGCCGATGGACCGCACGACCGTCTCGCGCGATTGGCACAAGCAGGCGCTACAGGACGCGGCGTTGCGCGACATGCCGCTGCACGCCCTGCGCCACACTGCGGCGGCGGCTTGGCTGGCAGCGGGCAAATCGTTGATGTACGTGCAGCGCCAGCTCGGCCACGCCGACATCCGCACCACCGAGCACTACTACGGCCACCTGGAGCGCCACGTCCTGGCCGCCGGGGCCATCGCGACAGAGGAAGCGATCGCACGGGCCGTGAAGCGGAGCTAGAGAAGGCGTTGCTGGCCGCTCGTGGGCGCTTCTCGGCGACGCGAGCCTCTGACCCGACGTTGCCCTTCGAGTGCCGTTGGGGTCCTTGTGGGGACCGTCGGGCGTCCCGGCGCTCACGCGGCGCGAGCGTCATCGATCCAACGTTGGATGTCCTCGGGCACGAACCGCAGCGGCCCGTCCTCCCCACCGATCCTGATCGACGGGATGCGACCTGTCTTGACGGCGTCGTAGAGCCAGGAGCGCGAGACGCCGAGCTGCGCGGCGAGCTCGGTGGGCTTCAAGAGGCCCGACGGCAAGCATTGAGGGTTTGCGCTCACCTACCTATTGACCGCGAACCCGGGAAACCGGCCACGAAAATTTCCCACGAGCATCCAAACGGATGCTCGGCGGATGCCCGTGTATCTGCGGATGAAAAGTCAAGGGTTTGCGCGAACATTTCTTCGTGGTTGCTGAGGGTGCTGCTTGCGCTTGAGGTCGCGCTCGGCGTCACAGCGACCGCGCAGTGCTTGGAGGGCTGATGCTTCTATGTTTGTCAAGTTTCGCTATTTGCGGGATTCGGCGGTGAGGCTTGGAGTAGCCGGTAGAGGTGTCTGGCGGTGTAGCGCTTGAGGCATCGCTTGATTTCTCGGGTGCTGTGT
>JBAQGH010000152.1:0-11958 GCA_049287685.1 Solirubrobacteraceae bacterium | reverse complement strand
GGCGCTGGAAGCCGCCGCCAGGACCGGCCAGCCGCCGTCGCCGACCGCGGGCCCGGCGTATGTGAGCCTGGCCGAGCTGGCCTACCAGCGGAACGAGCTCGACACTGCGCTGGACAACGCCGAACGGGGCATCGCGCTGTGCCGCTCGTTCGTCTACACGATGCCCCTGGCCGCAGGCCTGGCCACGCTGGCGTGGATACGGCAAGCCGGGGGCGATCCGGCCGGTGCCCTCGATGCGATGGACGAAGCCGTGCGAGCCAGCCCCGGACCACCACCCGGGCTGCTCAACCCCATCCCGGCGCGGCGGGCGCGGCTGCTCCTGGCCGCCGGAGAGCTCGGAGGGCTGGTGGTGGAAGCGGTTGGCCATGCCCATCGCGCTCAGCGCCGCTTCGGCGCGGCGGCGGCGCTCGGCGCGGCCCAAGCCGGCGTAGGCGAGCGGCAGCTCGACGTTGTCGAGCGCGCTCGTACGCGGCACGAGGTTGAAGCTCTGGAAGACAAAGCCGATCTTGCGATTGCGCAGGTCGGAGAGATCGTCCTCGTCCATGTGGCTGACGTCGACCCCGTCGATCAGGTAGCGCCCGCTCGTGGGAATGTCCAGGCAGCCAAGAATGTTCATCAGCGTGCTCTTGCCGCTGCCGGAGCTGCCCATGATGCCGACGAGGTCGCCAGTGTCGATCCGCAACGAGACTTTGCGCAAGGCGTGCACATGGATCTGGCCGAGATCGAAGGTCTTGGAGACGTCGTGCACCTGTATGACCGGCGCCCGATCACGGCTAATACTCGTGCGGGGGACGCCGCGGGCCGGCAGCGCACGCTCAACCAGCGGGCGCACACGCGGTGTGCGCGTCTCGCTCTGGTCGCTCGGGCGCAAGGGGCGGTGCATCAGCCGCCCCCTCTGAAGAAGGCGGCCCCGCCTCCGCCGCCAAACCCGCCTCCGCCGCCGGCCCCACCGCCGAGCCCGCCACCGCCACCGCCAAGGCGACTCAGCCGGGAGGTGAGGCTGGTGCTGGAGCTGGTGCTTGTGGCTGCCGGCAGCATGACGGTTTCGCCCGCCTTCAGGCCGCTGAGGACGATCGTCGAGGTGTTACCCGCCAGGCCCGTGACGACGCGCTGGCGCACGTCTTTGCCGCCGCGCACCACCGTCACCGAATCCGCTGAGATGGCGGTGGTCGGCACGTTGACCCCTTCGGCTTGCTTGACGACGACTTCGGCGGTTGCGCTCATGCCTGGCTTCAGCCCTGCTTCCATCTGGTCGAGCTGGAATGTGACGTCGTAGCTGACGACGCCGCTGCTGCTGGTCGAGAGTGTGGCGACTTCGCTGACGTGGGCCGCGAGCTTGCTCGCCTGCGCCCCAGAGGATGCGCCTCCCTGGGTGCGGCCTTCGAGCGCTTCGACTGTCACCGTGGCAATCTGGCCAACCTTCACGTTGCCGATTTCCGATTCGCTCAGCGGTACCACGAGCTGCATCGAGGAGAGATCGCTGAGCACCGCAAAGGCGGAGCTCGAGGAACTGGAGGACCCCGAGCCGGAAGAAGACGAAGATGAGGTGCCGCCGGTCGAGCGGCCCGTGGCCGCGGAGCCGCCGGCGGTGGAGCTGCCCGATCCCGAGGAGCCCGAGGAGCTGCTGCTGGAGGCCTTGGTCGTGCCGCTGCCGGTGACGACTTCTCCGACCTGCCCGGAAAGCGAGACGATCGTGCCGCTCTGCGGCGCGTACAGCTTGGTGGCGCCAACGGCCTCTTCATTGCTCTGCACCGTCAGCTGGTCGCTCTTGACGGCAGCTCTAGCCGAGGCGAGGTTCGCTTCGCGCGTCGCGGTGCTGATGGTGGCTTCGCTCGATGAGCCTGAGCTTTCGCTTTCTTTGGAGGACGAACTGCTCGACCGCGATTCTTCTCGTTTGCCACTTGGTGTGGTGGCCCTGGAGGTGGTCGTGTGGGTCGGTTCCGTGGGAGCTGTGCTTGGCGCAGTGGTCGTGTGGGTCGGTTCTGTTGAAGCCGTGTTCGGCGCAGGGGTCGTTGTCGATTCCGGCTTCTTTTCGGTGTCGATCGGGTGAACCGATGCGGCTGCCGCATTCGCGCCGCCGGAGGCTGAGCCGCCAGATCCAGTAGTGGTGCCTTCGCCGTCGGTTTCTTCCTCCTTGGCGAGGTTCGCTTCGGCAGAGAGCAATGTCGCCTTGGACTGTTCGAGCGTTACTTCGGCACTCTGCGGGCTCAGTTCAGCGATCAACTTGCCCTCGGTCGCGTACTCGCCTTGGGTCACGTAGATTTTGGTGACCGTTCCGCCCGTCTTGAAGCCGAGATTGAGCTGGCTGGCCGGCTGCAGGCTGCCGCTGCCGGAGACGGTGGACTGGACGACGCCTTCGGCGGCCTTGGCCGTGCGCGTGACGGCGGTCGTGCTCCCGGAGGCCGGCCCGACGAGCAAAATGGCGGCGACTATCGCACCCACACACAAGAGGCCCAGCAGGTAGTTGAGCCAGGGACTTCCTGTGCGCTTGGTCATCGGCACCTCTGATGTTGGGGTCATGGCGTAAGAGTGGGAGAAGAAACGCCCTAAGGGCGGGTAAAGTCCGAGACTATGGCCACTTACGGCGGAATCGACCTCGGCGGGACCAAGATCCAGACGATCGTCATGCGCGCCGAGGATCACGCCGTTCTGGGGGAGGCGCGCAGGCTGACCCCGCACGAGGGCGGGCCCTCCGCGGTGATCGACGCGCTCGTCGCGTGCATGTCCGAGGCGGCCGGCGCAGCGCAGCTCGACGTTGCTCAGCTCGACGGCATCGGCGCCGGGGTACCGGGCGAGGTGGATGCGGTGGCCGGCACGCTCGCACGCGCGGGAAACCTGCCGGAATGGGAGCACCAAGTGCCACTGGCGGCACTGCTCTCCGAGCGGCTCGGGCCGAGCGTGAAGCTGGACAACGACGTGTCAGTGGCCGCCAACGCAGAGTTGTTGCTTGGCGCCGGGCGCGGAGCGAAATCGCTGCTCGGCGTCTTCTGGGGAACAGGCGTTGGCGGCGGCGTGGCGCTCGACGGCAAGCTGTGGCACGGTCGCGGCGACGCGGGGGAGATCGGTCACATGGTCGTCAAGCAAGGGGGCGCGCGTTGCACATGCGGCAGGCGCGGCTGCATGGAGGCCTATGCGGGACGCCGGGCAATGGAAGCCAAGGCAAAGCGCATGGTCGAGAAAGGCCACCACACCGACCTGTTCGAGATCATGCGCGATCGCAACCGCGAAACACTCTCCAGCGGCGTGTGGGCACATGCCCTGGAGCACGAGGACAAGCTCGCGCAGCGTTTGATCGAGCGTGCGGTCAAGGCGCTCGGCAGCGGTATCGCCTCGGCGGTGAACCTGCTCGACGTGGAGCTCGTCTTGCTCGGTGGAGGCTTGGGCAGCCGCTTTGGCGAGCCGATGCTCGAGCGGATCCTGGCGGCGATGAAGCCACATCTGTTCAAGGACGAACAGCCGCCGACCATGCGTTTGGCCAGCCTCGGCGATCTGGGCGGCGCGACCGGCGCGGCGTTGCTTTGCGAGTAGGCCCCGCTCTCGATATGGTCCGGGTGGAGCATTAACGTATGGACGCTTTGTCACAGCCGGTGATGCATCTCTCGACGGTCCTGCGCAGCCCATTGCTCGACAGGGCGGGGGAGAGGCTGGGCCGCGTGGAAGACCTGATCGTGCGGCTTGCCGACGGCGGCTATCCGCCGGTCACAGGCTTGAAGGCGCGCATCGGCGGGCGCGAGCTGTTCGTGCCGATCGCGCGCGTCGCCGAGCTGCAACCGGGCGCAGTGCGTCTGTCGGGAGAAAAATTGTCGCTCAAGCGCTTCGAGCGGCGCGTGGGCGAGGTGCTGCTCGGCCAGGACGTGCTTGGACGCACGCTTGTCGACGTCGAGGCCGACCCGCCGGTGCTCGTCACCGCGCACGAGATCGAGCTGGCCTGCATCGAGGGCTGGTGGCGGGTCGTCGGCGTGGACAACGCAAGGCGCGCGCGCTTGCGCCGCCGCCTGCCGCGCCCGCTGAAGGGCTGGGTTGGCGATCAGGCGTTCCTGGATTGGACGACTTTGGAGCCGTTCGTCGACCACGTCCCAACCGCGCGCCTGCGCTTCTCCCACCGCAAGCTCGCGAACCTGCATCCAGCCGAGATTGCCGACCTGGTGGAGGCGGCATCGCACGAGGAGGGCGAGGAGATCATCAAGGCCGTCGGCCAAGATCGAGAGCTCGAGGCCGATGTCTTCGAGGAGCTCGACGAGCATCATCAGCTCGAGTTCATCCGCGAGCGCCCCGACGAGCAGGTTGCTGCCGTGATCGCGCGCATGGCCCCCGATGACGCGGCTGACTTGATCGTCGAGATCGAGCAGGATCGTCGCTCGAGAATTCTCTCGCTGTTGCCCCCTACCCAAGAGCACCAGATCGAGAGCCTGCTCGGCTACAACCCGGAGACGGCCGGCGGCCTGATGAGCCCCGATTGCATCGTGCTCGCTGCCGAGGAGCCGGTGGACGCGGCACTAGGGCGGGTCCGCACGAGTGAGATTGCGCCGACCACGCTCACCACCGTCTACTTGCACGACGAGCAGGGCAAGCTGTCGGGCTCGGTAGCGGTCGTGTCGCTGCTGCGCAGCGACCCCCATACGCCTTTGTCGGATGTCGCCGAGCAGGAGACGGAGTCGGTGCACACCGACGCCGACCTGCCGGAGGTGGCACGCACGATGACCGACTACAACCTCGTGATGCTGCCTGTAGTCGACGAGGAGCAGCACGTCGTCGGGGTAGTCACCGTCGATGATGTGTTGGAGCTCACCTTGCCGGTCGGCTGGCGGCGCCGCTTCGGCCTCGCCCGCGACTAAAATCTCGTCCGGGCAGATGCTTCGGACGCGCCCGCGACTAGAGTCCGGGCGGTATGTCTGAGCGCCCGGACACAACCGAGGAGACGACGCTGAACACGCCGCCGGCGCGGCCGCGCCCAGACGGCGTGCCGCCGGTGCTGGACGAGGCTCATATCGGCGACATTCGCGGCGCGCTCGGCACTATCAAGCTGCACGACACAGGTGCGAGGCGTGGAGTGCGCGCGAAGCTGTTGGCGCTCTTGGCGATCATGGGCCCCGGCTTGATCGTGATGGTCGGCGACAACGACGCCGGCGGTGTCTCCACTTATTCGCAGGCCGGCCAGAACTACGGCACGACGCTGCTGTGGACGTTGGTGCTGTTGATCCCGGTGTTGATCGTCAACCAGGAGATGGTGATCCGTCTGGGGGCGGTCACCGGAGTCGGCCACGCGCGTCTGATCAATGAGCGCTTCGGGCGCTTCTGGGGCTGGTTCTCGGTCGGCGACCTGTTCATCCTCAACTTCCTCACGATCGTCACCGAGTTCATCGGCGTGAGCCTCGCGCTCGAGTACTTCGGTGTCAGCAAGTACATCGCGGTGCCGGCAGCCGCACTGACGCTGGTGGCGATCACATCCACCGGCAGCTTCCGCAGCTGGGAGCGCTTCATGTACGTGTTCGTCGTCGCCAACTTCCTGGTGATCCCACTGCTGGTGCTGGCCCATCCGGATATGGGCACGATCGCTCACGACACGTTCTCGCCCAGCATCCAAGGTGGCGCCAGCTCGACCGCGGTGCTGCTGATCATCGCGATCGTCGGCACCACCGTGGCCCCATGGCAGCTGTTCTTCCAGCAGTCGAACATCATCGACAAGCGCATCACGCCGCGCTGGATCAACTACGAGCGCACCGACACGGTGATCGGCGCGTTCGTGGTCGTGCTGGGCGCGGGCGCCCTGATCTCGGTAACCGCGTTTGCCTTCGGCGGCACCGTCTACTCGGGTCACTTCAACGACGCGGGAACGGTCGCTACCGAGCTGCGGCGGACGCTCGGCTCGACGGCGGGCACGTTCTTCGCGATCATCCTGCTCAACGCTTCGCTGATCGGCGCCGCGGCCGTGACCCTGTCCACTTCCTACGCGTTCGGCGACGTGTTCGGGCAGCGCCACTCGCTCAACCGCGGCATTCGCGACGCCAAGGTGTTCTACGCCAGCTTCACTTTGATGGTCGCTTTCGCGGCGGGCATCGTGCTAATCCCTGGCGCCCCGCTCGGCCTGATAACGACATCGGTGCAGGCGCTGGCGGGCGTGCTCCTGCCGAGTGCCACGGTGTTTCTGCTGCTGCTGTGCAACGACCGCGAGGTGCTGGGCCCATGGTCGAACCCGCCCTGGCTGAACGCGATCGCAAGCGTGATCATCGCCGTGCTCGTTGAGCTCTCGCTGATCCTGATGGCGAGCACGATGTTCCCGAGCATCGACGTGACAGCCCTGTTCGAGTACCTCAGCCTCGGTACCGCCGCAGCCTTGCTGGCCGCCGGTGCCTACACGTTGCGCCAGCGGACGGCACAGCCTGCGATGGCCTCGGAGGAGAAGCCGATTGTGGAGCGCAGCACGTGGACGATGCCGCCGCTGGCTCTGCTGGAGCGCCCAGTGTGGTCGCCGGGACGCAAGGCGGGCATGCTGATGCTGCGCGGCTATCTGGTCGTGGCGATGGTGTTGCTAGTCGTCAAGACGGTGCAGCTCGCGCATTGATGCGTCAATCGCCGCTCAGGTTGGTCGGCAGCGGTAGCCCGTGTGGGGGCGGGTCGTCCTCGAGCAGTTGCGGGACGGTGACAGGATGCAGCCCGCGCATGCGCAACCCCCTCACGATCGCGGGCAGCGCCGCGATCGTCTGTTCGCGGTTGCCGCCGCCGTCGTGCATCAAGATGATCGCGCCAGGCTTGGCCCCAGCAAGCGCGGTATGCACGATCGCGCTCACGCCGGGCAGGGTGTAGTCGGAGGTGTCGACCGACCACAGGACCATCAGCAGACGCAGATGGTGCAGCTCTTTGAACGTGGTCGCGTTGAACGACCCGTAGGGCGGGCGAAACAAGCGCGGGCGCCTACCGCCGATCACCTCGATCTGGGCCATCTGGTCGAACAGCTCTTCGTACTGTTCGTGCGGGGAGAGCGTGGCCATCATCGGATGCGTCTCAGTATGGTCGCCGACCACGTCGCCAGATTTGATCTCGGCGATCGTACCGGCGGAGAAGTACCGCTCTTGGGAGCCGATCGCAAAGAACGTCGCATGCACGTGCAGCCGGTTGAGCGTGGCCACGAGCTGCTGCGTGTAGGGCCCGGGCCCGTCGTCGAAAGTGAGTGCCAGCTCGTTGCCGTGCGAGCCGCCGCTGGTGACCGCTGGCGTATAGGCGAGCACCGAGTTGACCGCATTTTCTTCGCCCTTGACGACAGCGGTCGCCCGGTCTGCCGGGGTGAGCGAGGGGATGGCGCGGTGGTGCTTGGTCACGGTGATGTGGGTCTTGCCTGAGCTTTTGTGAGGGCCAACGGCCGCGATAAGCACGACTACCACGACAATCGCCAACCCGACAGCAGCGACACGGCGGCGACGAACGATGGGACTCACGCCGGGGCGCGGAGGTGGGGCGGTGCCTGTCGAGGAGGGCGTGTCCGTCTCCTCGCCGGTCTCTTCGGGGGCGACGGGTGGAGTCAGGTTTGCCTGGGAGCGGTCCTCCCATGTCCAGTCCCAACGAGTCATTCGCGTCTATTTTGACTATGTGATTCCGTTTTGGGCTTCCATCGTCGTGCTATCGCTCTGCCAGGGTCTGGTCGTGGCGCTGCCGCGGTCGTGGTCTCCAGCATGGATGGCGCGCTTGCGCAGTCGTCTGTGGGCACTCGTCCCGGCGCTCTCGATCGTCGGCTTCGTGGCGGTGGGCTCGCTGGCTGAACAGGCAAGCGCCCAGGCCTTGACGTATGTGGCCCTGGTCGCGGTACCGCTGCTGGCCGCACTCGCGCTCGGTTGGCTGATGCACGGCGCCCGCCCCGGCTTGGCACTGTTGGTCGTGCCGCTGTTCGTCCTGGCATGGGCCGACCGCGGCGAGCTACTCGGCCAAGGCGCGGGCGTCTTGCTCTCGGCGCTCAGCTGCGTGGCGCTTGGCGCTCTGATCGCGGGCGTCACGCCGGCACGCTGGCTCGCGGTAGGGATCGTGGCGATGGCCTGCGCCGACACCGCACTCGTGGTCTCCAGCTTGTTGCAAGCCCCCAACAACGCGCTCAACGCGGCTCATCCGGTGGGCGGCCTGCCGCGCCTGCAGGCCGAGCTGTTCGGCTCGGCGGTGATGGGCTATGGCGACCTGTTCGTGGCTGGGGTGCTCGGCGGCCTGCTTGCCGCGGAGGGACAACGCGTGCGTCAGTCCTGGGGAGCACTGTTGGTCGCGCTACTTGCGATCTCGTTCGACCTGCTGTTCTTCGCGGTAGACGAGCTACCGGCGACTGTGCCGGTAGCGGCCGCGCTGGTGATCCTTTTGAGGATCGGCTCGCCGTCAGGCAGATCTTCCAGCGGCCGTGACCCGGAGCTGAGCGGCCGCGGGGTCGCCTCGACCGGCGCGGGACTCGTGAGCTCGCGCTCGGACTTCGCGCCGGACTCCTCCATGCGGCGCAGCTGCGGCAGCACGCGACTGTCGAACGATCCGACCGCTTCGTTGTAAGAGCCAACCGCTGAGCCGAGCGCACGCCCAACCTTCGCGAGCGGGTCTACGAAGCGAGCAATGCGCCGGTGCAGCTCGCGTGCGGACTCGGCGATCTCGCGCGCGGACTCGGCGATCAGCTCCTGGCGCCAGCCGTAGTGCACGGCGCGCAGCAGCCCGATCAGGGTCGTCGGGGTCGCCATCAGCACCTGCTGGTGCACGCCGTATTCGATCAGTGCCGGGTCCTCTGCCAGCGCCGCGTGGTAGATGCCCTCGGAGGGCACGAACATCACGACCAGGTCGGGGGTGGTGTCGAACTGGCGCTGGTAGCCCTTGGAGGCGAGCTTGGTTATGTGGTCGCGAGTCTGGCGTGCGTGGCGTGCCATCTGTACGCCACGCTCCTCGTCGCTCTGGGCCTCCAGGTGGGCGAGATAAGCGTCGAGCGGCACCTTGGAGTCGACCACGATCAGCTTCTCGCCGGGCAGCTTGACGAGCACGTCGGGGCGCAGGGCCCCATCTTCGGATTGCACGGTGCTCTGCTCGAGAAAGTCGCAATGCTCGATCATCCCGGCCATCTCGATCACGTTGCGCAGCTGGATCTCACCCCAGGAGCCGCGCGTGTTGGGCCGCTTCAGTGCCGAGACGAGGTTGCCGGTCTCCTGGCGCAAGCCGCCGACGCCCTCGTGCAGCTGGCGCACCATGGTCGCCAGTTCGCCTTGGGCCTGCTTACGCTCGCGCTCCAAGCGACCGATCTCGTGCTCGACACGGCCGAGCTTCTCGTTGACGGGCCCCACGAGGCCCTTGAGCTCCTCCGCGCGCTTGGCCATCTCAGCGGCGCCACGCTCCTCCTCGGCACGGCGCTGATCGGCCAGGCGCCCAGCGAGCGAATCTCCGGTTTGCTTGAGCACGTCGGCGGAGATCGACTTCATTTCGTCGCGCATCCGCTGGCGGTTATCGACGGAGATCGCGTCGAGCTGCTCGCGTATGCGCTCGCTGCCGGAGCGCGCAAGCGCCGCGGCGACAGCGGCGCCCGCCAAGGCACCGACGACCAAGCCAGCTATCAATAGTGCAACGGACACGTTTCCTCGCTTTTCATACTCGTGGAGCTACAAGGTGACATCGCGAGCGGACGGCGAGGTCTACGATGGGGTAATGAGCAGGACCGAGGCACAACTCAGCCACGGCGATGCGGATGTCGGCGGTGGCATTCGACTGCACTACGTCGAGGCCGGCACGGGGCCGCTGGTCATCTTGCTGCACGGCTTTCCCGAGTTCTGGTACTCCTGGCGCCATCAGATCGGGCCTCTGGCCGAGGCCGGCTACCACGTCGTCGCGCCCGACATGCGCGGCTACGACCTGTCTGACAAGCCACAGGGCTGGCGCGCGTATGACGCGTCGCTGTTGGCAGGCGACATCGCCGGGCTGATCCGCGGCTTCGGCGAGCAGGACGCTTTCGTCGTCGGCCACGACTGGGGTGCCGCCGTCGCCTATGCCGTGGCGATGCTCCATCCCGACGTGGTCAAGCGTCTGGCGATCCTCAACGTGCCGCACACCGCACGCATGCTGGAGGGCTTCAGGACGCTACGGCAGCTGCGCAAGAGCTGGTACATGTTCTTCTTCCAGATCCCGCGTTTGCCCGAGTACATGCTTGCGCGCGATGACTTCTCGTTCCCAAAGCGCTCGCTGCGAGCAGACTCCAAAAAGGCGTTCACCGACGAGGACCTGGAACGCTACGTCGAGGCTTGGTCCAAGCCAGGGGCACTTACCGGGATGATCAACTACTACCGGGCCGCCCTGCGACGCTCGCCGCGCGCGACGCTCGCGGCGATGAAACCGATCCCGGCGCCCACGATGGTGATCTGGGGCATGCTCGACCGTCACCTCGGCAGCGAGCTGGCAGAACCGGCAAGCGAGTGGGTGCCCAACCTGCGCATGGAGCGCATTCCGCAGGCCACCCACTGGGTGCAGCACGACGCGCCCGAGCGCGTCAACGAGCTGCTGATCGACTTTCTGGGCGAAGCCGGCTCTTAGCCGCTCACGTCACGACTCCACGGCACGCGCCGCGGTATCGACACGCGCGAACGGGCTGATCCCGCGTAGCGCCATCAGCCCCATCAGCGCCACCAGCAGGCAGGTGACGGCACCCACACCCAGGCCGGCGCGCGCCCCTGCCCAGGCCATCACCCAGCCGACCAGCGGTCCCCCGATCGGGGTGGAGCCCTGGAAGGCCACGAACCACAGCGACATCACGCGACCACGCATCGAAGGCGCGGCGCCGAGCTGTAGCGTCGAGTTGCCGGTGGCCATGAAGGAGATGCTCGCCCAGCCGACAAGCGCGAGCGCGGCAAGCTCCACCGGCAAGGTCGGGGCCAGCGCGGCGAGCATGATCACGGCGCCGAACGCGCCTGAGGCGATCACGAGCGGGCGCAGCCCGGTACGGCCCACCGCGGCAACAAGCAAACCTCCCGCCACCGCCCCCGCGCCCATCGCGGCGGTCATGAAGCCGTAGCCGGCCGCGCCGACGTGCAGCCCTTGGCGGGCCATCACCGGCAGCGTCACCTGGAACTCGTAAGCGAGCGTGCCCACCAGTGCCATCATCAGCAGCGGGATAGCCAGCTCGCGATTGTTCTTGATATAACGCAAGCCTTCGCGCAGCTGTCCAGGCTCACGCCCCGAGGGCGGGCTCGGCCGGATCGCGGCGAGATCGAGCGTCAAAAGCGAGGCGATCACCGCGATGAAGCTGGCGGCGTTGGCCAGGAAGCAGACACCCTCGCCGACGGTCGCGATCAAGAGCCCGGCGACCGCCGGCCCGATCGTACGCGCCACGTTGACGAGCACCGAGTTGAGGCTGACAGCGTTGCGCAGGTGCTCGGGCCCCACCATCTCGAGCATGAACGACTGACGCGCGGGATTCTCGAAGGCGTTGTTGACACCGAGCAGCATCGCGAGCACCCCGATCTGCCACAAGCGCACCTCACCGGTGATTGTGAGCACGCCGAGTATCAGCGCCTGGACGCCCATCATCGCTTGCAGGACGATCATCGTGCGGCGCTTGTCCACACGATCGGCGATCACGCCGCCATAGGGCCCAAGCAGCAGGATCGGAAGCGTCTGCAGCGCCACGATCAGGCCGAGCGTGGTCGCCGAGCCGGTGAGCGTCAATACCAGCCACGATTGGGCGGCCATCTGCATCCAAGTGCCGCACAGCGAGATGGCTTGACCGGAGATGTAGCGGCGGTAGTTGGGGACCTCGAACGCCTTGAAGGTCGTGCGCCCCACTCCAAGCAGGCGCCTCGTCGCGCCTGCGCCGGTGAGCTTCTCGATGTGCCTGCGCAGCACCTCGGGTGCTCACCTCCTGTGGTCGCTTGTCTAACGAGGATTATAGAAGCCACATTTCGCGCTTGAGCTAGGCGAGAGTCTCTGCATCCATCCACATCTGCTGTTCGGGTCGGCGCATGCGCCGAC
>JBAQGH010000151.1:0-7187 GCA_049287685.1 Solirubrobacteraceae bacterium | reverse complement strand
GAGTGGTGCCGCGCAAGACGCCGCTCGTCAGCGCGCCGGTGTCCACGGCGGTGAACGCCACGGTGGCGGCGGGAAAGATCGGTGCCTCGCCTAACCTCGCCGCGGCCAATCCCGCCAACCCGGCGGCCGCCGAACCCGCCGTGGTCAGCCCGGGCAATCCCGCCGCGACAGGTTCCGCTCAAGCCGATCCTGTTACTGCCGGCGCCGCCCAACCAAGCGCGGCTCGAGCTGATGTCGCGGTTGGCAACGCCGCCCAAGCCGATCCTCCACGACCCGACCTGCCTGCGGCCGCTTCGTCCGTGCCGGGTGCGCCGCTGCCCGGCGTCGAGCAGACCGCCGCAAACGGTGCGGGATCGGCCAATCCCGAGGTGACTCCAGCAGCCGAGCAGGGTCAGCCTGGTCCCGTGTCGCCGCAGGATGCTGAACAGTCTGCGCCAGCTCCCGCGACTGCCGCCGCTCGTGCTGCCGTTCCCGCCGCACGCTCACCCTTGCCGCCATCTCCCTCCGCACCGGCGCCGCCTGGTGTGCCGGCATCGACTGTGGCAGGGGCAGCGGTGGCTGTGCCGCCCGCTTCCGCCTCCGCTGCTGCCGCGGTCGCTCAGACAGCTCAACCCGCGGCGTCACGTCCGCCCGGACCTGTGGCGGCGGCTCAATCAGTGGCTTCCCGCGCGGTTGCGAGCACACCCGCGCCGGCAGGATCGAAGGGGGCAGAGCCGGGTGCCCGCAAGCCGGCTGTCCCTCGCGCGCGCGGGGGGGATGCCGTTTCGGGAGCTGCCGCCACGCGGATGCCCGGCGCCCCGGTGGGCTCGGGCCCGAAGTACTTCAAGCAGGAGCGCTCCTCCGGTCGCACGACCTTGCTGATCCTGGGTGGCGTGGTTCTCGGCGCGGCGGCGATCGTGCTGGCGGTGTCGGCTCTGAAAGGCGGGAGCAAACCGAGTCCGACGGCTACCCAGTCCTCCACGCCTTCCACGGTTGCGCACACGACGGCGCCCGCGCCTGCGTCCAACCCGAGCGAGCTCAGCGTCGCGGTTCTGAACGGGACGAGCACTAACGGACTCGCCCACCATCTGGCGGCCGACCTACAGCAGAGCGGATACACGCATGCGGCGGCCTCCTCGGCAGTGCCGCCTGGGACGCATGCCACCACAGTGGTCCAGTACACCTCGGGCCATCGCGCCGATGGGCGGGCTGTGGCGAAAGCACTTGACGTAAGCCGGGTACAGCCGATGGAAGCGAGCACCGCGTCCCTGGCCAGCCAGGCGACGGTGGTCGTAGTCGCCGGCGCCGACCAGGCCGCGCAGCTCGGCGGCGGTGGCGCCCAGAGCACCGGCGAACCGTCCGCCAGTACAAGTGGCGAAGCCGGGGCCGGAGCTGGTGGGGCGGCTTCGGGTACCGGCGCCGCCGGCGAAGGTACCGGTGCTGGAGGTGCCGCAGAAGGCGCCACCGGCAGCGGTCAGTGAGCGCCCGGCAAGTGGAGCCAGATCGCGCGATAGCCGGCTTCCTGGATGTGCCGGCGCGCTCACCCAAGCCGCGCGAGCGCGGTATCACGCATGTGATCGATCGCGGCCTGTCGGTGGCCGAGGTGGACGGCCTGATCGAGACAGTCGGCGCCAGCGTGGACATCGTCAAGCTCGGCTGGGGCACGGCACTCGTGACCGCGAACTTGAAGCCCAAGCTCGAGCGCTATGCGGCGCACGGGATACCCGTGGTGCTAGGCGGGACGCTCACGGAGGTCGCGATCAAGCAGGGGCGCGTCGAGGGGTTGATCGCCTGGCTGCACGAGCTGGGCCTGCGCCACGTCGAGATCTCCGACGGGACGATTTCGCTCGAGCCCGAGGTCAAGGCCCATCTGATTCGCACTCTTGCGAACGAATTCACGGTGCTCTCGGAGGTGGGCAGCAAGGACGCCGACTTCATCATGGCTCCCTACGTTTGGGTGGAGCAGATCGAACGCGACCTGGAGGCCGGCGCTTGGAAGGTGATCGCCGAGGCGCGCGAGTCGGGCACGGCCGGCATCTACCGTGCGGACGGCGAGGTGCGCACTGGGCTGATCGACGAGATCGTGCATGCGATCGATGCCGATCGTTTGATCTTCGAGGCGCCGCAGCGTGAGCAGCAGGTGTGGCTGTTGCATCGCTTCGCCAGCGAGTGCAACCTTGGCAACATCGCGCCCGAGGACGTGCTCTCGCTGGAGACGCTGCGCTTGGGACTGCGCTCTGACACGGTCGTGCGCTTCGCCCGGGACGGCGAGGCTTGAGCGGCGCGCAGGCCGGTGACGCTCCGATGCCGGTCGATGGGGGCGGCACACACGCCGGGGCGCGCGGTCGGAGTGCCGGTAGCGACTCAGGTGAGCGCTTGGCGCGGATCGTATTCGCACTGCTCGTGATCGGCTGCTTTGCGGCGTTGCTGATCACGCAGAGGCTCAAGCACACCCCGACGCTCGTTCAGGAATTCAAGCTCACCAACGCGGTCGCGCCCGCGACTGGTGGTGTGCTCGAGGAAGAGCACATCTCCTTCAAGCTCGCAAAAGCAGATCAGGTGACGGTGACGATCGAAAGCTCCTCAGGCGAAACGGTCGCCACACTTGTGCGAGACCTGCCCGTGGGACGCTATAAAACGCTGTCGCTGCGCTGGAACGGCCATCGGGGGACTGCGCACGGTTATGGGGTGCTGCGGCGTGCGGACGGGTACACGACGCTGGTGCCCCGCAACCACGGTGCGCTCGCCCCGCCCGGCGAATACAGCGTGCGTTTGAACCTGCGCAAAGCAGACCGCTCGGTGCCCTCGACGCGCACCTTCAAGTTGGTCGGGCCATGATCGCCACGACCCTGCCCAGCGCGCCCGTGCTGGCGGCGGCCGTGCTTGGCGCGCTGGTCGTGATCGCCGGCCTGGTATTCGTAATGCGCCGCGATCCGCGGGCTTTCCCGGTGCTTGCCGTGATCGCGCTGCCGTTCAGGCTGCCGGTCGCGGCCGATGGACGCACCGTGAACCTGCTGCTGCCGCTCTACGCGGTCGTGGTGGCCGGTGTGCTCGCACATCTGCTGCCTCGCTTGCTTGTGCCCTTTGGGGTGCTAGGCCGCCCCGGCGGCTACGACTCCGGACAGGCGCCGATGCTGCTCGACTGGCTGCTGCTCGCCTCGCTGGGTCTGTACACGCTGCAGATCGCCTACTCCTCAGACCCAGGCAAGGGGGCCGAGAACCTTTTGTTCTTCTACATCCCGTTTGGGCTGCTCTACGTACTGTTGCGCGAGGCGCCATGGACGCGAGGACTTTTGCTCACCTGTCTGGCAGCGGCGGCAGCGCTTGCCGTTCTGTTCGCCGGCGTCGGCTTCGTCGAGTACTCCCGCAAAGCCTTGTTCCTGAACCCGAAGGTGGTGGCCGCGAACGAGTACGACAACTATTTCAGGGTCAACTCGTTGTTCTTCGACCCGAGCATCTACGGTCGCTTCCTGGCGCTTGTGATGATCGCCGTGACGACCGTCGTGCTTTGGAACCGCGAAAAGCGCACGCAGCTGTGGGGCGCGGTAATCCTCGCCTGGCTGCTTGCGGGGCTCGTGACCAGCTTCTCGCAGTCGAGCATCGCGGCGCTGCTGCTTGGCTTGGCGATCCTGGCTGCGTGGCGCTGGGACGTGCGCGGCACCATATACGTGTCGGTCGCGCTGGCCGCGATCGCGGCGGTATTCGTGCTGCTGGCGCCGTCGAGCTTGCACTTTGGCTTGAAGGGGTCGAGTGGCTCGGCCAACAATGCGACGAGCGGCCGCGCGAAATTGATCACGGGCGGTCTGGAATTGTTCGTCGAGCGGCCGCTCAGTGGGTACGGCTCGGGCTCGTTTGAAACCGAGTACCGCCGCCACGAAGGCGGCACCACCGCGAACGCCGTCTCGGCCTCGCACACGATCCCGGTGACGATCGCCGCCGAGCAGGGGATCGTCGGCCTGGCGCTGTATGTGGCGCTGATCCTCGCAGCGCTGACGACGCTGTTTCGCGGCGCGGGCCGCTCGCCTCCGCGACCGCAGCCGGGAGACACTCGCCTTCGACCGAAGCGGGGGGACACTAGCCTTCGGCTCGCATCCCCCGTCCGACCGGCATCCCCGTTTCGGCTGGCGATTGCCGCCTGTTTTGCCGCGCTTGTGCTGCACACCTGGGTATATGCCGACTTCCTCGAGGACCCGTTGACCTGGACGCTGCTTGGGCTCGGGGTGGCGTTCGCGGCGCTGGAAAGCGGGGACCCCGTAGGCGAGGAAGGTGCGCGGTCCTCCGAAGCTCACGCCGCGTCGCCGGCTGTCTCGCAAGGGTGACGCGCCGATCCGGAATGTTTGTCGGAAGGACGACCCTCTAGGTTCCTGCTGGTGCTTGGCTACCTGAAGCGGCTGGTAACGACGGGCGCGGCCTATCAGGCCGCGGAAATCGTTGCCAAGGGCATTGCCGTGATCACATTGCCGTTGTATACGGGGCACGTATCGACCGCGGGCTACGGCGAATACAACTCACTGTTGACGACCGTGATCCTCGCGAGCATCGTGCTGCGCCTTGGCGTCGGCGAGGCGTTCGTGCGCTTCTACTTCACAGATGACGACCAGGAGCGCCGCACACGCATCGCGCGCACGGCGACCGCGACGGTCGCCTGGACGACGACGGTCGTCTCACTGATCTGCGTGGCGTTTGCCGGTGCGCTGTCGCGATTGATACTCGGCTTTGACGATCCGCTGCTAATGGACTGCGCGATTCTTGGGCTGTGGGCTTTTACGAACATCGAGATGGCCTACGCGCAGCTGCGCGTGGACGAGCGCGCGCGCGCTTACATGTTCGCTTCTGGGGCCAACGTGGCGATGACGGTCGCGTTCACGATCGCACTGGTTGTGTTCGCCGGCCAGGGTGCACGCGGCCTGCTGCTCGGCAATTTCGGTGCGAGCGCGCTCGTGGTGCTTGGCCTTTGGTGGGTTTTGCGCAAGCGCTTCTCGATGCGCGTCCATGTAGCCGACCTGCGCGCGATGCTCAAGTTTGGTCTGCCCACGGTGCCGGCGGACGCGAGCGTGTACGCGCTGCAGGTTGTTGACCGCCTGTATTTGTTCCGTGTCGTCAGCCATGGTGCCGCAGGCGAATACGCGATTGCGGTCCAACTCGCGACAGTCGTGTTCGTTTTCGTGCGCGGCTTCCAGTATGCGTGGCCGCCGCTGGCGTACTCGATTGACAGCGACATGGAGGCCTCGAAGCTGTACTCGCTTGTCACCACTTACTTCGTATTGGCAACGGGCGTGGTCGTCGCCGCGGTTGCGTTGCTTGGTCGCTGGCTCGTGCGGCTGCTCGCTCACCCCGAATATTTCGGGGCACACACGGCGCTGCCATGGCTGGCGCTGGGCTGGACGTTGTACGGGCTCTACCAGGTGATGATCGTGATCACCGGCAGGGCGCGCATGATGCAGCGCAATATTCCCGCCGCGGCCGCTGGGCTCGCCGTCAACGTGGTGTTGCTGCTCGTGCTCGTGCCGAGCTCCGGTCTGGGTCTCGGTCTTGCCGGCGCTGGGATTGCGCTTTGCGGCGCTTACGTGGCGATGGTGGCGATCATGCACCTGCTCACTCGCGATGTTTTTGCCGTGGACTTCGAGTGGCGTCGCCTCGGCCGGCTGACGACGATCCTCGCGGGTGTGGCGGTCTCGGGCGAGCTGCTGCTGCCAACAGCGGGCTTTTTGGGACTCGTGTTGCGCGTGCTGTGGCTGCTGCTGATCCCGGCGCTGCTACTCGTGACGCGCTTCTTTGCGCCTAACGAGCGCGAGCAGGCACGCACGCTGGCGCTCGACGGGCGTAGGCGGGTGACAGCCTTCCGACGCGGGCATGGAGATGTCGAGGCATACGCGGAGGATCCCCTGAGGGATATTTAGCTCAAGCTACGTGGCTTTTCAGCCGATTACGCCCGCGTGCGTGAGCTCACTGTAAATTCACCCAGACCAGCGGGCCGGCGCGAGCTTGCACGCAGGGCCGAGGCGCTCCGTCGCTACCGCGCCGACGAGCGCGTACAGAGCATTGCGGCGGCGGGTGAGCTGGCTTATCTACGCTCGCAGCTCAGAGCGGCTGCCCGGCTGACAGCGCGCCTGGCGGCCACGCGCGACATCGAGGAGATGGCACAGCTGGTCGTGGACGAGTTGCACGAGACGTTTGCTTTCTACCTCGCGGCTGTGCAAAGGCTTGACGAGGACGGAATCCTGCGATTGATGGCCGGCCGTGGGCCGCTGGCCGAGGTGATGACGGAGTTCCTGATCGTGGAGCAGTCAGTGAACGAGGGCGTAAACGGACGCGTAGCCCGCTCGGGCTCGACGGCCCTCGTGGGTGACACTCGCAAGGACCCCGACTACATCGCCCGCGACCCCGAGACCGATCCGGGCTCTGAGTTGAGTGTGGCGATCGTCGTCGACGGGTCTGTCTGGGGGGTACTGAACATCGAGGCTGTGGAGCCTGAAGCGCTTGGCGAGGCCGAGGCGGTGCTGGTGGAGGCGATCGCGGCGAGCCTTGGCTCCGCGGTGCATAGGGCCGGACTGATCTCAGACATCGAGCAGGCCTTCACCAACACGCTGGCGATCGTAACGAGCACCGTCGAGGCCAAGGACGACTACACAGCCTGCCACGGCAGCGACGTCGCGACCTTGGCCGAACGCGTAGCGCTGCGGATGGGGCTAAGCGCCAAACAGGCGCGCGAGGTCCACTACGCGGCGATGCTGCACGACGTCGGCAAGATTGCCGTGCCGAGCGAGATCCTCTGCAAGGAAGGGCCCCTAACCGAGGACGAGTGGGTGGTGATGCGCAGCCATACGGTCGTCGGCGCGGAGCTGGTCGAGCGCATCGACACCTTCTCGCACCTGGCTCCCGCGGTGCGCTCCAGCCACGAGCGCATCGATGGCAAGGGCTATCCCGATGGGCTGGCAGGCGAGCGGATACCACTGGCCGCGCGGATCATCTCGGTTTGCGACACTTACGACGCAATAGTCACCGACCGTCCCTACCGTGCCGCGAACACGGATGCACAGGCGCGCGAGGAGCTGTTGCGAGTGAGCGGTACGCAGCTCGATGGGCACGTGGTGAGCGTGCTCTTGGAAGAGCTCGCCGCGGCTTAGATACCTGCGGGCACAGGTGCGCATGCACCTTCTCAACCGCCTTTCTCAAACCTCTGTGACCCGGTCGGCGCATGCGCCGAC
>JBAQGH010000150.1:0-11324 GCA_049287685.1 Solirubrobacteraceae bacterium | reverse complement strand
GGGATCTCCATGCCGATCCAGTCGAGGATCTGGCTGGCGAGGAGCGGATCGAGGTCTATGTTCTTGGGGCTCAGCGGGTCGATCGCCGGCGCGATCACCTCCACGCGCCCCACGGGCAGGTCGGGCGGCGCGAACTCGCTCATCGTGAACACCGCGGCGTCAAAGCCCTCTAGGAATGGGGCGAGGAACCGCCAGGCGTCGGGGTTGGGCTCGCTGGTGTCGATGTGACAGCGCCACACCCAGCGCGCGTCCTTCTTGCCGTGCGCGCGTAGCAGCCCGGCGGGCTGTGGGTCGTGGATGATGATGAAGTCATAGCCGCCGTCCAGGGTGGCGGCGTTCTCCTCGATGCACCTGCGGTATGCGTTCTGCTCATCGACGGTGAGTGCGTGCGGGTCTCCCTGCAGCGCGTTGTGCAGCGCCTTGGTGGCGTGGAAGAAGTCCTGGTCGCCGCCGATCACCTTCCAGTCGACCGTCAGGCCGAGGTCGCGCAGCAGCGGCACGCACGAGCGCAGCAGCTCGGAGACGCCGCCGCCGTATGGGGTGGCGTTGACGTGCAAGATGCGCGCGCCCCGCAGTGCGCGTGCGTGCTCGCGCAGCTCCTCGAGGATCGGGGCCGGCGCGATGCCCTCATAGGCGTCCAGCGACCAGCGCCCGACGGCTACCTTCTGCAACACGGGCTCATCCTCCTCACGCGCCTGTCAGGTCGCGTCGGGCGAAGACCCATGCTGCTGCGAGCGCGCAGGCTGCGGCGATGGCGAGCATGATCGCGGCGTCACCGATGCGGAAGGGCTGTGCGGGCACCAGCCCGATGTGCGTGAACGGAGTCAGTTCGACGAGCCATTTCGGGACGCCGAGCAGCGACCCGACGAGATCCCACAGGAACGCGACGGTCAGCAGCCCGTATGCGATCGCGGAGCTTGCTCGTGGCACGATCGCGTAGGCAAGCGCCGCGAGCCCAAGGAACAAAAATGCGACGGGCAGGCAGTTCGCGCCAGCCTCGATCATCTTGGCGAGCGAGAGGCTGACGCCACCGGACTCGGCGCCGACCCACGCCAGCAGCCCCGCCGTCAGGGAGATCGCGGTGGCGGCACACGCCGCGAGGGCCATGCGCCCGCCGAGCCAGCGGCGGCGAGCGACCGGGAGCGAGAGCAACGTCTCCAATCGTTGCTCTGCCTCCTCGTGGCGTGCCATGCCGATCTGCGCGCACGCGAACACGCTGATGACCAGAACGAAGAAGATGAAAGTGAAGCCGAGATACCCGGTGGGTGTGACGATCGAGCCGGTGCCGAGCTTGCCGAGCTCACGGTTGAGGTTCTTGGAGATCCCGGCGGAGGAGCTGCTCTTGGCGACCACGCCGAGGATGTATGCGAACGCGCCGACACTGGCGAGCCACACGATCAGGCTGCTGCGCTCAGAGCGCAGCGCCTGCGCCATCGGCGAGGACAGGAGCCCAAGGCGCGGCTCGGCGCGCTCGCGTGCGGGCAGGACCCCTGTGCCGATGTCGCGGCTGGCGTTGATCCGTGCCGCGAGCCAGAGCAGCAGTGCGGCACTGGCAACCGGGAGGACGAGCACGAGCGGCTTTGCGCCGGCGAACGGGCGCAACTGCTCGGCCCATCCAAGCGGCGTCAACCAGCGCAGCCAGGTCACGCCGCTGGCGGTGTCGGCGATCACGCGCAGCAGAAACCACACGCCGAGGACCGCGCCGCCCAGCTCCAGCGCCATCCTCCGTGTCGGCGCAAGCTGGCTTGCCAGCGCGCCCGCGCCCGCGCACACCGGCACGATCGACACCGTGGCGAGCGCGAGATACATCGAGCCGCCGGCCGGCAGCCCGGCCACGATGAACCCTGCGGACTCACCGGCCCACAACAGCACGGTGCCAGCCGCAATCGCGGCGATCGAGGACAGGTATGCCGTGCGCCGCGCGACAATCCCAGCGAGCACGAGCTCCTGGCGGCCTGTGTCCTCCTCGGTGCGCAACGCTCTCACGGCGGCGAACAAACCGAAGATCGCGGCGAAGATCGCAAGCGTCCCGCCAACCCGCCACGCGGTGTAGCCGCTCACGCTCAACAGGTTGTGCGGTTCGCCGTAGAACAGGCGCAACGCCTTGTTGTTCGAGAAGCTGTGGGCAAACCCGACACGCTCGGCGAGCGTGGGGAACCCGTCGCGGTAGCCGATCGGCTGGATGTAGGCGTAGAGCGCGAACAGGTACACGAAGGAGATCGTGCGCACACGCGCGTCACGGAACGCCCGCCGCGCCAACGCAAGCACAGGCGCGCGACCGGCGGGTGCCGCTCGCGGCAGACTGCGCACGAGCGCTCTGCTATTCGCCGCCACGGTCCTTGGAACCGTCGTAGTGGTGAATGAATATCTCCTCGAGTGAAGGCTCGCGGCTGGTCAGCGTGGCCACCGGATGCTCGGCGAGCGCCGCGATCAACGGGCCGACGCTGCCTGAGACCTCAAAGCGCAGCGCGTTCGGCCCTGCACTCTGGACCTGCACGCCTGGCAGCGGCGGGAGCGTGGGCGCCTGGCCGGCGAACGTGACCTCCACCGTCTGCGCGGCGAGGTGGCGCAGCTCCTGCAAGGTGCCCTCGTCTACGAGCTTGCCCTCGCGCAGGATGCCAACGCGGTCGCACAGCGCCTCGACCTCGCTGAGGATGTGCGAGGAAAGGAAGATGGTCTGCCCGCGCTCCTTGGCTTCCTTTACGCAGTCGCGGAACGCGACCTCCATCAATGGGTCAAGACCGCTTGTGGGCTCGTCCAGCAGCAGCAGCTCGGCGCGGCTGGCGAGTGCCGCGATCAACTGCACCTTCTGGCGGTTGCCCTTCGACAGCGCCCTGATCTTCTTGTGCGGGTCGAGCTGGAAGCGCTGCACGAGCAGCTCGCGGTAGGCAACGTCGACGCCGCCGTGCAGTTGCGCGAGGAACTCGAACGTCTCGGCGCTCGTCAGCCCAGGCCACAGGAACGGCTCTCCCGCGACGTATGCGACGTGGCGGTGCGCGGCCACCGGGTCGCGCCAGGCGTCGTGGCCGAACAGGTGCGCCCGTCCCGCGCTGGGCCGGTGCAACCCCAGCAGCAGCCGGATCGTGGTGGTCTTGCCCGACCCGTTGGGGCCGAGATACCCGTACACCTCTCCCCTGCCGACGGTGAGGTCGAGCGCGTTCAGCGCGAGGGTGCTCCCGTAGCGCTTGGAGAGCGCTTCTGTATGGATTGCTGGGTCGGGTGAGCCTTGCTGTGGAAGGGTTGCCGGCTGGTTGGGTTCGAGGGCGATCACGGACATGCAGCAAGGATCTGGTGTTCACGTGGGCTGGGCATCCGGGGTTTTCCCTGACGTGTCGGCGGGAGCGCCGCACCGCCACGGATGTCTCTGGCCGGGTCCGTGGAATACCGTGTAACGGACGCAGTGGACTACCGATGGAGGTGATTCTCGTTCGCCTTTACCTTCCAGACTAGGTATTGGACAAGGCGAGCTGCGTGAAAGGAGCCTGGCCGTGTTGGAGAAGATCGTAGTGGGCTACTCGGGCGACGAGGCTGGGCATGATGCGATGAAGCTGTGCGGGCAGATTGTGGCTGCGCTGGGCAGCGAGGTGACGGTCGTCTACCCCTACAGCCCGCTGCTTTCCTCTGAGCCTGCGCAGGCGGCCGAGGAGGCTATCCGTGCGGAGCTGAGGGCGCTCATGCCGGATAGCGAGGTACTGGCGCAGGCGACTTGTCACTGGAGCAGCTCGTCGTGGCCGATCCACGCTCTGCACAGCATGGCCAGCTATGAGAACGCGCAGCTGATCGTGATCGGTGCGGCGCGCGAGGGGATCGCCGGACATCTGCACGTCGGTCTGATGGAGCGCATGGTGCACGGTGCGCCGTGCGCGGTGCTGGTGGCGCCCGCCGGCTACGCCGACCGCGATACCGGCAGGCTGCGGCGTGTCGGCGTGGGCTTTGCCGACTCGCCAGAGGGCAAGACGGCGTTGGGTTTGGGCGATGAGCTCGCCCAGGTGTTCGATGGCGAGCTGAGCGTGATCGCCGCGTCCGGGCTGAGCATGTTCGTCCGCAGCTATGCGGCACAGGCGGCGATGGTTTCAGAGCTCGAAGCCGAAACGTATGCCGCGACGAAGGCGAGCCTGCGGAGCGCGGTGGCCGAGCTTTCCGGCGGCGTGCCAGTTCAGACACAGACCATCGAGGGCGACCCCGCAGATGTGCTGGTCGAGCAGTCGCGCGAGCTTGATCTGCTCGTGCTCGGCTCTCGCGCCTATGGGCCGGTGCGTCACGCGCTGCTGGGCAGCGTCTCGGCGGCGGTGATGCGCGAGGCTCACTGTCCGGTGCTGGTGATGCCACGGGGCTGCGAGCCGGTCGCAGGCGAGCCAGCCAGCCTTGAAGGCGCGTCGGCGAGCGTCGCCGCCGACTGACAGCAGTGCTTGGCGTATGAGCACCGTGCGCCACCCCGAGCATGATGCTGGCGTTGAGCGCGACGGAGCGGCCAGCTTGTCGGTCGTGCAAGCCCTGGGCGATCCGGCGATGTATCCAGGGCGCCCGGCGGTGCAGGTGCACGAGACCCATGCTTCTTGGGTGTTCGTTGCCGGCGAGCGCGCCTACAAGGTCAAGAAGCCTGTGCGGCTCGCCTTCCTGGACTACGCGACACTCGCGTGCAGGCGCGCGGCGTGCCGTGAGGAGGTGGCCGTCAACCGTGAGCTGGCTCCCGGTATCTATCTTGGGGTGCGGGCGATCCTCTGCGGCCCCGGAGGGTTTCGCTTCGCGCCGGAGGAGACCCCCGATGCCGTGGAGTACGCGGTCGTGATGCGCCGCTTCGAGGAGGCGCACACGCTGCTGGGGGCGATCCGCGCAGGTTGTCTTACCCGCTCGCATATACAGCAGGTCGCTGAGTGCCTGGCCGAGTTTCACCAGCGCTCACCTGTGCTTGCCGCGGACAGGCCAGAGCGGCTGCTGGACAGTTGGAGGGTGAACATGCAGGAGATCGAACGCCTGCCGTTCCCTTCCCGCTGGCGGGTGGAGACGATGCGCGGGTTCGGTGAGACGTTCGTGGCTGCTCATGCGCGTGAGCTTGAGCTGCGCGTGCAGCGGGGGCTGGTGCGCGACGGGCACGGGGATCTGCGCTGCGAGCACGTGCTGCTCGGCCCACAGGTCCGTGTCGTTGATCGGATCGAGTTTGACCCGGCGCTGCGCCAGATGGATGTTGCGCGCGATCTGGCGTTCTTGGCGATGGACCTGGAAGCTCACGGCCGGCGCTGGGCCGCACGGGAGCTGGTGTGCGCCTACCGTCACGCTGGGGGTGATCCGGGCAGCGAGTGGCTGCGCTGCTTCTACAGCGCCTATTGGGCGCTCGTGCGCGCCAAGGTGGCGTTGATCGCGGCCGGCACCCATCACGGCGCGCTGCGTCGCCGGGAGCGGGCGCGGGCGGAGCGTCTGTGGGGGTTGGCGGAGCGGTTGTGCTGGCGGGCTCGCGGCGCGGTCGTGATCGTGGTCTGTGGTCCGGCGGCGAGCGGCAAGTCAACGTTGGCCGCTGCGCTCGCGCGTCGCTCACGGCTGCCAGTCGTGTCCTCAGATGTGCTGCGAAAGCGTCTCGCGGGGGTGGCGCTCGGCGAGCGCGCGAGACCCGAGCACTACACCGAGGACTTCACCCGAGCGGTGTACCTGTCGTTGGCCGGCGAGGCGCTCGCGCACCTGGAGGGCCGCGGTGGGGTGATCGTCGATGCCACCTGCCACACACGCCGGGAGCGTGCGGCGCTCTTTGCTGTGCTGCGCCGCGACGGTGTGAGCTTCCTGGCCGTCCAGTGCCAGGTGACGCTGCAGACGGCGCTCGCGCGGGCCGCCAGGCGGATGCAGAGCCCCGAGCGGGTTTCAGACGCCACGCCCGAGGTTGTCGCTGCGCAGTTTGATCGTTTCCAGGCGTTGGATGAGCTGCCCGAGGAGTGCGTGCTCGCGGCCGATTGCGAACAGAGCGTCGAGGCGCAGATGGCGGCGCTGACACGCGCCGTCGACCGACAGATCGGTCTGCGTGCGAGCCGCCGGCGTGCTTACCGCACCGTCCTCTGAGTCCGTGCTTTCCCACCACGGGTAAGGGTGTTTCCCCGCTCAACACGGCGCCTGCCGGCACATACGGTTTGGGGCATGTCTGGACACTTGCAGTTGGCTCCCAGCGTCTCTGCGGACGCAGCGCCGCTGCCGGTGGCTGACGTGATCCGGGTCGTCGTGGCCGACGATCACGCCCTGATGCGCCGCAGCCTGCGACTGCTGCTCGAGAGCGAGAAGAACATCGAGGTGATCGCCGAAGCCGACGACCTGACGGGCGCCGTTGCCCATGTTCACGGCCACCGGCCGCATGTGCTGGTGCTCGACCTGGGCATGTCCGGCATGTCGAGCCTGCAGACGGTCGGCCAGCTGCGAGAGCGAGTACCGGACACGCAGATCGTGATCGTCACGATGGAGGAGAACCCTGCTTTCGCGCAGCGTGCGCTTGCCGCCGGCGCGCTCGGGTTCGTCTCCAAGGATCGTGCCGACACCGACCTCCCCGAGGCGGTACGTGCCGCAGCCCGCGATGAGGAATACCTGAGCCCGAGCGTCGCAGCTCGCCTTGCTGCACTTCACCGCTCGCTGACCAACGATAGTTTGACGGTGCGCGAGGTCGAGGTGCTGAGGTTGATCGCGCTCGGCTATACGACCGTCGAGATCGCACGAAAACTGCACCTCTCGCCGCGCACGATCGAGACGCACCGCGGGCACATCCACAGCAAGCTCGGGGTGCGGACCCGCGCGGAGCTGGTGCGCTATGCGCTACGGCGCGGCCTGCTGAGTGCCTGAGATTTCGGCGGGAACTGAGGGGCGCAGTGGCAGGCGCGCGGCCAGGAGCGTGCCGTTGGCATCCGAGCTGATGCTGAGCGTCCCGCCGGCCAAGGCGACCCGCTCGTTCATGCCGACCAGTCCGAAGCCGCTGCTCTGAGCGCTGGTGTCGAATCCTTGGCCGTCGTCCTGCACTTCGATCGACAGCTCGCCGTCGTTCTGTCTGACCAGTACGCGGACGGTGTTGGCGCGGGCGTGCTTGGTGATGTTCGTGAGCGCCTCCTGCAGCAGCCGGTAGACGGTGGTCTGCATCTCCCCGTCCATGTCTTGCGGGTCTGCGGAGCGAGCGGGTAGGTCGAGCTCGCTGTTGATAGTGGCTCCGCTCTGCTCGCGGTGGCGGTCCAGCAGCGCCTCGATCGCGGCGTGCAGGCCGAGGTCATCCAGCGCGGCGGGGCGTAGCTCGGTGATGATCGCCCGCAGGTTTTCGATCTCACGTTCGATGTGCTCCGCCGCCTCCTCCAGCGCGCCGCGCGCCGGGTTGAGGTCCCCTTGGGCGAGCACCGAGGCGAGCAGCAGCCGCAGCCCGCCGAGGCCCTGCAGCGTCTCATCGTGCAGCTCCCTGGCCCAGCGACTCCGCTCGGCGTCAGCGGCGGCCACCGAGCTGCGCAGCCGGTCGGCCTGCACGCTCTGCGCGAGCGCCACGGCCGTCGCGGCACTGACCGCGAAGGTCCGCAGCATCTGCTCGTCGTCCTCGCTGAACACGGCACGGTCGGCTCCGTGGTCAAACGCGGCGAGCAGCCCGACCGCGTGGCCGCGGTAGACCATCGGCACGAGCAGCGCTGTCTCGGCGTCCGGGACACCGAACTCTCGCGGCGCGATCCGCAGACGAGCGGCGACATCGGTGATCCGTTCCGGGCGCCCGCGTTCGAGCACCTGCCCGGAGGTCGAACCGGCGACCGGCAGGCGCACCCCTTGGGTGTCCTGCGCGTGCCCGGCGCTGACCTGCACGACCAGCTCATCACCGTCGCGCAACATGATCACGAGGCTACGAGCGCCCACGAGCGCACGGCCACGCTTGACGATCAGCTCGAGCACGTGCTCAAGCGATATCTCCCCGCCGATCGCAACGGCCACGTCGCGCGTGGCCTCAAGGCCACGGAAGGCTTTCTCAAGCTCGTGGCGGCGCAGCTCGCTCACCTGGTAGAGCCGCGCGTTCTCAATTGCCACGGCGGCCCACCGCGCGAGCATCACGACGGCCTCCTCATTGGCCTGCGTGAACTCGCCGTCCTGCTTGTCGGTGAGATACAGGTTGCCCCACGCCTGGCCGCGGACGAGGACGGGCACCCCGAGGAAGCTGCGCATCGCCGGGTGCCCGGTCGGGAACCCATAGCTGCTCGGATGCTGGCCGACATCGGCCAGCCGCAGCGCCTCGGGGCGTTCGATCAGCGTGCCGAGCACCCCCCGGCCACGCGGCAGGTCGCCGATCGCGCGGCGGGTCTCCTCGTCGATACCGGCGGTCAGGAACTGCTCAAGCTCAGAGCGATCCTCGTTGAGGACCCCGATCGCGGCGTAGCGCGCCCCGGTGATCTCCCTTGCCGCCTCAAGGACACGATCGAGCACAGCCCGCTGGTCAAGCTCGGTGACGAGCGCCTGCCCAACATCGAGCAGTTGTCGGAGCCACGGCTCCTCAGAATCTCTGGTCATCACCCCGGCAGAGCTTACCCGTAGTCTGCCCCCCTGGACTGCGGGATTCCCCTGATAGAGCGGGCCGCGCAGAACCTACGCTCGGCATCGGCGTCGATCAGCCCGAAAGGCGCCCTCCGAGCGCATATGTCCCAGCCCCCGAGCACTTCTGAGAGACCGAACCCCACGCCGGAGAAGCCACATTGCGTGCACTGTGGTGACGTGATTGGCGCCTATGAGCCGATGATGCTCGTGGAGGACGGCAAGCCACGCAAGACCTCCGCGTCCACAGAGCAAGACCGGGACCCGCACGCCGGCGAGTGCTACCACGTGGCCTGCTACCCGCCGTGAACGCCACTCGCGCTATCCGAGGAAAACCGCACCCCTTGCGCGCGGCTACTGCGGATGGCGCAGCGCGTGCGTGGTGAAAACCTCAGAGCACACCATTCCCACGCGCAAGGAGGAAGTCAAATGCCGCTGCCATCCCATTTCAGTGAACTCGCCGTCGCCGAGGTGATGCACTCCGGGGTGATTGACTGCCCGCCACAGACACCGCTGCACGAGGTCGCATCATTGATGGCCGAGAACAGCGTCCACTTTGTGATCGTCGACGGTCTCGCGCCTGGCCCCCATCACACCGAGCAGCTGGTGTGGGGCGCTATCGCCGATATCGACCTCATGCGCGCCGTCGGCACGGGCGGCATGGACGGCGAAGCGGGCGAGATCGCCGCGACTGAGATCGTCACGATCGAGCGCGTCGAGGAGGTTCAGCGCGCCGCGCAGTTGATGGGCGAGCACGAGTGCTCGCATCTGATCGTGACCGACCCCGACTCGGGCCGCCCGCTCGGCGTCGTCTCAAGCCTGGACGTGGCCCGCGCGCGCGTGTGGGGGGTGCGTCCGTCGAACAAGGTCCCAGCTGCGTAGTTTCCACCGATCGCGCACACGGATTTACTCGACTGCCACAGCCAACACCCGACCGTAACCTGCAGAGCATGACCACTCAAACCACCAACACCAACAGGCAGCGAGTGCTAATCGCCGGCGGCGGCGTAGCGGCGCTGGAGACCGTCCTTGCGCTGCACGAGCTCGCGCCGGAGCTGACCGACGTGACCGTGATCGCACCAAACCCCGACTTCCACTACCGGCCAATGACTGTGCGTGAGCCGTTCGCCCAGGGACAGGCACGCCGCTACCAACTCGCGCCGATCATCAGCGACGCCGGCGCGCGGCTCGTGACCGACGAGCTCGCATGGGTGGACCCGGACAAGCAGGTCGCCCACACCAAGGGAGACGTAGAGCTGGAGTACGACCGGCTCGTGCTCGCGCTCGGCGCGAAGGCCGTCCCGCGCTATCAGCACGCGGTCACGATCGACGCGGCGCACATGGATGAGATCCTGCACGGCGTGATTCAGGATGTCGAGGGCGGCTACATCAAGAGCCTCGCATTCCTGGCACCTGGCAGGATGGCCTGGCCGCTGCCGCTGTATGAGCTGGCGCTGATGACCGCCGGTCGCGCCTATGACATGGGCGTCGAGCTCGCGGTCACGCTCGTCACCCCCGAGGACGCTCCGCTGGCGATCTTCGGGCAGAACGTGAGCGGCACCGTCGCGGGGCTGCTCGGCCGCGCGGGCATCCAGACGATCCACTCCGCCTACGCCGAAGTCCCTAGTGCCGGCGAGCTGGTAATCAACCCCGGCGACCGGCGCCTGCACGTCAACCGCGTGATCGCGCTGCCCGAGCTTTACGGCCCGAGCGTGCGCGGCATCCCGTTGAGCGAACACGGTTTCTTGCGCGTGGACCCCTACGGGCATGTTCTCGATGTCGAGCACATCTACGCGGCCGGGGACTGCACCGAGTTCCCGGTCAAGCACGGCGGCGTCAGCTCCCAGCAGGCCGATACGGTCGCGCTGTCGATCGCTGCGGGCGCCGGTGCCCAGGTGACACCCGAGCGGTTTCACCCCGTGATCCACGGGATGCTGCTGACGGGCGATAAGCCGCTGTATCTGACGGCGCAGATCACCGGCGGGCACGGGTTCAGCTCAGAGATCAGCGACACCCCGGCGTGGGAGCCGCCGAGCAAGATCGCCACGAAGTACCTGGCGCCCTACCTGGACGCCCTGGACCGCGAGACGACGCCGGCATGACCCGCTCAGCCGCCACCGGCAGCGACGCGGGAGGGCCTTGCCTCGTGCTCGGCTATGACCGCAGCGAGGGCTCGCGCAACGCCGCCCGCTGGGCAGCAAACGAGCTGCTCTCGGGCGGCAAGCTCGTGATCGTGTACGCCTGCCGAGCGCAGCACATGCCGCCCACGCCGCTGAGCAGCAGCGGCGAGCGCCACGACGAAGGCCGCGCGATCCTCGATGAGCTGATGCTCGACGGCGACCCAGCGCTGTTTGACATCGAGCTGGAGACGGAGGTCTCAGACCGAGACCCCGCCGCCGCTTTGATCGACGCCGCTCAGCGCCACGATGCTCGCGCGATCGTGCTCGGCGCCAAGCCGCACTCGCGGCTGCACGAGGCGATTGGCACGGTCACTACCGAGCTGCTGCGAAGCTCGCCGGTGCCCGTGATCACCGTGCCGTTGAGCGCCGAGCCGCAAGTTGGTGCGCCGCTCATGCAGTCCGCCGCCGCAGAGTGAGCGCCCCGAGCGTCAGCGCGATCAACGTCGCGCCTACGATCACAGCGACATCGAGCGCAACCCTGCCGCCGAGCGGGCCGGGATGGGTGGCGCGCGCCAGCGCGTCGTAGGCGTAGGTGAGTGGCAGCACGCTTGATAGCCCGTAGAGCACACTGGCCATCTCGTGACGGTCTACGAACAGCCCGCATAGCAGTAGCTGGGGGAAGATGATCGC
>JBAQGH010000149.1:0-20230 GCA_049287685.1 Solirubrobacteraceae bacterium | reverse complement strand
C
Source organism: Solirubrobacteraceae bacterium (assembly GCA_049287685.1). Taxonomy (GTDB): domain Bacteria; phylum Actinomycetota; class Thermoleophilia; order Solirubrobacterales; family Solirubrobacteraceae; genus Palsa-744. The sequence continues at coordinate 20,229 of JBAQGH010000149.1, read as the reverse complement.
TGCACGTGATGTCCCGAGAGGGGCTGCGGCTGCGACGCCTTCGCGCGTGGGCTCGGGCGTCCCTGACGAGCAGGCGCTATTTCTCAGCCGCTCCGGGCGTCGACTGGGCACGAGCGACGTGCGTCGCCGGTTGCGAGCATGGACGACGCGCGCCGGAATCCCCGGTGGAATCTCTCCTCACGCCCTGCGCCACAGCTTCGCGACCCACCTGCTCGACGGTGGCGCCGACCTGCGTTCGATTCAAGAGCTGCTCGGCCACTCAAGCATCTCAACCACTCAGGTCTACACTCGGGTAGAGTCCGCCAGACTCAGAAGCGCCTATGCGCGCAGTCACCCTAGGGCCTGATCGGCGGGAGAAGACCCTGCAGACGAACGTCAAAGCGATTGAGCTGCGCGAACTGTGGCGGCGCTATAAGTCTGATGGAGACACTCGCGCTCGCGAGCGGTTGGTCGTCGCCTACTCACCGCTGGTCAAGTACGTGGCCGGCCGCACCGCGGCCGGTCTGCCTCCGCATGTCGAGGAGGCAGACCTCGTCTCCTACGGCCTCGTGGGCCTGATCTCGGCGATCGAGCGCTTTGACATCTCGCGTGAGATCAAGTTCGAGACCTATGCCATCACACGCATCAAGGGCGCCATCATCGACGAGCTGCGCTCGATCGACTGGGTGCCGCGTAGCGTGCGCGCACGTGCGCGGGAGATCGAGCGCGCTAACACCAAGCTCGAGCATCGCCTGCAGCGCACCCCCACCGACGAGGAGATGGCCGCCGAGCTGGAGCTGACCGTGCCAGAGCTACACGAATCGCTGCTTGCTATATCCCACTCCTCGGTGGCGGCCCTGGACGAGTTGTGGAGCGTGTCCGATTCCAGTGGAGACCAGGTCTCGTTGATGGACACGATCGAGGATCCCAATGCGCCAGACCCCTCGCGAGCCCTCGACGTCGGCGACCTGAAGGATCGCATCGCCGACTCGATCGCCTCATTGCCCGAGCGCGAGAAGCTGGTGATCGCGCTCTACTACTACGAGAACCTGACGCTCCGCGAGATCGGCGAGGTGCTCGGCGTCACCGAGTCGCGCATCTCCCAGCTTCACACCAAGGCGGTGCTGCGCCTGCGCGGGCGCATGCAGGAGGCTTCTTTCGACTAGTGGTTCGGGTGGCCGCGACCCGCGTTAGGCGCTCGCGCCGGTTGGTATAGCGAGCCCAGGGTGTCGGCCGGGCAAGCTGGCATTTAGCGCGAAATGCCTCCTGTGAGGCCCTATACATGGGCTCTGCTCGGCGGTATCTTGACTGGTAGCGTCCAGCAAGGAGAGACATGCGCCCGGCAGCCGATCGGATTCGCAACGTCGCCCTCGTCGGCCATCGCGGCTCGGGCAAGACCTCGCTGCACGAGGCACTGCTGTTCGAGGCGGGTGTCGTCGGCCGGCTCGGTTCGGTGCCCGAACGCAGCACCGTCTCAGACTGCGACCCAGACGAGCAGGCGCGCCAGATGTCTATCTCCACGACACTCAGCTGCCTGCATTGGCGCGAGCGCAAGATCAACCTGCTCGACACACCCGGAGAGCCGAGCTTCATAGCCGACGCGCTCGCCGCGTTGCGCGTATGCGAGGCGGCCGTGTTCGTGGTGAGCGCCGTCGACGGTGTGCAGCCAACGACCGCGCGTCTGTGGGAGCGCGCCGCCGAGCTCGACATCGCCCGGCTCCTGTTCATCAACATGCTCGACCGCGAGCGCGCCGACTTCTTCGCCACGCTCGAGGACCTCAAGCGGGCATTCGGCCCCCACGCGGTCGCCACCGAGCTCCCGCTTGGATCCGGCGGCGAGATCGACGGCGTGATCGATCTGCTCGACATGAGCGCCTTCAGGCAGGGCTCGGCTAAGCGTGGCGCCTTGCAAGAGGGACCGATTCCAGAGGAGCAGATGCCACTTGCGCAGGAATATCGAGAACGCCTGATGGATGAGGTCTCAGAGCTCTCCGACGCGCTGATGGAGCGCTATCTGGAGGGTGAGCCGATCTCCCACGAGGAGATCGCGGAAGCACTCGAGCGGGGCACCAACCACGGCGAGCTGTTTCCTGTGGTGTGCGGTGTGGCGACGCGCAACATCGGCACCTCGCGTCTGCTCGACGCGATCGTCGAGGACCTGCCCTCGCCGGTCAAGCACGGCCCGCTGGCGGTCGGGGATGTCGAGCTCTCGGCCTCCGATCAGGACGAGCTGTTCGCTTACGTCTTCAAGACGCGCGCAGACTCCTATGCCGGGCGTGTCAACCTGTTGCGCGTCTACCAGGGAGTGCTCTGTCACGACGCGCAGGTGCTGAACACGCGCGCCCACGCGCGAGAGCGCATCGGACAGCTGATCGCCTTCGCTGGCAGGAGCACCGAGCAGGTGCAGGAGATCGGTCCGGGCGACATGGGCGCGGTCGCAAAGCTCAAGGAGACGCACGCCGGGGATTGGCTGGCTGTCCACTGGCCGATCGCCGGGCCCGGCGATGCCGAGGTTGGGCCGCTTGAGATGCCGCGTTCGCGTCTGCCGGCGCCGGTGATGGCATTCGCGGTCGAGCCCGGCAGCAGGGGAGAAGAGGAGAAGGTGTTCGCCTCGCTGCGGCGCCTGCAGGAGGAAGACCCGACGATCGACCTGCATCGCGACTCCCAGACAGGCGAGCAGATCGTCGCCGGGCTCTCGCAGGTGCACGTCGAAGTGATCGTCGATCGACTGCGCGCACGCTTCGGCGTCGAGGTCACGCTCAAGCCTCCGCGCGTTCCCTATCGCGAGACGATCCGCGCGCACGCGGCTGCTCACGGCCGACACAAGAAGCAGAGCGGCGGACGTGGTCAGTTCGGCGACTGCCACATCGAGATCGAGCCGCTCCCGCAGGGAGCTGGCCTGGAGTTCGTCAACCACATCAAAGGCGGGGCGATCCCAAGCCAATTCATCCCCGGGGTAGAGAAGGGCGTGGTCGAAGCGATGCAGGCGGGCCCCGTTGCGGGTTATCCGGTCAAGGACGTTCGCGTCACGCTGATCGACGGCTCCTACCACACCGTCGATTCCTCTGAACTCGCGTTCAAGCTCGCCGGTGCCCAAGCGATGAGGGAGGCGCTGGAGCAGGCCCAGCCGGTGCTGCTGGAGCCGATCATGCTCGTGTGCGTGTCGGTCGCGAAGGAGTACGTGGGGGAAGTGCTCGGCGATCTCAACGCTCGCCGCGGACGGCCGCAGGGCATGGAGCCAAAGGGCTCGGGCACGGAGATCAGGGCGGAGGTGCCGATGGCCGAGATGCTCGATTATGCGCCCGACCTGCGCTCCATAACCCAGGGCCAGGGCGACTACACGCTCGAGCCGTTGCGCTACGCACCCGCGCCGGGAAACCTGGCCAGGCAGGTGCTCGAGCGCCGCGAGGGCGAGCAAGCCGCCGCCCACGCCGGCGCTCACGCGTGAGCCCGGGCGAGCGGCACGACGGTGCGCGGGCGGACGTTGTCCGAGCCGAGCGCGGAGCGCCTTTTCGCCCGTCCAGCTACTCTGATGGGCCGATGGCCACCAGAGCAATCGTCACCTCGCACCCGGTCGTCGCCTGCGACGTATGCGGCAGAAGCCTTTTGCGAGGGGAGACACCCGACGTGTTTCTTGCCGGCGGCCAGCGCCGCACGGTCTGCGAGCTGTGCGTACCCCGGGCCGCGGCTGAGGGCTGGTTGCGAGAGGCAGACAACCACGCTTCGAGCGTCCGCCCGACCCGCGCGCGCCGCGCCGGCTCGCTGCTCGGACGGCTACGCCAGTTGCGCGAGCCGGGCCAGGGCTCCTTGCGCCGCGAACGCCACGGCGCCGCTGGCCTCGATCGAGTCGACACGGGCGTGGAGCTTCCCGAGGATGATCTTTACGAGCTCCTTGATGGCGAGGCCGAGGGTGAGGATCTTCGCGAGCACGAGATCTACATCGGCTCTGTGGGAGCATCGGAGTCGAGCGAGGGTGCGTGGAGCGCCGAGGATGATCTCCAGCGGCTCGACGGTGACCAGGAGGAACCGAGCACCGCGCGCGCTCGTCCAGTCCGGGCCAGCCAGTCTGCCGAAGATGCACCCACGGCCAGCGTCTTCAGCTCTGGCGCCTCGACCGCAGGCGAATTGAAGGTCGCACGAGCGCTCGAGGTCTTCAATGCCGGTGAGCAACCCAGGCGCGTAGCCGGCGTCGCACGCTCGCTTGGCGCGCCTTCGGTGACCGTGCGTCCGCTCGAGGACTCGGGCAGTGCGGTCGCGATAGTCGTCGCCTGGGAGCTGTGCTGGTACCGCTACGAGGTCGATCTCGGCGACGAGGCCGCCGGCTCGCAGCTTGTCGCCCAGGGCATGGAGCTCGACGAGCTGCCTGACGAGGACCGGCTCGCGAACGCCGCCGCGGATGAGCGCGGTGAGCTTTCTGCGCTGAGCGCCTGAGCGCCTCACCAATAGAGGCGCGAGCTGCCCGTCGTGAGAAGGTTTGGAGTCAGGCTGACGATGCGCTCAGCCGTCGCGTTCCGCGCGCAGTACGATCTAAGGCGATGATCTACTGCGTGGTGCCAAAGCCGCTTGCCGACGAGCTCTATCAGAAGCTGGTCAAGCGCTACGAGAACGACGACAACGTGACGGTCATCATCGACCGCCGCGACTTTGACCGCCGTGCACGCGGCTCGCGCCCCTCCGAGGCTGAGCTGCAGCGTCGAGTCATCCGCGATCGTCGCCGCGCCCGCGTGCCGGGAGATCTGCCGCCGCTCGTCGACGGCTCCTAGTGTCCCGAGTCACAAATTCGATGGTATTCCCCGACGCCTGGACGCGCCTGAGGCCCGACGGTATCGGCCCACGTGCTACCGGTACGCAGACCGATACCGTCGAACCTCAGATCACGACCATCCATCCGGGTAATACTCACCGAATTTGTGACTCGGGACACTAGCCTCAGATGAAGGTAGTCGTGCATGTCGATGGGGGCTCGCGTGGCAATCCCGGGCCCGCGGCGGCCGCAAGCGTTGTCTCGACGCTTTCGGGAGAGGTTCTGGACGAGGCATCCGAGCTGCTGGGAACGGTCACCAACAACGTGGCCGAGTACAGGGCCTTGCTACTGGGCCTAGCGCGTGCGGTCGCGCTTGGAGCAACTGAGGTTGAAGTCGTCAACGACTCTGAGCTGATCGCCAAGCAGGTGCAGGGCCTTTACAAGGTAAAGCACGCCGCGATGCGCCCGCTCTACAGCGAAGCGATGGCGGCCTTGCGCGCGTTTGAGGGCTGGAAGATTCGTTCGGTGCCGCGAGCCCAGAACGCGCACGCGGACGCGCTCGTCAACGCCGCGCTAGATGACGCAAGGACCACAGCCTGATCTAGTCAGTGCAGCGGCCGCGTGGCCTGGGCGATCGCGATCATCTGTGCGTTTGAAAGGTCCTCGAGCAGGGTGTTCGTCACGAAGTAGATGACCCTGCCGACGCGCCAGCCGATGTCGTGGATGTGTTCACCGTCGTCCACGATCAGATAGCTGCGCCCGCCGACCTGCTGTACGCGTGCGTGGGCGAACAGCGGGATGTTCACCCAGTCCATGCCCTCTACGTCGTAGTAGCCGCCCAGCGAGTTCTCCTGCCAGACGGCCACATACGCATGGTGGACGTGTTTCTGTGGGTCTTCGAGCGTGTAGGCGTGGACCTCCTGCGGTATTGCCGGACCGGTTTGGATGGACGGGTAATAGAGAGGGAAGGGCACGCCTGGGGCCGCCGTGAGCGCCATCGCTTGGGCGGAGGACGAGACTGGAGAGAGGTCGAGCTGCGCGTCTGAGGGGCCGTGCGAGACGTGATGGTGGGAGTGGTGGGAGGAGGATGATGAGCTGGCGGGAAGCTTGAGCTGTTCGTGGCCGTGCAAGAAGTCATCGACGGTCGCTTTGATCAGCGCGGGAGAGGTGGTCACGTAGCTTTCGCCGCCGATCATCGCGTCGACGTTTTCCGCCTGGAACTTGACCTGACGCAGCGGCTTCTGTTGGGAGAAGGCGGCGAGTTCGGCGAGTTCGATCAGCTGGCCGGCGGAGGAGTGAAACGTGCTTATGACCGCTTTGCCGACGGCCTTGGAGACCTTGTCGATCTCGCCGATGATCTGACTCGCCGGCACCTGCTCGCGCAGGTCTCGGATGAAGTCCTGTTGGCGGGCTACGCGCACGAAGTCCGAGTCGTCGTGGCGATAGCGCACATAGCTGAGCGCTTTTTCGTAGCAGAGCTTCTGATAGCCGGGTTGCAGGTCGATCGCGGAGTAGTTGGTTTCAACGCTCCCGTTCGGTTCGTTGAAGTAGCGATGATCGACGTTCACATACACGCAGCCGAGCGTGTCGACGATGTCGATGAAGCCCCTGAAGGTGATGTCGATCACACCGTTGATCTTTATGTGCAGCAGGTGCTCGATCGTTTCGGTCGCCAACTCAGCGGCGCGGTCGCTGCCGCCTTCGAGGCTGCCGATCGTGTAGGCGGCGTTGATCTTGCGCGGGTAGTAGACGTGACCTGAGCGGGTCGTGATCGTCGTGAGCAGATCGCGCGGCACTGACAGCACCGAGGTCTGTCCGGCCGCAGGATCTAGACGCACGAGCAGCAGCGTGTCGCTGTGCGCCGCGTTGTTGCGGTCATAGGCGTCCTTGGACCCCACGCGCCTGTCGGAGCCTATGATCAGAAAGGTCTGCGGTTCGCCCCTGTAGGAGGTCTGGATCACGCCTTTGGCGACGTGCAGCTGGCTGGTGCGCGGGAAAACCTCGTTGGCGATGTGGTTGAGCTTGGTCAGGGCAAAAGTAGCCGTCGCGGCGCCGCTCAGCAACAGGATCAGCACGCACGCGATCGCAAAGCGTCGCCACATGTGCCCAGCCAGCGACGGCGGACGCTCGTCATCGAGAGGTGTCACCGGAGGGACGTTCATGGTAAGCGGGCAGCCACCATCCACCACGGCTGGCCCTTGGGGTCAGCCTAGCGAGCGTCTCGGCCGTCGCGCGCTGTCCGGCCGCGCGCGCGATGCCGGCGCGGGCCTCGTGGGGTACGTTGGGCGCAGCCGCGGCAGTGTCTCTGCCGCGCCGGGCATCCCGGTACGCTCGGCTCGTGCTCAAGCCCCGCAACCGCGAGCTGCTCGGACTCATACCCGCGGCGCTGCTTGTTACCGCCGGTTTCACGGCGATCTTCATCCAGCAGGAAAACAGCTCGCTGACAGCCTCCACGAACGTCACGCTCAACCGTGTCTCGAGCCTGTCGCTCACCTACGGCCTGCTGTTCCTGGGCCTATGCCTTGCCGCGCACTTGGTGATCCGCTTCGCGCTGCCCTACGCCGATCCGTATCTGTTCCCCTTGGCGGCGGTGCTCGCGAGCGTCGGCATCGTGATGGTCTACCGCATCAACCCATCGCTAGCGCGCCAGCAGGCGCAGTGGATGGTGCTCGGCCTGATCCTCTTCGCCGTCACGATCCTGTGGCTGAGGCGTACGGGCATCGGCGTGCTCGAGCGCTACCGCTACACGATCGCGGCGGTCGGGATCTTGATGGCGGTCCTGCCACGCTTCCCGGTGATCGGCGAGCAGGTCAACGGCTCCTATCTGGACATCCACTTCGGCTCGGTCTCCTTCCAACCGGCCGAGCTCGCGAAGGTCGCGATCGTGATCTTCCTAGCCAGCTACTTGCGCGACAATCGCCAGATCCTGGTGACGGCGGGGCGACGTGTGCTTGGCCTGACCGTCCCGCCGATGAAGCAGTTCGGGCCGATGCTCGTCGTGTGGGGCGCTGCGATGGGCACGCTGCTGCTGACGGGGGAGCTTGGAACCTCGCTGATGTTCTACGGTGCGTTCCTCGCACTGCTGTACGTCGCGACCGGCCGCTTCTCGTTCCCGCTGATAGGGCTCGTGTTGTTTGGCTTGGGTGCCTGGTTTGTAGTCGGCCACGTTGGGCACGTCCACGCGCGTGTGCTTGCCTGGGAAGATCCGCTGGAACCGAAGCTGTTCCACAGCGGCGTCAGTTACCAGCTTGGCCAGTCGTTGTTCGCTCAAGCCGACGGCGGCCTGTTCGGCACGGGCTTCGACCAGTCGCTGCTGGTGATCCCGCATACGCGCGAAGCGATCTTGCCGGTGCCGGAAAGCGACATGATCTATGCGGTGATCGTCAACGAGTTGGGGCTCGTGGGAGCCGGTGCGCTGCTGCTCACATACCTGTTGTTCATCGCGCGCGGTCTGAAGACGGCGATGCTTGCGCGCGATTCGTTCTCCAAGCTGCTGGCGGTTGGGCTGTCGTTCATCATCGCCATGCAGGTGTTCGTGATCGTGGGCGGCGTCACCCGGGTGATCCCGCTCACCGGAGTGACGCTGCCGTTCGTCGCCTATGGCGGCTCCTCGGTGGTCATGAACTTTGTGCTGCTCGCGCTGCTGTTGGTGGTCTCAGACCGGGCGCGCAGGCCATATTCGTCCGCGCGCTGAGCTGGTGCCAGGGCCTTTCCAGCTGCGTCTGTGCCGAGCACGATCAGCGCTCTGGCGCCCAGGAAACAGCAGGTGGACTGGACTGTCGATTCCCGTGTATATATGGATAGCGCGTAGCCGAAAACACATATATAACCTAAAGGTTATTTTGTGGATAGGGACCTACCGGATAGGTCCCAAGGCCGTTTCTGGGCACGATTGTGCACTTTTGAGCAGGTTTGCTGCGGCTTTCGGTCGAAAACCTCCACATAACCGGAGGCCCCATGGGTATGTGGGTGACGTTCGATGAATATTGCCGCGATGCCAACTTCCACGACCGACGTCAACTCCAGCTTCGTCATCCGAGCGCGCGATATGCGTCCTGAAGAGAACCGGCGCCGGCGCTACCCGGCCAGTCCGGCCAGCTTCTCTTCGCCGGCTGGTCTGCACCCACGACCGTGGCTGGCGCGCTTGCGCCACGCGCTGCGCGAGGACCTGTTCGTGCTCCACTACCAGCCGATCGTCTCGCTGCAAGGGGGAGCGGTCTCCCACTACGAGGCGCTGATCCGCCTGGCGGACGATCCGGGCGGTCCACTCACGCCGCCGTGCAGCTTCCTGCCCGCGGCTGAGCGCTACGGCTTGATCCAAGAGATCGACCGCATGGTGGTCGGCAAGGTGATCGCCCTGATGGGTGGCGAGCTCGCCGAGCGCGATGCCCGCGTGGCCGTCAACCTGTCTGCTCTGTCGATCACAGACCACGGCATGCTCGCTCACATCGAGCGGGAGCTCGACCGCCGTCGCGTCGATCCTGCACGGTTGGTCGTCGAGGTCACCGAGACGGCCGCGATCGGCGACATGCGCCGCGCGCAGAGCTTCTGCGAAGGCGTCCACACGCTCGGCAGCTCAGTTGCGCTCGACGACTTCGGCGCGGGCTTCGGCTCCTTTCAATATCTCAAGCAGTTGCCGTTCCGCTACCTGAAGATCGACGGCGACTTCATCCGCACTTTGCCTTCCTCGCACAAGGATCAACTGGTCGTGCAGGCGCTTGTCGGCGTCGCTCGCGGCATGGGCAAGCAGACGATCGCCGAGTATGTCGGCGACGAGGCGACGATGCGTTTACTACGCGAGTACGGCGTTGATTTCGCCCAAGGCTTCGAGGTGGGCCGGCCTTGCGGGCAGGTCGAGGCGTTCGCGGTTTAGAGCCGGGCTCTTAACGCGGCTCTGGCATCTGCGTGCGCAACATCGCGTCCCACAGCCGGTCGGGCAGCAGTTTGCGCTGTAGCACCGTGAGGCGCGCTGAGGGAGTGAGCAGCATGCGCGACGGCGCGCGACGGCGCGAGATCGCCTTCTCGATCGCCTTGGCCACGACATCCGGGCCACCGCCGAGATGGCGCATCGGGCCCTCGTAGACGCCCTTGGTCATCGCCGCGAGCTTAGTGTTGAACTTTTTGTATGGATCGCCGGCGCCGTTATCGGCTTGTGCGCTAGCGTCGGCCTCGCCAACGGTTGCAGCGGCCGTCTTGCCGAACTCGGTCACGATCAGTCCCGGCTCGACGAGCGTCACGTCCACGCCGAAGCCACGCACCTCGAAGCGCAGCGCGTCGCTGATCGCCTCGAGCGCGTGCTTGGTGGCGTGGTAGAAGCCGCCGCCGGGGAGCGTCAGCTTGCCGCCCATCGAGCCGACGTTCACGACCTTGCCCCAATGCTGGGCGCGCATCGCCGGCAGCACGAGCTGGGTCAGCGCGATCAGGCCGAACACGTTCGTCTCGAACTGGCGGCGCACGGCCTCGAGCGGTACCTGCTCGATCGGCCCGCCCTGCGAGTAACCGGCATTGTTGACGAGCACGCCGACGGCGCCATGCTCGCGTTCGATCGTCTCGACCGCCGCGCGCATCGACTGTTCGTCGCATACGTCGAGTTGCAGCAGCTCGCAGCCGGCGCCCGCGAGGTGCTCGATCGACTCGGGCCTCCTGGCGCTTGCGTAGACCTTCCAGCCGTGGCCTGCCAGGCGCCGTGCCGTGGCCTCGCCGATACCCGATGAGCATCCGGTGATCAGGACCGCCTTGGACATGCTGTCGAGCATCTGCGCAGCATACGCACTAGGCTGCCATCTTCGATGCGTGCCGTCACCTTCCAAGCGCCGGGCGAGGTGCTCGTAAAGGACGTCCCCGAGCCCGAGCTCTCAGATCCCGGCGATGCGATCGTCCAGATAGAGGCCACCGGCGTTTGCGGTTCGGATCTGCACATCTACCACGGCCGCGTGAAGATCGAGCCGGGATTTACGATCGGGCACGAGTACGTCGGCACGGTACTTGCGGTAGGCGACGAGGTGCACAGCGTGAAGGTCGGCGACCGCGTGCTCGGCTGCTTTCAAACCGCCTGCGGGCACTGCTATTTCTGCCGTCGCGGCTGGTTTCACAAGTGCGACTCCTCGCGCACCTTCGGCCACGGCGCGGCGCTTGGCTCGCTGCAGGGCACGCAGGCCGAGCGGGCTTTGGTGCCAAGTGCCGAGCTGGTCCTGCGCAAGATCCCGGCAGGCATGAGCAATGAGACGGCTTTGTTCGCCGGCGACGTTATGGGCACGGGCTTTCACGCCGTTGCCGACAGTGGCCTGCGCCCAGGCGACGTAGCCGCCGTGCTCGGCCTTGGGCCGGTGGGCCTGTGTGCCGTGCAGGCCGCCCGTGCTTGCGGCGCCGCGCACGTGATCGCGATCGACACGGTGCCAGAGCGCCTGGCAATGGCCGAGAGCTTCGGTGCGCAACCCGTTCACCTGAGCGAGGGGGACCCCCGTGCGGCGGCACGCGAGGCAAGCGAAGGGCGCGGCGTGGATGTGTGCATCGACGCGGTCGGCCACCCGCAAGCTTTCGACTTGGCGCTGAAGCTGACGCGCAAGTGCGGCACGGTGCAGGCCGTTGGGGTCTACGCCGAGCGCGCCGAGGTGCACATGGGCCTGCTGTGGATCAAGTCGCTGCACGTGTGCGCCGGACACGCCAACGTGATCGGCCACGTCGACCGGGTAATGGCGATGATGTCCGCCGGCCTGCTCGACCCGGCCGCACTTGTCACCCACCACATGAGCTTGGAGCAGGCTCCAGAGGCGTACGCTCTATATGACCGCCGCGAGGCGCTGAAGATCGTGCTCAAGCCTTAGCGACTCCACATGGCCGTTGGTGTTCGCGCCCAATCCTCGCGGCGCTGTCACAATCGTCTTAGCCACGCACAGGCACGACCTTAAGACTTCCCATGGCCGACAAGGAGCTTCGATGAATACCGTTGCCCAACCAACTCTTCCCGAGGCGCTCAGCGACGCAGCACGGGACTTCATAGCCAAAGAGCACGGCCTGCTGATCGGCGCGGAGCGCGTGCCGGCCGCCGACGGGCGCACGTTCGCCACGCACGACCCGGCAAACGGCCGCGAGATCGCCACCGTCGTCCAGGCGGGCGCCGAGGACGCCGCGCGCGCCGTAGCCGCCGCGCGCGAGGCATTCCAGAGCGGCCCGTGGTCCTCGATGGCACCCTCGGCCCGCGGAGCCCTGATGATGGCGCTGGCGGACGCGATCGAAACGCACGAAGAGGAGCTCGCCCAGATCGAGTCGCTCGACAACGGCAAGCCCGTGAAGCTCGCCCAATACGTGGACGTGCGCGGCACGATCGCCCACTTGCGCTACTACGCTGGCTGGCCGACCAAGATCGAGGGCAGCGTGCTGCCTGTGACGGCACCCAACATGCTCTGCTACACCCGCCGCGAAGCGGTCGGTGTGTGCGCGCAGATCGTGCCTTGGAACTTCCCGCTACTGATGGCCGCCTGGAAGATCGGGCCGGCCCTGGCTGCTGGTTGCACGATCGTGCTCAAGCCGGCCGAGCAGACGCCGTTGAGCGCGCTGCGTCTCGGCGAGCTGGCGCTCCAGGCCGGATTCCCGCCGGGCGTGCTGAACGTGCTCACAGGAGACGGCGAGACCGGCGCCGCACTCGTCGATCATCCCGACGTCGACAAGATCGCCTTTACAGGCTCGACCGCCGTGGGCCGCGAGATCGGGGCCAAGGCCGGGCGTGCGCTGAAGCGCATGACGCTCGAGCTCGGAGGAAAGAGCCCGAACGTAATCCTCCCCGACGCTGACATCGAGGCGGCCGTCAAGGGCTCCTACCAGGCGATCTACTTCAACTCGGGCCAGGCGTGCAACGCGGGCTCGCGCCTGTATGCGCCGGCCGAGCGCTTCGACGAGATCGTGAGCGCCTTGGCCGAGCAGGCCAAGGCAACGCGCCTGGGTGCCGGCCTGGATCCCGCGACCCAACTCGGCCCGCTCGTCTCCGCCGAGCAGCGCGACCGCGTGATGTCCTACATCGAAGCGGGTAGCGAGCAGGGCGCCGAGCTGTTGGCAGGTGGGGGACAGGCGCTCGCCGACAGCGGTGGCTGGTTCGTCGAGCCGACGCTGTTTGCCACCAGCTCAGACGACTTGAGCATCGCCAAAGAGGAGATCTTTGGACCTGTGCTCGTGGCCTCCCCCTACGACAGCATCGAGGAGGTGGCCGAGCGCGCCAATGCGACCGACTACGGGCTCGCGGCCGGCGTGTGGACTCGTGATGTCGGTAACGCCCATCGGCTGGCCGCGTTGCTGCGCGCGGGCTCGGTGTACATAAACCACTGGGGCGGCGCGGACGCGTGCGCCCCATTCGGGGGCTTCAAGGCGTCTGGCGTGGGACGCGAGCACGGTCACGACGGGCTCGACGCCTATCTGGAGACCAAGACGGTGTGGACCTCGTTGGCTTGAGAAGCTGCCTCAAAACGGGCGCTGTGGTTTGAGACGGATTCAAGGGCGCTGTGAGAGGCATCGTCAAAGCTCCGTAGTGCCCGCTATTCGGGCACTACGTGCACTAGAGTCCGGATGATGAGCGGGCATCCTCTGAGGCCCGGGAGCCTTCAGATATCGAGTGCGCTGGTGGACGGTGCCGTCAGGGTCTCCCTACAGGGCGAGCTTGACCTGTCCAGCGCGCGCCAAACAGAAGAGCACTTCGCCGCCATCGACGAGCAGGCGCCCGCACGCGTCGTGGTCGATCTCAGCGGGCTCGCGTTCATCGACTCCAGCGGCCTGCGCATGCTCTTGCTTGCCGACGCCCGCGCGCGCGAGCACGGCTATGAGCTTGTCCTGCTGGCAGGCAGCGAGCCGGTGCAGCGCGTGTTCGAGATGACCGGCGCGCTCGACGTCCTGCGCTTCGAGTCGTGAAGATCCTTTGAGCTCGATAGCCGAGCCACACATGCTCGTGGGCGAGGAGCAAGCACGCGAGCGTACGCACCGCTGGGCGATCGCTCTCGCCGGTGTGCTCACGCTCGTGCTGCTCGCCGCAACGCTTGAGATCGTTTTCGACGGCGCGGTCGGGCATTCGCCACTGATCCCCAAGTCCCCGGACATCGCCTCCTGGCTCGCCGGCGTCGGCGAGCGCCTCGGCTATCGCGTCTTTTTGATCGCGCTGCTGTCCTACAGCGGCGCGTTCGTCGGCATCCTGCTGTTGGCGCGGCGCATCTCCTCGCGTTGGGCGATCGCGTTGACGGTCGCCCTGCAGCTGATCGTGTTCGCCGGTCCGGTTTTGATCTCGACGGACGTCTTCAGCTACATCGCCTACGCGCGCATGGGGGTTGTACACGCCGTCAATCCCTATCTGCACGGGCCGACATCGATCGCGGCCGACCCGGTCTACCGCTATGTGGGCAAAGACTGGGTCAAGGTGGCGACCGCCTATGGGCCGCTGTATACGCTGCTGTCCTATCCGTTGGCACCCCTGGGGGTCGTGGGGGCGCTGTGGGGCATGAAGCTGGAGGCGCTGGCGGCGAGCGCCGGCACGCTCGCGTTGACGTGGCGCTGCGCGCGCATGCGCGGGCTCGACCCGAAGTCCGCTTTGATCGTGGTCGGTGTCAACCCGCTGTGGGTCATCTATGGGCTCGGCGGCGCCCACAACGACCTGATCATGACGCTGTTCTTGATGGGCGCCGTTGCCCTTACGCTCGCGAGCGATCGCGGTCACATGACGGCGGGTGGCTCGGGCGCAGAGGCCGGGCGCGTGACCGGCAAGGTGGGCTTGAGTGGCCGCTTGCGAGGGGAAATCGAGCGTGCGTTCCGGACTGGCCCGCGCGGTGAAACCTATGCTGGGGCCGCGATAGTCGGCGCGACGCTGATCAAGGCCACCGGCATTGTGCTGTTGCCGTTCATACTGCTCAGCCGTCGTCGGCTCGCGCCGTTGATCGGAGCCGCCGCGACCGCGGCAATCGGCGCGCTCATCGCCTACGTCGTGTTCGGAGCTCACGGCGTGGACATCGTCTCGGCACTCAACCGCGATGCGGCCTTCGTGGGCACCGACAGTTTCCCGACCGAGATCGCCCATCTGCTCGGCAAGCCGGGTGTGTTCCCGATCGATCACGATCTGCTCAAGGCCGGACTGGTACTGATCGTGCTGCATCTGATGTGGCGCACGTGGCGCGGCTATGACTGGGTATCCGCCTCGGCGTGGACGCTGCTTGCGATCGCGGTCACAAGTACATGGCTGCTCGCTTGGTACACGCTGTGGTCGCTGCCGCTTGCCGCCGTCAGCCGCGACCGGCGTGTGCTCTACGCGGCGCTCGCCGTACAGGCTCTGTTCGTCGTCCACCAGACCGCGCCACTTTTTGCGCCCGTCTCATGAGGGAGTACCCAACAGCGATGAGCAAGTTCCCAACAGCGGCATGAGCGAGTTCCCGACAGGGGCCAAGCGCGAGACGTGGGGCTGGCTACCCGAATGGGCTCGTCCGCTCGAGCACGAGCGCCGCGGCCTGGGCAGCCTGCGCCTCGCCGAGACGACGATCCTGATCCTGCTCGGCATCTTCCTGGCGGTCGCGACGGTCAACGACGTGGTGCAGCAAACGCATGTCAACCATCGCCTCAAGGCCGATCTGCTCACCTGGCGCACGGTGACCGGCCACGACTACGTGAACCTCGACACCGAGCAGGACGTGAAGACCTACAGCACGCGCGACACGGTCTGCGGGAACGTGTCACCCGGCGCGCCGGGGGAGCGCGCACAGGTGTGCCTGATGCTTGCGGGGGCGGTCGTCTCCGGCATGCGCGGCATCAGCGGTGGCTATTACCTCCCGCCATATAAGGCGGACCTGCGCGCCAACCGTTACAAGTGCTTCGGTCTTGCTGCTGAAACGGACCTGTGCGGTCTCAGCTCGCCGCCGGCCGACTCGCCGCCATCCCCGTCCTTGTCACTCGGCCGCCCGTGAACCTCGCTCCCCTCAGCCCGG
This sequence comes from Solirubrobacteraceae bacterium, assembly GCA_049287685.1. Taxonomy (GTDB): domain Bacteria; phylum Actinomycetota; class Thermoleophilia; order Solirubrobacterales; family Solirubrobacteraceae; genus Palsa-744. The sequence continues at coordinate 4,560 of JBAQGH010000149.1, read as the reverse complement.
CGCGCCGGTGAGTGGCTGCGCCGCCGATCCGGTCGCTCTCGGTGGCAGGAGCGAGCTCGCGGCGGGCAGTGCTCAGCCTGACCGCCGGATCGCTGCCCTGGTCACGTGGTGGCCGCTGCTTGCGATCCTGTTGCTCGCGGCGGCGCTGCGCCTGAGCACACTCGGCCTGCAGAGCTTCTGGTACGACGAGGCGTTCACGCCCGTGCACGTGCTGCGCGCGAGCTTCGGCGCCACCTTGCACAACGTCGTGCACACCGAGAATACGCCGCCGCTCTGGTACGTGCTCGAGTGGGCGCTCTCGCGTGTGCTCGGCACCGGTGTGGTGGCTTTGCGATTGCTCTCCGCGCTGGCCGGGATCGCCACCGTGGCGGTCGCATGGGCGATCGGCTCAGAGCTGGCCGGCAGGCGCGCGGCGATCGTCACAGCCACGCTCGTCGCGGTCAACCCGCTGTTCGTGTGGTACTCGCAAGAGGCTCGCGCCTACGCCCTGTTCGTGTTCGCGGCCTCGCTTGCGCTGCTGTGCTTCCTGCGCGCCATGCACGAGCCGACGAACCGGCGACTCGCGGAGTTCGCATTCACGGCCTCGTTGGCCCTGCTCACCCATTACTTCGCCGTGTTCCTCGTTATCCCGATGTCGTTGTGGCTCCTCTGGCTTGCGGTCACGGGTGAGTGGAGCGATGAAAGCGCGATGTCCCCCGCGGGCGCGGGGGACATCGCCAAATCGGACGATCGTGGTAGCGCCCAGCTCACACCACGGGAACGAACTTCAAATCCAAAAAATCTCCCACGCGTGCTGTGCGCGCTCGCGTTGCCGGGACTTGTGGGGCTCGTGCTGATCCCGCTGATCCACGCGCAGGGGGGCCACGGCACGCAGTGGATCGGCGAATGGGCGCTTGCCAGTCGCCTGGAAGCGATCCCGCAGTACTACCTGACGGGCTACAGCGGCTCCTCGCTTGGGCACGGCATCGAGGCGTTGGTGGCGCTCGTGATCCTGGCGGGCGTGCTGTACGGGCTATGGAGCACGCTCACCCGTCGTGAGGAGCGCGGTGCGCTAATCGCGCTGACGATTTCCGCCGCTGGGGTACTCACGCCCGTCCTGCTGGCGCTGCTGGGCGCCGACTATTTGGCGCCGCGCAATCTTGTTGCGGCGATGGTGCCGTTGACCGCGCTGCTTGCGATCGTCATCGCAGCGCAGCGAACAGGCCGCGTCGGCCTGGCACTGGCAGGACTGCTCGCGCTCGCTTTCCTCGTGCTCAGCATCGACGTCAATCTCAGTCCGCGCCTGCAGCGCGGCGACTGGTCCGGGGTTGCGGGAGTGCTGCGCTTGGCTCAGCCACAGCATGTGATCACCACGGTCGAGCTGGGCTCGGCGCCGCTTGAGTACTACTTGCCACGCTTGAGCAACCTGCACGCAGGGCAGAGCGTCAGCGTGACAGAGATAGACGAGACCGGTTACGCTCCGCTACGCCCTGACGCCGAACGAGCACCGGCTCGCGGATTCCATCTCACGGAACGGCGTGACCTAAACGGTCTAATCGTGTACCGCTTTATATCCAGTGCGCCTGTCACGATTTCCCAAAGTATGTTGCTGCGTGCGGTGATCGCCGAAGAAGGGCGCCCAGAGGCGCTCGTGCCCACAGCATCGTCAGGGAAAACTCTCTAGCGTCCCCAACCATGTCATCGCAGATCGCGCAGACAGTCAGCGAGGCGCAGGTGACATTGGAGCTGGCCCGTGAGCGCCTGCTCTCACTGCAGGACGAGGCTGGATGGTGGCGCGGCGAGCTGCAGACGAACGTGACGATGGACGCGGAGGACATGCTCCTGCGCGAGTTCTTGGGCATTCGTCGTGCTAATGAGACCGAGCGCTCGGCTGCATGGATCCGTTCACAGCAGGGCGCAGACGGAACATGGGCAAATTCTCATGATGGACCGGGCGAGCTGTCGACGACGATCGAGGCCTACTGGGCGCTGCGCCTGGCCGGGGATGAGCCAGAGGCTGGGCACATGCGCGCGGCCGCCGAGTTCGTCCGCGCGCAAGGCGGCATCGAGAGCGCGCGCGTGTTCACGCATGTTTGGCTTGCGCTGTTCGGCCTGTGGTCTTGGGATCAAGTGCCGGCGTTGCCGCCGGAGATCGTGTTGCTGCCCTCGTGGGTGCCGCTGAACATCTACGACTTCGCCTGCTGGGCGCGCCAGACGATCGTGGCGCTGTCGCTGGTGATGGCGCACCGCCCGCGACACGAGATCCCGTTCGCACTGGCGGAGCTGCACGGCCCCGAGCCTTGGCGAGCAGCCGAGCCGACCAGCGCGCGCGGCCGCTGGCTGACGCGCCTGGATTGCTTGCTGCGTGCCTACGAGCGCCGCCCGCCACGGCTGTTGCGCCGGATCGCGATGGCACGTGCGGAGCGCTGGATCGTGCGCCGCCAAGAGGCCGACGGGTCGTGGGGCGGCATTCAGCCGCCGTGGGTGTACTCGCTGATTGCGTTGCGCCTGAACGGCTATGGGCTCGAGCACCCGCTGATGCAACGCGGGATAGAAGGCCTCGACCGCTTCATGGTGGAGCAGCCCGACGGTGAATCGCAAGGCCCCTTACCGGTTGCTGAGTCGATCGCACCGGCGGGCAGCCGTCGCTTTGAGGCCTGCCAGTCGCCGGTGTGGGACACCGCGCTTAGCGTGGTCGCGCTCAGCGACGCCGGACTGCCGGGCGGGCATCCGGCGCTGCTGCGTGCCGGCGAGTGGCTGCTCGGCGAGGAGGTGTGCGTTCCCGGCGACTGGCGTGTGCGCCGGCCCAGCCTGCGGCCCGGGGGTTGGGCGTTTGAGTTCGCCAACGACAATTACCCCGATGTCGACGACACGGCTGAGGTGGTGCTGGCGTTGCTGCGTTTGCACGATGCCCCGCGCGCGCGCGCGGGGCATCGTCTTTTTCGGAGCCTAGAGCCCACCGCCGAAACACCAGATACGAAGTCCCCCGATCTGAACGACGGACGCCTACGCGCGGCGATCGAGCGTGGGGTCAACTGGACCAGGGGCATGCAGAGCCGCGAAGGCGCGTGGGGGGCCTTTGACGTCGACAACACGCGCTCACTCGTGCGCGAGCTTCCGTTCCTGGACTTCGGCGAGGTGATCGACGAGCCGAGCGCGGACGTGACCGCGCACGCGGTCGAGATGCTCGCGGCGCTCGGCCGCGCCGGCGACCCGGAGACCGTGGCGGCCGTGCGCTGGCTGATCGAGCGTCAAGAGCCCGGCGGCTCTTGGTTCGGGCGCTGGGGGGTCAACCACGTCTACGGTACCGGTGCTGTGCTGCCGGCGCTGCTCGCGGCCGGTGTGGCGCCCTCAGAGCCGTGCATCAGGCGCGCGGTAGCCTGGCTCGAGCGCCACCAGAACAGCGACGGTGGGTGGGGCGAGGACCCGCGCTCCTACGATCACGCCGAGTGGATCGGGCGCGGCGAGAGCAGCGCCTCACAGACAGCCTGGGCGCTGCTTGCCTTGCACGCCGCCGGCGAGCGCTCGGACGCAGTTGCTCGGGGCGTGCAATGGCTTGTGGACAGCCAGCGCGAGGACGGCGGCTGGGACGAGCCCCAGTACACAGGTACCGGCTTTCCTTGCGACTACTACATCAACTACCACCTCTACCGGCTCGTGTTCCCTGTGATGGCACTTGGGCGCTGCCTGTCGGCGGGGCGCCGATAATGCACATCGCACCACTCGAGATGGCACCGGCGCAAGCCCCGAGCGCGCGTGCGGTGATGGAGCAGGCGTCCGACGAGAACTTCCCCGTGGCGATGCGCCTGCTCTCACGCACGCACCGACGCCGGCTACTTGCCGTCTACGGCTTCGCACGGATCGCGGACGAGTTGGGCGACGAGCTCGCCGGAGATCGTCTTGCGGCGCTCGATTGGTTGGAGAGAGAGCTCGACCGCGCATACGCCGGCAATGCCCGTCACCCCCTGCTAGTGCGTCTGCAACAGACGCTTGCCGAATGCGCATTGCCCCGCGAGGCATTCGTGCGCCTGATCGAGGCCAACCGGCTGGACCAGCGCAGCCGCCACTACGAGAGCTGGGAGCAGCTACAGGCCTACTGCTCGCTGTCCGCCAACCCAGTCGGTGAGTTGGTCTTGGGCGTCTTCGAGCTGTCCAGCCCCGAGCGGATCGAGCTCTCAGACCGTGTGTGCACTGGTTTGCAGCTGGTCGAGCACATCCAGGATCTGGGCGAGGACGTGCCTCGCGGCCGCTACTACCTGCCGGCGCAGGATTTGGCCCGCTTTGACTGCTCGCACGAGCAGCTCGCCCAGCTGTGTGCGCAGGGTGGTCATGATTTGGATTTGAAGGGCGTGCCGGTTGTTTCGCCCACTCCCAGCGGGGATTTCGCGAGCCAGTCCGATCGTCTGCGCCAAGCGATCGCTTTCGAGGTGGCGCGGGCGCGGGACCTTCTGGCTGCCGGTCTGCCCCTGGTGGCGGGCGTACGTGGACGGCCAAAGCTCGCACTGGCCGGCTTCGTCGCTGGCGGCGAGGCGGCGTTGGAGGTGATCGAGCGAGCCGACCTCGACGTGCTCGGTGCTGTGG